>CAYJLZ010000015.1:28263-28561 GCA_964371265.1 uncultured Bacteroides sp. | reverse complement strand
GTAGCAGGGCCGTCTACGCCTGTTGAGATAACAGGCCTTACAGCTGTGCCAAGCGCAGGCGATTTGTTTGACGCCGTAGAAGACGAGCGCCTAGCAAGAGAGCTTGCCGATAATCGTGCAGTACAAACAAAAGAGCAGCAGTTTAGCGAATACAAAAAGGTTACACTCGACAACTTATTTAGCCAAATTGCCGAGGGCGAGCGCAAAGAGCTTGCTATTATTGTTAAGGCCGACGTGCAAGGAAGTGCCGAGGCAGTTAAACAGAGCCTTGAGAAAATATCTAACGAGGAAGTACGCG
>CAYJLZ010000015.1:15298-28253 GCA_964371265.1 uncultured Bacteroides sp. | reverse complement strand
TAATAAATCCGACGTAATGCTTGCAAACGCAGGTAGTGCCATAATTATTGGCTTTAACGTAAGGCCCGACGATGTTGCAAGGGCCGAGGCAACAAGCGCCGAAGTTGAAATGCGTATGTACAGGGTAATTTACGATGCCATTAACGACGTAACGGATGCTATGAAAGGCATGCTTGCGCCTAAATACAGAGAAGTTGAAATTGGACGTGCCGAGGTTAGAAACGTGTTTAAAATATCATCGGCAGGCACAATTGCGGGTAGCTACGTAAAGGATGGTAAAATTACTCGCAACGCTAAAATTAGGCTTGTTCGCGACGGAATTGTAATTACCGAGGACGAAATTGATTCTTTACGCAGATTTAAAGATGATGTTAAAGAAGTTGCCTCAAGCTACGAGTGCGGCATAGGCCTTGTTAAATACACCGATATTAAAGAGGGAGATATTTTTGAAGCATTTATTATAGAGGAATACAGAGATTAAAAAGTGCTTAATATCGAGAATATTTTTATATAAAAAATAAATATACAAATAAATTGATGGTTTGTATATTTATAACCATGCAACAAAAAATATAGTAACATTAAATAAAAGGCAAAGAGGTGAAAATATGGCACAAAGCAAAAACATGGCACGCCTAGGCGAAGACATGAAAAAAGAAGTTATTAGCATTATAGGCGAAATGAAAGACCCTAGAGTGCAAGGATTTTTAACCGTAATGCGCCTTGAGGTAACTCAAGACTTGGCAACGGCAAAAGTATATATAAGCATGATGGACAAGCAAAACACAACGCAGGAGGCTGTAAAAGCGCTTAACAAGGCGACAGGCCACGTAAGAAGTGAAATTGCAAAGCGTATGCACATAAGAAAAGCGCCTGAAATGCGATTTGTTGCAGACGACGGCAGTGCATATGCAAGCCATATTAACGATGTAATTGCAAAACTTAACGATAAAAAATAATTATTGGCAATTACAATAAAAAATGCCGAAAAACGGCAGAACGGACTTTATATGAGTGAAAATATTGATTTGATAAATGCTATAAGCATACTATTAAAATCTAATAATGTGTTGATACTGTGCCATAAAAACCCTGATGGAGATACAATAGGCAGTGCAGCGGCACTTTATCATGCGCTTAAAAACCTTGGCAAAACCGCCGCGGTTTTGTGCAACGACGAAATAAACACAAGGTACGATTACATGCAAATTGAGCTATTTAACAATAGCTTCGAACCTGCATTTATTGTTGCGGTAGACGTTGCCGGTGCACAGCTTTTTGGCGAGGGACTTAGCGAATACATTAACAAGGTGGACTTGTGTATAGACCATCATCCATCTAACAGTGGTTTTGCAAATATGTTGCTACTGGACGATAAAGCATCGGCAACGGCAGAGCTTTTGTACGATGTAATTGAAAAAATGGGCGTAGAAATTACACCGCTTATTGCAAGTTGCTTATATACTGGCGTTGCAACAGATACCGGTTGTTTTAGATTTGCAAACACAACAGCAAAAACACATGGTGTAGCGCAAAAACTTATAGAGCACGGTGTAAATTCGGTAGAGCTCAATCAAATTTTATTTGAAAATAAAAGCAAAAGGCGCATTTTAATAGAGAGATTGGCGCTTGAAAGCCTTGAATTTTTGCATGATGACAGATGTGCGCTAATTAACATAACGCTTGAGCAAATGGAAGAAATAGGCGTTTTGCAAACAGACTTAGAGGGAATAACCGCACTTCCCCGTGCAATTGAAGGCGTGGAAATAGGCGTTACAATACGCCAGCAAACAAACAGTAGTTTTAAAGTAAGCGTACGAACATTAAAGGGTATTGATGCGGCACAAATATGTGCAGGCCTTGGCGGTGGAGGACATACGCAAGCGGCAGGCTGTGAAATTGTAGGTAGCATTGAAAGTGTGCGTGCAGCTATACTTGCCGAAATTGAAAAAGTAATTTAACCTAAACGGAGCGCTAAAATGACAGGCATTTTAATAATAGACAAACCAACGGATTTTACATCTTTTGACGTTGTAGCAAAACTTAGAGGTATTTGCGGCACAAAAAAAATAGGCCACAGCGGCACGTTGGACCCTATGGCAACAGGAGTGCTGCCCATTTTTATAGGCGAGGCAACAAAAGCCATAGATATGCAAGAAAACCACGATAAAACATATGTTGCAACGTTAAAACTTGGCATTAAAACAAATACGGGCGATATTACAGGTGAAGTAATACAAACAAACAGTGTAGACAGCCAAATTAACATGCAAAGTATAAATAATATTATACCGCAGTTTACAGGGCAAACACAGCAACTGCCGCCAATGTATTCGGCGGTAAAAATTAACGGTGTGCCGCTTTATAAGTTAGCGCGAAAGGGCGAAAATATTGAACGGCAAAAACGCAGTGTTGTTATACACAGCATAAAGTGTTTAAACCAAATAGACGAAACGAGTTATAAATTAGAGGTGCATTGTTCGAAGGGAACATACATAAGAACACTTTTAGAGGATATGGCCGAGGCGCTTGGCACAGTGGGCACAATGAGCGCACTTGTGCGAGTGAAGGCCGGAGTGTACAAAATTGAAAGCGCATATACATTGCAGCAAGTGCAAGAGGCTAAAAACAGCGGAACGCTGGAGAGTTTGCTTATAAAAACGCAAACAGTATTTGAACACTTGCCCAACATAACAGTTGGAGATGTTATATATAAAAGACTGTTAAACGGCGCACCAACATATAAATTTAATATGCAAAACGGCTTATATAGCACATATGTAAAACCGCAACAAACGTGCGGCAAAGAACAAACAAAAAACACAAACAGCGCACAAATAAATAACAGCGCTTTTTTTGTTGGAGTATGTGAAGTTAACGAAAATGTGCTTAACGCAAAAAAAATATTTGTAAGGCCCGAGTAAACGTAAATTTTTATATTAAGAGGAATGGCAGTTTAAATGGAAATATACAGCAGCTTACAAAAAATAAACGAAACAAAAAAAACGGCTGTTGCCCTTGGTTACTTTGATGGTATTCACCTAGGGCACAGGCAAGTAATAGGCAAAGCGGTGAGTTGTGCAAAGGAAAACAACCTAAAATCTTGCGTTTTTACGTTTACTTTACCTGAAAAAGGTGCCGAAATAAAAGGGCTTTCAATACTGAGTTTGCCCCAAAAAAAACTAAGAATAAATAGCCTTGGCATTGACAATTATTTTAGCCCGCCGTTTTTTGATTTTTGCAATTTAACACCACAAAACTTTGTAAAACAAGTGCTTGTAAACTGCTTAAATGCAAAACATATTTTTTGCGGAGAAAATTTTACATTTGGTAAAAATAAAAGCGGTAACACAAAAATTTTACAAGAATTATGCAAAGAATACGAAATAACAACGCATATTGTGCCGATGAGCTACTATGAAAACGAGGAGATATCGTCTACTAAAATACGAACGGCGCTACAAAACGGCGATATTGAAAAGGCAAACGCAATGCTTTGCGAGGCATACAGTATTGATTTCGAAGTGCTTCACGGTAAAAAAATAGGACGCAAAATGGGCTATCCTACAATAAATCAAGTGTATCCTAACGGTATGATACTGCCAAAAAGCGGCGTTTACATAACAAAAGTTGTAATTGATGACAAAAGTTATGCAGGTGCAACAGGGCTTGGAAATAGACCAACTTTTGACGGTGATGCAATAACGTGTGAAACGCACATTGTTAACTTTAATGGCGAGCTATACAATAAAAATGTTTGCGTTGAATTTTACAAATATGTAAAGCCAAACGTAAAATTTGACGATATTAAGATGCTCGAAGAATACATACACAGCACAGTGCAAAGTAGTATTGAATATTTTAAAATATAAGTACATATATTCATGGGGTAAAAAGTAATTATGAAACGGGGCATTAAATGAAATACAACAGCGTGGCAAGAAATTTAACACTGCTTATGGATTTTTACGAGCTTACAATGGCCGGCGGATATTTTGAAAATGGACTCAGTGAAAAAACAGGTGTGTTCGATATGTTTTTTCGTAAAGTGCCCGACAAAGGCGGTTTTGCAATAGCTGCAGGGCTGGAACAGCTGTGCGGTGTACTTGATAATTTGCACTTTACCGATGAAGATATAGATTTTTTAAGGCAAAAAGGATGTTTTTCGCAGGAATTTTTAATGTACCTTAAAAATTTTAAGTTTACGTGTAATGTCTGGGCAGTGCCGGAGGGGACGCCTATTTTTCCAACAGAGCCTATAATAATAGTAGAAGGGCCGGTAATACAAGCCCAGCTTATAGAGACACTTGTGCTGGTAACAATAAACCACCAAAGCCTTATTGCAACAAAAACAAACAGAATAGTAAGAGCGTCTGAAGGGCGCCCTGTTTTAGAGTTTGGATCTAGGCGTGCACAGGGCTACGATGCTGCAGTGCTTGGTGCACGGGCAGCGTATATTAGCGGTGCAAGCGCAACGGCGTGTGTGCTTGCCGACAGAGAGTTTGGCATACCTTGCGTTGGTACAATGGCACACAGCTGGGTGCAAATTTTTAACACCGAGTACGAGGCATTTAAAAGTTATGCGCAAAATTACCCCGATAACTGCACACTTCTTGTAGATACCTATAATGTTATAAAAAGCGGTATACCAAACGCAATTAAAGTATTTAACGAGGTTTTAAAACCATTAAATAAACGACCAAAAGGTATTAGAATAGACTCGGGCGATATTGCGTATCTTTCAAAAAAGGCCAGGCAAATGCTTGATGCTGCAGGATACGAGGACTGTCAAATATGTGCATCTAATTCGCTGGACGAATATATTATAAGAGATTTACTTTTACAAGGTGCAAGGGTAGACAGTTTTGGCATAGGCGAAAATTTGATTACCGGAAAAAGCGACCCTGTTTTTGGCGGTGTATACAAACTTGTAGCAGTAAAAGACAAAAACGGCGAATACGAACCGAAGATAAAAAATAGCGAAACAGTTGAAAAAATGACTATTCCTCAAATAAAAAAAGTACACAGAATATACGATAAAACAACAAACAAGGCAATGGCAGATTATATAACAGTGCAAGATGAAAATTTTGACGAAAATTTGCCGGACGGAATAACTCTTTTTGACCCAAACCAAACATGGAAAAAACGTAAATTTGAAAACGTGTATGCAAAGCGCCTTGATGTACAAATTTACAAAGACGGCAAAAGAATTTACAATTTGCCAAAACTATTGCAAATTAAAGAAAACTGTGAAAAAGAGCTTGAAACTTTGTGGGACGAGGTAACAAGGTTTGAAAATCCACACAATTATTATGTGGATTTGTCGCAAAAACTATGGGATACAAGGCAAGAACTTTTGAACACCTTAATAGACAAAACAGAGTAGTTTAAACGTTTTTATTTGTAATAATCAGTGTTTACACTATTTGTTGCAAACGCATTATAAAACAAACAAACACTTACCCAAAAAGTATACTGCGCCTGTTATTGTTATCGCGCTTTGGCAGTTTGTTTAAATCGGTGTCTACTAAAAGTACATCGGTGCCAATTTTTTTAATGTCGGCCCAGGGTATAAACGTGTCGTCTTCTCGGCCTAATATTCCAAAAAGTTTTAGGCGACCGTAAATAATTAAATGCGTTATTTCGGCGTTTATTTCACTAAACACCACATCATTTACATTTCCTAGGTTAGTGCCGCTTGTTATGTTTATTACGCTGCGCTCGCACAATTCGCTTATTGTCATAGCCTGCTCACTTTCTGCCGAGTATTTAAGTGCAATTATTAATTCACTAACTCGGCCTATTATTTATTATACTTACAACTGCTAAAATTATATTCAAAAAAGGCTTGTATGTATGCTTAAAACTACATTTAAAGGAGATAAGTTTATGTATAACAATATTATTTTCGATTTGGGTGGCGTTGTAATAGACTATGCCCCCGAGCTTTTTTTGCTTGACCGCTTTACCAATGAAAAGCTTGAAGAACAACTTTATGAGATATCTTTTGGTAGCAAAGAGTGGAAAGCACTTGATAGAGATGAAATTACAAGGCAAGATGCAAACGATATAATGATGAAAAAAGCAGAAGAAATTAACCGTAAATATGAAATGAATGTTGTGCTAAACGACTGGGAAGATATGCTAACTACTAAAGACGATACAACAAGGCTAATGAAAAAACTTGTAGCAAACGGTTATAATTTATACTTTTTGTCAAACATAGCAAAAGACACGTTTGCACGCCTGGAGGGCAGGCATTTTTGGAAGTATTTTAAAGGCGGAATAGCTTCGTGCAACGTTAAAATAAGCAAACCGGATACGAGAATTTACTTGGGTACGCTGCGCAAATTTGGCCTAGACATTAACAAGACAATTTTTATTGACGATACACTGCACAATGTAGAGGCGGCACAGTCGATAGGATTAAAGAGCATATTGTTTAAAAGTGCACACGCCTTAACAAAAGAGCTTGCTCTTTTAGGTATACAAGGTAAAAGATAAATGCTGTAAAAATATTATAAACGGTGAAATTAATGAACAAACCTCGAAAAAATAAATATGATCAGCACATAAAGGCATTTGCCTTTTCGGCATTTGCGGCGCTTGTAATTTTTTTGCCGTTTGTTATTGTAGACGGCGGTATTTTTATTTATTGCGGAGATTACAATAGCCAGCAACTTCCGTTTTATGCATATGCAAATGAGTTTGTAAAAACATCTGTAGGGCAATGGAGCTGGGAAACCGACCTTGGAACCTCGTTTATAAATGCGTATTCGTATTATCTTGTGGGTTCGCCGTTTTTTTGGATAACAACGCTTTTTCCAATTTCGTTTGCGCCTTACCTTATGGTGCCTATGCTTGCGATAAAATTTGGCACAATAGGCCTTGGCGCATACTGTTACTTAAATAGATACACAAGTTTAAAATCGGCAGCAGTGCTTTGTAGCGTAATATATGCACTGTCAGGTTTTAATATATACAACGTATTTTTTAACTCGTTTTTAGACTGTACGGCCCTGTTTCCCTTTATGCTTTACAGCCTTGACGAATTTGTGTACAACAAGAAATTTGGAATTTTTGCTTTTTTTGTTGCATTAAACTGTATTAACAATTACTTCTTTTTTGCAGGGCAAATTGTATTTTTGTTTATTTACTTTTTTGTAAAACTAGCATGTAAAAGTTACAAAATTACATTGCCGCGCTTTTTATTGCTTGCATTTGAGAGCTTACTGGGTGTTGCAATGGGGTGTGCGCTTTTAATTCCTGCAATTTTGGCGCTAATGGGCAACCCACGCACCGACGATATTGCAAACGGATTTTCGCTATTGATGTATGGAAATGTACAGCAATATTTTGCTATACTAACCTCGCCGTTTATGGTGCCGGACCCGCCGTATTTGCCATCTATATACACGCAAGGTGTTGTTAAATGGACAAGTATGTCGGCATATTTGCCGGTTGTAAGCATGGTGGGTGTAGTTGCATATATGCGTGCAAAAAAGAAAAGCTGGGTTACATACACGCTAATAATTTGCTTTTTCATGGCTTTTGTGCCGATACTAAACAGTTCGTTTTACATGTTAAATTCCAGCTATTACGCTAGATGGTACTATATGCCTATGCTAATTATGTGCCTTGCAACAATGCATGTTTTGCAAAGTGAAACAGTGCCTTTATTGGCACAAGGCAATTACAAAAATGTACGGTATAACACACCGGGTGCACTTAAAATTGTAAGTATTATATCGTTTGCAATTATTGTTTTTGGCATTGTACCCACTAAAACTGACGATGGATGGCGCATTGGTGCTGTTAACAACACCGAACAATTTTGGGTAATGTGGCTACTTAGTATATTGGGGTTGCTTTTATTTTATATTGCGTGGCGATTTAAAAAAGGAAGCATTAAGTTTATAAAAATTTTGTTTGCGCTTGTTCTTTGCTTTTCGGTATTTTACAGTATGATACATGTGTCGATAGGTAAATTTACGCAGTGGGAAAACGATGCAAACTACACAGCTGAAATGTTTGAGAGTGCGCCCGAAATACCATGGCCTGAAAGCGACAATTATTACAGAACAGATTCGTACGAAACTGTGGACAATATTGGGCTTATGACGGGTAAGTCGAATTTGCAATTTTTTACAAGCGTTGTAACACCGTCAATAATGGAGTTTTACCCGATGTTTGGCTCAACACGAGATGTGAGAAGCCAACCCGATCATTCTGACTATGCACTGAGAGGATTGCTTGGGGTTAAGTACACAATTATGCCCAAAGATGAATCGGCAACGTTTAACGAAAACTATGCCGAATTTGGATGGGAATACGCTTTTACTAGCGGTGAATATGATGTATACGAAAATATACACTACATAGGGCTTTGTTTTGCGTACGATAAGTATATTGAAATGAGCGCACTTGAAAATTTAGCAGATGAAAACAAAAGCCATATGTTAGTTAGGGCAATAGGCCTTACAAACCAACAAGTGCAAATGTACTCGCAGTACATTCAGCCCGCAATAAATGTAGATATGGACGGATTTGATTACTCATCATATGCGCAAGATATTGCAAATAGGCAGTTTGTTAGCGCCGACACTTTTGTTACAGACGGCAGTGGCTTTACTGCTGAAATAGAGCTTTTTGCACAGAGCCTTGTTTACTTTGCCGTTCCGTACGACGAGGGATTTACCGCAACTGTAAACGGCATGCCTGTACAAATTGAAAAAGTATCGGGCGGAATGATGGCGGTGCTTGGAAACGCAGGGTACAACGAAATTGTGTTTACGTACAAAACTCCGGGCTTTGCGCTAGGGCTTTTAATTGCTTTGGTTGCAATTATTATTTGGGCTTTGTACATTATTTTTTGCGCATATAAAAATAAAAATTTAACTAAAAACACTAAAAACACAAACAAAAATATATAATTATTTATACATGAAACAAGATGGGAGAATACGATGACAAATTATGCAAAAGTTTTAGCGGGAGAATTTAAACTAGACGAAAAGAAACTAGCCGATACAATAGCGCTAATAGATGAGGGCAATACAATACCTTTTATTGCCCGTTACCGAAAAGAAACCACAGGAAGCATGGATGACCAAACGCTGAGAGAAGTTGACGAAAGGCTTGGCTATTTGCGCAAGCTTGACGAGCAAAAAGAAACTGTAAAAAACAGCATAACACAGCAAGAGGCAATGACACCTGAAATAGAAATGCAACTAGAAAAGGCGAAAACACTTGCTGAAGTTGAGGATATATACCGCCCATTTAAACCAAAAAGAAAAACAAGGGCAAGTATTGCTAAGGCTAAAGGGCTTGAGCCGCTAGCGCTTGCAATATTGCAACAAAACGAAAAAGATAACAGCAAAGAGCTTGCACAACAGTACATAGACGAAGAAAAGGGCGTAACAACGCCTGAAGAGGCCTTGCAAGGCGCAAGCGATATAATATCGGAGATGATGAGTGACGACGCTGCAATGCGCAGTACATTGCGCAGCTTGTACAACGCAACGGCTGTTTTGCAAAGCAAAGCGGCTAAAAAAGACACCGACAGCGTTTACGCCACCTATTACGACTATGCCGAGCCTGTAAATAAAATGGCAGGCCACCGCACACTTGCCGTAGACAGAGGCGAAAAAGAGGGCTTTTTAAAAGTTAGCGTAAACGTAGAGGACGACAGAGCCGTGCGCATGGTAAAGGATAAGTACGTTAAAAATAACAGCGATTGTGCAAATGTGGTGTCGCTGGCGGCAGAGGATTCTTTTTCTCGCTTAATTTCGCCGAGCCTTGAGAGGGAAATGCGCACAGGCTTAACCGAAAAAGCATGTGAGGGCGCAATAAAGGTGTTTAGCAAAAATTTGCAGCAACTTTTGTTGCAACCGCCAATTAAAGGCAAAGTAGCCCTAGGGCTAGACCCCGGGTACAGAATGGGTTGTAAAACCGCAGTTGTAAACGAAACAGGCAAGGTGCTTGACACAGCTGTTATTTACCCACTGCCCGAATTTAAACGCGTAGAAGAGGCAAAAAAAACTGTTAAAAACCTTATTAAAAAGCATAAGGTAGAAATTATTGCAATAGGCAACGGAACAGCGGGCAAAGAAACAGAAATATTTACAGCGGAGTTGCTAAGTGAAATAGACGAAAACCCACAGTACATGGTAGTTAACGAGGCCGGTGCGAGCGTTTACTCTGCATCTAAACTTGCTGCGGCAGAATTTCCCGATTACGACGTTAATTTGCGAAGTGCAATTTCAATTGCACGCCGATTGCAAGACCCTTTGAGCGAACTTGTTAAAATAGACCCAAAAGCGGTTGGTGTAGGGCAGTATCAGCACGATATGCCCACAGCGCAGCTTAATGGTGCCTTAGACGGTGTTGTGGAGTACTGCGTTAATACAGTTGGGGTAGACGTAAACACCGCTAGCGTGCCGCTTTTATCTCGTGTTGCGGGCGTAAGCAGTGCAACAGCAAAAAACATTGTTACATACAGAGAGCAAACAGGCGAGTTTAAAACTCGCAAAGAGCTTTTAAAAGTGCCAAAACTTGGCCCCAAAGCATTTGAGCAGTGCGCAGGCTTTTTGCGTGTGCCGGGTGCTAAAAATAAGCTGGACACAACAGCAGTTCACCCCGAGAGCTACGATGCCGCAAAAACATTGCTTGAGTACTGCGGATATAAAGTAGCCGATATAGGTACAAGCGAAGTTGCAAATTTGCAAAGCAAAGCAAAACAAGAGGGGCTAAGCAGTTTGTCGGAAAAAACGGGCATAGGTGTGCCAACACTTGAGGATATTATAGCTGAAATATTGCGCCCGGGCAGGGATATGCGCGACAGCTTGCCAAAACCGCTACTTCGCAGCGATGTGCTGGACATGAAAGATTTAACACAGGGCATGGTTTTAAAAGGCACTGTGCGCAACGTAATAGATTTTGGCGCATTTGTAGACATTGGTGTGCACCAAGACGGTCTTGTGCATATAAGCCAAATTTGCGACAAATTTATTAAGCACCCAAGCGAGGTGCTTAAAGTTGGAGACGTTGTGGACGTTACCGTTTTAAGTGTAGACACACAGAAAAAACGAATTGCACTTACTATGAAACAACAATAAATATACAAAAAACAATATTGCGTAATAATATTACAATGAGTATATAAATGGTAGTTGCAGATAAATAAAATAAAAATTTTAGTTTTGTGTAAATTATTAAATTATATTTTAAGGCATTGGGCTAGTGTGCCCTATGTGCTAATTATTGCTGTGCGATAAACAGGTTGCACAAAAAGTATAAATATATGTATAAGCAATACATATAGGAGAACATAAAAAATGTTAAACACAATAAAATCAAAATTTATACTTGAAAAAGTATTTTTTAAATCGGTATTTGCGCTTGTAATACCGGTAGCGCTGCAAAATATTATAAGTTTTGGCGTAAATATGATGGACAGCGTTATGATAGGAACCCTGGGCGACACGGCGATTTCTGCGGCGTACATAGGTACACAGCCATTTGTATTTTTAATGTCTTGTGGGTTTGGTCTGTCTAGCGGAGGCACAGTTCTTATTGCACAATACTGGGGAAAAAAGGACATGCAGAGCATTAAAAGGGTTATGCGCCTTAGTATGCAAATAGTTTTTGCCTTAAGTTTGTTAATAGCAATTGTTTGCATTATTTTTCCCTCGCAAATAATGGGTTTGTTTAGCAAAGAGGCAGATGTTGTTGCAATGGCAGCGGGTTACCTTGGGCTTGTGGCGTTTTCGTTCGTGCCTTACAGCATTGCAAACAACTACATGATGAGCCTTCGTGCAGTAGAAAAGGTAACTATTTCGGCCGTAATTTACGGCATAAGCTTTTTTATAAACGTATTTTTTAATGCGGTGTTTATATTCGGGCTTTTTGGCGCACCGGCAATGGGCGTTAGGGGCGCCGCAGTTGGTACAATAATTGCACGAGTTTCCGAGCTTTTAATGGTGCTATTTTACATGTATTTTAAAGAAAAAACAGTAAACTTTAGGCTGCACGATTGCCGAGTGCTTAGCTTTAAAATACTACCGCAATACATGCGCATATCTTTACCTGTATTGGGTAACGAGATGCTTTGGAGTATTGGATTTATTGCAACTACGGCAATAATGGGACAAATTGGCGAGGTTTTTGTTACGGCAAACAGCATTGCAAGCGTGCTACAACAACTTGCGCTTGTTTCGGTAATGGGCGTTGCAAATGCATCGGCTGTACTTACGGGCAAAACAATAGGCGAGGGCAACAGCAAAAGAGCGCAGTTAATTGCTAATACTTTTATAGGTATGTCGTTTTTAATAGGCATTTTTAACTGTGTACTTATTTTATTTATAAGGCCGTATTTTTTAATGCTATATAGTACATCAGCCCAGGCCTACACTGCTGCATATAACATAATGGGTGTTATGGCATTGTTACAACTAGTTTTATGTGCCGAAATAACTTGTATAGTAGGTATTTTGCGCGGCGGTGGCGATACGCGAACATCTTTTTTATATGATTGCGGAGCGTTGTGGGCAATTAGCATACCTGCCGGCATAATAACGGGAATATGGCTTGAGTTTCCGGTTCCTCTTGTTTATGTGTTTTTAAAACTCGACAGCCCGGTTAAAGGCATTTTATCATTTATAAGAATAAAAAGTGGAAATTGGATAAGAAACATAACTATTGACACAATAAATGCCGATAATTCAACATCTGTTTGATAAAAAACGCATATATTTTTTGTGAAAAATAAACAAAAATTTATAATATTTGCAAAACACACCTTGACATTATTTTAAATAAAGAGTACACTTTATATTGTTTAATAATATTAGTAACGGATAGTACTAAGCAAGAGGCTTAAATGCATAATAATATTGATGAAATACTTAGTCAATCAAAACAGGGCGATGAGCAAGCTCTGTCGGATATAATG
>CAYJLZ010000015.1:0-15288 GCA_964371265.1 uncultured Bacteroides sp. | reverse complement strand
CAACATTTTATGCCGCATATAAAGGCAACAGCAAAGCGCCATATGTGCGCCGGGCTTGAATATGACGACATTATTCAAGAGTGCATGGTTGCGCTTTTTAAGGCAATATTAAACTATAACGAAACTAAAGGTGCTAAGTTTGCAACATACGCCGGTGTGTGCATTACAAACGCGGCTGTGTCGGCTACTAGGGCGGCAACAAGGCAAAAACATGCGCCATTAAACAACGCTGTGCCTCTTTTGCACATTAAAAACGATGTAAAAGGTGTATCGCCTGGCCCCGAGGACTTAATTGTTGAAAATGAAAGCTATAATTGTGCGCTTAAAGACATTGAAAACAGGCTTTCAGAACTTGAAAAATTGGTTCTTTCCGCCTTTTTAGACGGTAAATCATATATTCAAATTGCAACCGAACTTAATGTATCGCAAAAAACTGTAGACAATGCACTTGCAAGAGTGAGAGCAAAATTGCGATAACAGGTTATTTATTTTGTAAAAACGTGGCTTGCCACTTTTTTAATATGCCCCTTATAGCTTAAAACATAGCATTTGGCAAGATCAAAGGTGATAGGTTTAAGTCCTTTAGCGGGCAAATACTATTTTATTCCGATTGGAGACTCTACAATGTACGAAGACAAAACACTAGTATGCAAAGATTGCGGTCAAGATTTCGTGTTCACATCAGGTGAGCAAGAATTTTATGCAAGCCGTGGTTTCGAAAACGAGCCACAACGCTGCAAAACTTGCCGTGACGCCCGCAAAAACGCCACTCGTGGCGCTCGTGAAATGCATGTTGCTGAATGCGCATCATGCGGAAGCGAAGCAAAGGTTCCTTTTAAACCTCGTGAAGATCGCCCTGTTTACTGCAGTGAGTGCTTTGCAAAAATGAAGGAAGAAGCATAATTCGGTTTTCACTGATTATTATGTAACCAAAACCGCATTTGCCTTAGCAAGTGCGGTTTTTTCTGCGCTTTTAGATGTTTTGAACAATAATTAATAAAAAATTTATACACAATATTTTATTTGTTAATTGAAATAATGCATATAATATGGTAAAATTAAACTGTATGTTTGTACAATTTAAATAGTAATTAATACAATTGATTTGTGTATAAACAATAAAAAATAGAGGTGTTGGATTATGAGTATATTCCCTGAAAAAAAGCTTGGATTTGGATTAATGAGGCTTAACACAAAAGATGGTAAACCTGATTTTGAACACACATGCAAAATGGTAGACGAATACATGGAGGCAGGTTTTAACTATTTTGATACAGCTTATGTTTACCTTGGCGGGCAAAGCGAAGTAGCGTTTAGAGAATGCGTAGTAAACAGGTACGATAGAGAAAAATTTTGCATTGCAGACAAATTGCCTTTTTGGGATTTTACATGCGAAGAGGATTGCGACAAGGCATTTGAAGAGCAAAAACAGCGATGTGGAGTAGATTATTTTGATTATTATCTTATACACAACATAGATGGTGAAAGCTTTGAAAAAACCGAAAAGCTAAAAATTTGGCAGTGGTGTCAAAAGCAAAAAAAGCTTGGAACAATAAAATACTTTGGATTTTCGATGCACGACAAAGCAGATGTGCTTGACAAAATACTTACAAAGTACCCGTTTGTAGATTTTGTACAGCTCCAAATAAATTATGCCGACTGGGAGAGCGAGAGAGTTCAGTCGAGAAAATGTTATGAAACAGCTAGAAAGCATGGTAAAGAAATAATTGTAATGGAACCTGTTAAAGGCGGTTTACTTGCACAGTTTAGCGGCGAAGTGGCGCAAAAATACGAGCAAACATTTAATAATCGCAGTGCAGCATCGCTTGCAATTAAGTTTGCGGCAAGCCTTGATGGCGTTAAAATGGTGCTTAGCGGCATGAATACAATGCAACAATTGCAAGACAATATTAACACAATGTTAGGCGAGCATAAACTAACGCAGCAAGAGCAAAGCTTTATACAGTACATAACAGACGAAATGGCAAAAGTACCAACTGTGCCATGTACAAACTGCAAGTACTGTGTAGACGATTGCCCGATGAAAATTGAAATACCTAATTTAATAAGAGTACATAATTTATTATTGCAGTTTAAAGATAAATCGTCATTAAAAGGGCACTATACAATGGCGACAAGCAGTGGTGCAAAAGCCGGCAATTGCATTGCGTGTGGCAAATGCGAGGACACATGTCCTCAGCATTTAAATATAATACAAACACTTGAAAAAGTTGCGGAAAATTTTGAAAAATAATATATAAAGGACTTAAAAACATAAAATGGTTAAAGATACAATAATAGTAGGCGCAGGGCCTTCGGGTATATTTACGGCGCTGGAAATGTTGCGAAGTGGTTACAACAAAAACATATTAATTATTGAAAAAGGGCATAAAATTGAAAACAGGCGTTGCCCAAAACACAAAACTAAGCAGTGTGTAAATTGCAAACCATGCCACATTACAACCGGCTTTTCAGGTGCCGGTGCCTTTTCCGACGGTAAGCTGTCGTTAAACTGGGAGGTTGGCGGAGATTTACCAAGCCTAATAGGCACAGGCAAAGCTCAAGAGCTTATTGATTACACCGACAAAATATATTTGGAGTTTGGTGCAGACAGCAAAGTTGAGGGAGCGGAGCAAACCGACGAGGTAAAAGAAATTCGCAAACGCGCCATACAGGCGGGCCTTAAATTGGTAGATTGCCCTATTAGACATTTAGGAACGGAAAAAGCACAGGAAATATACCTTGCTATACAAAATTATCTTTTAAATAACGGTGTAGAAATATTATTTAACACAGAATGCATAAATATAATTATAGAAAATAACAAATGCGAAGGTGTGGTGATAAATGACAAGGGCACAAACAAAGTTATAAAAGCAAAAAACGTGGCTGTATGCACAGGTAGACGAGGAGCAAAATGGCTTGAAAAATTGTGTGAAGAGCACAAAATAGCACATGCGCCCGGCACGGTAGATATAGGCGTTAGGGTAGAAGTACGAAACGAGGTTATGGAAAAGGTTAACAATGTACTTTACGAAAGCAAGCTAATTGGCTACCCAAAACCATTTAAAGACAAGGTGAGAACATTTTGCCAAAACCCGGGAGGATTTGTAAGCCAAGAAAATTATGATAACGACCTAGCTGTTGTTAACGGTCATAGCTACAAAAATTTAAAAAGCGAAAACACAAATTTGGCAATACTTTGTTCGCACGATTTTTACGAGCCTTTTAACCAACCCATAGCGTATGCGCAAAAGGTAGGAGAACTTACAAACATGCTTGCAGGAGGTAAAATACTTGTACAGCGGTTTGGAGATATACTTGATGGAAAGCGTACATGGCAAGACGAGCTGGAAAGAAGCAACTTAAAACCCACACTACAAGATGCAATTGCAGGGGACGTTACGGCGGCAATGCCATACAGGGCAATGACAAACATAATTAATTTTATGAAGGCAACCGATACAGTGGTGCCGGGTTTTGCATCAATAGAAACTCTACTGTATTCTCCTGAGCTTAAATTTTACTCGAACAGAGTTAAAATGGACGAAAATTTAACAACCAACATAAAAGGCTTATTTTGTTTAGGAGACTCTAGTGGCTGGACGAGAGGACTTATGATGTCGTCGGTAATGGGTGTGCTTTTGGCAAAAAGGCTTGTAAAAGAGTAGTGAAAAGGTATAAAATTTAAAACACTATATTGTGCAGTTTATTAATAATTAATAGGAGAAAAAAATAATTTTATGAACTTATTATTTTTTTTAACACCGAAGGCACAGGTTGCATATTTGGAAGAGGACTTTACCCTTAGGCAGGCACTTGAAAAAATGGAATTTCATAGATATTCGTCGATACCGGTATTAAATGCTAACGGAGAATACGTAGGCACAATAACCGAGGGCGATATTTTATGGGCAATAAAAAACAAAGCAAATTTAAACGTTTTTGCGGCAGAAAACATACCAATAACAAGCATACCCCGCAAAAAAAACTACAAGTGCGTGCATATAGAAACTACAATGGGCGAACTAGTAAACACAGCGTTTACACAAAATTTTGTGCCGGTTATTGATGGTAAAAACAGTTTTATAGGTATAGTTAAACGCAACAGCATAATGCGCTATTGCTACAACCAAGCTAAAGAAAACATTGACAAAGACACCGAAGACAAAGACAGAGATGCAGATGAAAAAGATGCATAGGAAAATATAGCACAGCAAACAAAGGCATATGTGTTAGGGTTTTGCCCTAATACATATGCCTTAAATTGTTATTTATTATTTATAAACCAGCATGCTTTATTAAAAAAAGCTAAAAAAGTAAAAATAATACTAATGGCTTTTTCTGGAATATCCGCTACTACCGCCGCGACGTGATTCGGTGCTTTTGCGCAAATCAGAAATCTTTTCTTCGCTGCGAGTTTTAAACTGGCTCATCATTTCCTCAAAACTCATTTCAGACTTAGCGCCTACAACAACCTTCGGTTGCCAAACACGCCCTGGATCGGCCCTTTTAGTGCGCTTTACAGCTACCGGTTTTGGTTGGTCCTCTGTGCGCTTAATGCTAAGGGCAATTTTGCCATTGTCTACACCAATAACTTTAACCTTAACATTTTGCCCCTCCGACAAAAAATCTGATAAATTTTCGATATACTGAGATGATACCTCCGAAATATGAATCATACCCATGTTTCCCTCAGGCAAAGCAACAAATGCTCCAAATTTTTTAACGCCTGTCACTTTGCCCTCCAAAACGCTTCCTATCTCAACTGACATATATATAAAATAATTCCTTTCTAAGCGTATAATACGCTATAACTTTATGTTTGTTTTTATTTTTTTTACTCTCCACTCATGTCAACAAAAAACAATTCACCGGGCTTTGCATATCCAAGCCGCTCACGCGCAATACGTTCCATATAAGCTGCTTCGTCGTCGCTCTCAACAATTCGGCTTAGCTCTAAATTTAAAGCCTCTTGTTTTTCAACCTCGTTAACAAGTGTTTGGTATTCTTTAGTTTTTTGCGATATGTCTATTTGTATGCTAATAAGTGCAAAGGTAAAATAGGCCACAACAGCAATTGCAACAATTAAAATTATTACAGATGAAAATCTTTTTCGTGTCTTTTTTTTCACATGCATTATTATGTACTCCTTTACCTTTAAACTAAAATAAAAAATAAATGTAGTTACTATGAATTATACAACATTTTTGTTTCACTTTGCAAGTGTCTTTTTTTCTTTTTAGGTATTTTAACACATATTTTGTGTATTTTTATGTATATTTTTATTATAAAACCTGCAAATGCTTTAATAATTATTTTAAAATAGCAATTATAAATATAATTTAAAGGCAACATTAAATATAACTTTGCCTTTTTGCTTGTTTTTAAAACTTTGTGTAAAAAAATTGAAATACACAAAAAATAGCTTAAAACAGCACAAAAAGCAGTGTACCATCGCATAATTCCACCCTCGAACATGCCGGCGGCCGCCGAGCGAAACAATACTGCGCCAACGGTAAAAATTAAAACATCACACACAAAAACAGAAATGCGCTTGCCACTAATACAAAACCGTAACAAACAGTAAAAAAAACCTAGTATAAATCCAAGCCCAAAACTTAAAGCAGCATCTCGTGCGGCGCCGCCAACCGACAATAGCGCAATCATTATCGTACCAATCGCTGTAAAAAATTGCCACGTTCTTGTTTTTGCTTTTCGTACTGAATAAATTCGATGTCGCCGGTAATTTTAACTTCGCCTGTTTGCACACTCAGCTCGCTTACATGCAAATCGTTGCCGCCAACATTTAAAATACCCATTGACGTTTCCAAGATAACATCTTTGGAATCGTACGATATAATTGAGCAAACACCAGTAGCTGTCAGTGCGTGTCTGTTTTCTAGTATTAAATTGTGCGTAACATTTTGAAATTTCGCATCAGTCATAAATAAGCACGCTCCTTTACATTGCTTTATGAAACAATGTATGCAAAACATGCTGTTTTTATGCATGCCAGCAGCATTTAGTCGCCGCTAATAATAGTGTACATTTCTCTTGCAACGTCTTTACCCAAAGGCGCATTAAGCGAAAGCACCTGAACCTTAACAGGTTTTTGACCAAATGCTATTTCAATAATATCGTTAATTTTAACGTTATAGCTTGCCTTTACAACTTTTCCGTTAACGGTAATTCTTGCGGCGTCTGCGGCCTCGTTTGCAAGTGTGCGGCGCTTAATAAGCCTACTTACCTTTAAAAATTTATCAATGCGCATAAAAATACAGTTTCCTTTCAGGTGTATTGCAAATAAACAACAAAAAAGCAGTTGCCGTTTGCAAGCAAATAAACTACCTGCAATGCATTTGGCAACCACTTATTTATATTTGCCCAATTATAACATACTGTGGCAAGTGCTATACTAACTTGCCAACAAAAGCATGCAACAATAGCCGTTTATGTTATTTTGCAACAGCATCTTTAAGAGCTTTACCGGCTTTAAAAGCAGGAGCAATGCTTGCAGGAATTTTTATTTCCTCTTTTGTGCGTGGGTTACGGCCTATTCTTGCCTCGCGTTTTCTTGTTTCAAAAGTGCCGAAACCTACTAAAGTAACCTTATCGCCGGCTTTAAGTGCATTAGTAACACCCTCTAGCATAGCGTTAACAGCTTTTTCAGCAGCCTTTTTGCTTAAATCTGCATCTGCAGCAACTTTAGCAATTAATTCAACTTTTGTCATTTAAAATACCTCCGTTATTGTGTGTAAAATATTATTTTAATCAAAACCTATTAGGGTTTTGTAAAAACCTTAGCTTGTTTATATAAATCGTCAAGTTCGCAAAGAGATAAATCTTTTAGCTGTTTACCGTTTTGTGCGGCTAAAACCTCTACAGTTTTTAGCCTGTTTGTAAACTTAGTTGTGCTTTTGTTTAGTGCAAGCTCTGCATCAACCTTTAAAAAACGTGCAACATTTACACAAGAAAACAACACATCGCCTATTTCTTCGCTAATATTATCATTGTCGCAATTAGCAACAGCCGCTTTAAGCTCGGCAATTTCGCTCTCAAGGTCATTTAATGCATCTGTAACACTTTTGTAGCAAAATCCATAGTTTGCCGCACGTTTTTGCACCTTGTGGCTTCGCATAAGCGCCGGTAAAGAAAGAGGCACGCTGTCTAAATCATCTGCTGCGGTATTACGGCTCTTTTCCGCTCGCTTAATAGCCTCCCAGTTTTGCAGTACTTCGCCCGGCGTATTTGCACTTACATCGCCAAAAACATGTGGGTGGCGCATTATAAGCTTTTTACATATTCCGCTTGTTATATCGTTAAAGCTAAAATTGCCACTTTCTTTTTCCATTTGAGTGTGAAGCGCAACTTGCAAAAGCACATCGCCAAGTTCCTCGCAAAGCAAGTCATTGTCTTTAAGGTCTATTGCGTCGGCAACCTCATACGTTTCCTCTATAAAATTAGAGCGTATACTCTCGTGTGTTTGTGCTTTGTCCCAAGGACAACCCCGATCAGGGTCGCGCAAAAGCTCAACTATGTCAAGTAAATCTTGCATAGAATATTGTTGCTTTAACTCCACTTATTAAATACCCTCCAAAAATTAAAACCTGTGATATATTCTAACTTAAAACCGTGCAATTTGCAAGCGATGTAGCCATTTTTTATGTTTTTTTTTAAAAAATATGCATAATATTTAAAATCAATGCTTTTTTCTGTGAAAGTTATATAGTAAATTATAGTTTTATAGGCAAAATATTCCAAAAATAATATTTAAAATATATAACAATTAAAAGTAAAAGTTATAAAATTAGTGAGCTTAACCAACAAATTCGCGCAGCATTGAGTTTAGCGGTATGTAATTTTTGCTTAGAGGCGTACATAACTTAAACCTATTGCAAAGAGATATAAAGCTATCGTAATATATGCTTTGTTTGGTAAGGCCGGTCTCTAAGTTTAATATTAGCGGTGCAATACAACATATTTCGTATGTAAAACTTGTATCAAGAAGCAAATCCGCCTCGGGCTTAAAAATTTTTATATACTTGTCCTCGCCCTCGCAAACGGCGGGCCACATATCCATAGTTTTTTCAATGCTGTGGCCTCTGTATAAAATGTCCCTTATCATTCGCCTGGCAAGGCGAACATCTCTTGTAGGTAAAATGCGCTGCCCGTTTAGGCTGTACTCCTCTCGCAGTCCGGCATAAACTTTATAAACAGAGCCTTTTGAGAGATTGTGTGTAAGTATAGGGTTAAGTGCGTGTATGCCCTCAATAATTAAAACGCCACTGCCAACCTCTACATCTATAACGGTATTGCTGCGCTGCTCTGTATGAAAATCAAATTCGGGTATTTGTGTTTTACCACAGAAGGCAATTTCAGTTAAACATTTATTTATCAGCTCTATATCAAGAGAATAAACGCTCTCGTAATCCGGTTTGCCATTTGGCAGTTTGGGGTAATCTTGTATGTTTTTAAAAAAATTATCCAAAGATATAACACAACATTTTTGATTCATACCATTTATTTGCTGGGCCAGTTTGTTTGATGTGGTTGTTTTGCCACTTGCCGAGGGGCCCGTTAGCATAACAATTTTTGCGTTGCTTTCAATTATTTTTTGCGCACAGTCTTTAATGCGCATTTCGTAAGCATCCTCACAATATGCAACAAAGCTATCAGCACTGTTTGCGGCAATGTTAACAAGCCCTACCTCTACAAGCCTTTTAGGTATCCATATAAGTTCGTTAGCCATAAAAATTACCTATACCTTCCTTGCGATTTAAAACAACGTCAAAATTTTGTATGTACTCGGTGGGATATTTATGGTTGAAAATACGAGAAATATGTCCTGTTTTATTGTTTACAAGCTTTGTGGAACCACCGGCACCAGCCGATATAATCGTGTGAAGTTCTTCCATAATAAATATGTTATAAAGTCCTTCAAATCCGGGTTTTGTAAAGCCGGTATTTTCTAAATTGCCGGGCGTGTTTTTTTGCCTGTACAAATAATATGGTACATATCCCGCTTTTTGGTTGCAAAGCATTTTTTCGGCGGCGTTAACCATATCGGGTAAATGCGATGTTATTATGTCGCTGTTAATATCGCCCGAGGAAACGTCTGCCTCGTTTTTTACGGTAATATTGCTTGCTCGTTTTAAAGCAAGAGTGTGAACGGTAATATTTTCAGCATTTAGATTTATTAGTTGACTTACACTTTGCTCAAAGCTGTGTAGCGTATCACCTGGAAGACCAGCAATAAGGTCGGCATTTATATTGTTATGCCCTATTTTTCGTGCAGTTTCAAAACACTGTATTATTTGCCGGCTAGTGTGTTTTCTTCCTATGTTTTTAAGTACGTTGTCGTTAAAAGTTTGAGGATTGATCGAAATTCGAGTTGCGCCGTACTTTTTAATTATCTCAAGTTTCTCAGCGTTTGTGCAATCGGGCCTACCTGCCTCTACGGTGTATTCAAAAACATTGTATGTGTTAAAATTATTTTGTACACACTGTAAAAGTTGCTCTAGTTGTAATTCGTTTAAACTTGTTGGCGTGCCGCCGCCTATGTAAATACTAACAAGGGTTAAATTGTTTTTTTGTGCAATAGCTGCTATATTTGTAAGCTCAATATGCAATTTTTGCAAATACGGCTGAATTAAAGCTTGTGTTTGCTGTGTTGGCTGTGAAACAAAGCTGCAATAGCTACACTTTGTTGGGCAAAAAGGTATGCCTATGTACAAACTGTAAGGCCGCTTAATGCTTTTCGAAAGATCTATATATTTTTTTTGAACATCTGCCGTTTTCATAGCCAAATTAAATTTACTTTGCGATGCAAAAAAATCGTTACATAAGCGATTTTTTATTTGAACATCGGTGTAGTTTTGCCCTCGCATGTCGTGTATAAGCCTAACAGGCCTAACGCCGGTAAGCATACCCCATGGCGGGTGCATTTTACAAACCTTGCAAAGAAGGTTAAACAGCTGCACACATGTATTGTACTCTGTATTTTTTTGTGCAGATGTCGAATTTTGGCACGTTTTATTTAATTGTTTTGGGTTATTATTATTTGTTAATTGCTCGCTATTTTTTGGCGAGTAAACAACCTCATTACTGCTCAGCGCCGACAATTTTGCTATTGCAATATTGCACTTGCCAAAAATACGTGTAGCGCATAAAATTTTTGACTTAGTAACGTGTACAACAACTGCACTTTCATAAAGCCTTGAGCATGGATATTTGCTTGTAAGTTGTAATTTTGTAAAAAACATTCTTGCAACATGCTGAGCTTCGTAGCTTGAGGCCAAACCTATAATATAAAGTTGCATCATACTTGTTTAATATATGGGTTGTGTAAAAGTTCGTGCTCCATTGTAGAGAGCTCGCCGTGGCCGGGCAGTACCTTTGCGCCGGGCTTTACAATGTCTTTTAACTTTTTTAGGCTTTGTAACATTTGCTTATAGTCGCTACCGGTTAAATCGCAACGGCCTATTTCTTGTTTAAAAACAGTGTCCCCACTAAAAAGCACGCCCTCGTTTTGTTCGTAAAGGCACACGCTACCGCGGCTATGCCCGGGCGTGGCAATTACTTTTAACTCTATTTCGTCAATTTTAATTACTTGCCCGTCTTCATACCAAAAGTCAGCACTGTCATCATTCATTTTAAAAAGTCTTGCATCATACTTTGATACATCGCCACTGCCCAAATAAATTGATGGGCTGTATTTTTGTTTTAGGTGGTTTACGCCTCCAACATGGTCGTAATGTCCGTGAGTAAGCAAAACATGTGTAAGCTTTGCGCTGTTTTCGCTAAGTATGTCGTCAATTTCTACAAGTGGGTCGGCAGGGTCTATAACTGCGGCATTGCCACTGTTTGAAATAATAACAAAAACGTTTGTATACTTTGGTGCACCGCTTACAATATGTATAAGTTTCATTTAAATTCTCCGTTCTGCCGCTTTTAACTGTGCAAAAATAAATAAGTAAATTCTCCGAAAGCGACTGCGGAGATTTTTTATGTAACTATTTTATTAAAATTTACTTTGCGGTTTTCCACTCATCGGTATCGGCCACAATTGTAACGGGGCCATCGTTAATAAGCTGTATTTTCATATCTGCGCCAAACTCTCCTGTTTGCACATTAAATTTATTTGTGTTTTTTAATGTGGCAACAAATAATTCGTATAAATCTATGCTGAGCGGTGGCCTAGCGGCATCGGTAAACCCGGGGCGGTTGCCTTTTTTTGTGCTTGCATACAGTGTAAAGTTGCTTACAACCATAACTTCGCCGCCAACATCGCTTACGCTTAAGTTCAAATTTCCGCTTTCATCATCAAAAATACGCATATCGGCACATTTTTGAGCTAATTTTATGCAGTCCTCGGCAGTATCTGTGCTTTTTACACCAAGCAAAATAACAAGTCCTTTTCCTATGTTTCTTTGCGTTTCATTGTTTATTGTAATATCTGCACTAATAACACGCTGTAAAACAGCCCTCATAAATTATCCTCGTTTCGCCTTTTGTTTTTAAACGTTTTTGGCACGTGTAACACTTGTAACGTTTTTTATTTTTTTAATTTTAGATATCACTGTATTTAAATGCTCTATGCTGTTTATGCCTATTGTAAGCGACATTGCCGCCCTACCACCCGACACTTGCCTTGCAGAAATAGAATAGCAAGGAACGCGAAGTTCACTTATTAAAACGGCAACATCGGCTGTAAGGCCGTTTCTGTCCATTGCGGAAATCTCAAGTGTAGACTTAAAGGTATCTTTGTTTTCTCCACCGTTCCATTTTACGCTAACCCATCTGTCAATGTCGTCAGCTTCAAGGCCTATATTAACGTTTTTACAATCTCTTTTATGAATGGACACGCCAAAACCCCTTGTAACAAAGCCGATAATTTCATCTCCGGGTAGGGGAGAACAGCACTTTGCAAATTTAACAAGGCAGTTGCCAAGACCCTCTACAATAACTCCCTCGCCGCCGCTGTTTTGCGTTGAGCGAATGGGAACTGTTGTTATTTGAGATTGTGTGTTCTCTTTTTGCATGCGCATGTATTCGTCTTTTATACGAATAATAAGCTTAGACAGTTGTAACCCGCCGTACCCCAGTGCGGCATATAATTCGTCTGCCGTTTTAAAACGCTGTTTTCGTGCCATTTCGATTATAAATTCGGCGTTTTTGTCCTCGGGCAAGTTTATAAAATTGCGCCTCATTTCTTTTTCAAGTGCAGCCTTGCCCTCTATAATATTCTCTTCTTTGCGCTCTTTTTTAAACCAGCCCCTAATTTTATTTTTAGCCTCGCTGGTATAAACAATATTAAGCCAATCTCTGCTAGGCCCCTTGTCTTTGGCCCCTGTAATAATCTCTATAATTTCGCCTGTAAGCACCTTATGGTCTATGCTTACTATGCGCCCGTTTACTTTTGCACCTGTCATTCGGTTTCCTACTGCGGTGTGAATGTTATATGCAAAATCTATAACAGTGCTGCCCATTGGCAAGTTTATAACATCGCCCTTTGGGGTAAATGCAAAAACCTGCTCGGGTAAAAGCTCGCTTTTAATGTCGCTAATTAAATCGCCTATATCCTCGTTGTCACGCTGGCGTTCAAGCAAGCGCCTAACCCACTCAATGCGCTCGTCAAGCTTGTCTTTTCCGCTTACGTTTGCCTTGTATTTCCAGTGTGCCGCAACGCCGTATTCGGCAGTTTTATCCATTTCACTTGTGCGTATTTGTACCTCAAAGGGCAGCCCGTCTTTTCCTACAACGGTTGTGTGCAAACTGCGGTACATGTTTTGCTTTGGCGTTGATATATAGTCTTTAAATCGGCTAGGTATTGGGCGAAACATATCGTGAATAACACCAAGTGCGTTATAACACTCGCCCAAAGTTTCCACAATTATTCTAACAGCATAAACATCGTATATCTCTTCAAAAGTGCGGTTTTGCATGTACATTTTGCGATAAATTCCATATACACTTTTAACCCTACTTTTTATGCTACAATTTTCAATGCTGTTTTCTTTAAGCCTTGTTTTAATTTTTTGCACAACATTGTTAATAAACTTATCTTCATCACCGTTTTTTGAAAGATAACTAATTATCTCCTTGTAGGCAACAGGGTCTAGATAATAAAGGCTTTTATCTTCAAGCTCTTCTTTAATATTGCTCATGCCAAGGCGATGCGCAATAGGAGCGTAAACCTCCATAGTTTCAAGCGATTTGTCGCGCTGTTTTTGTTCGCTCCACGCCTCGCCTGTGCGCATGTTGTGCAGCCTATCGCAAAGCTTTACAATCATAACCCTAACGTCTTTGCTCATCGCTAAAAGCATTTTGCGCAAGTTTTCTGCCTGGCGCTCTTCTACCGATGAAAAAGTAATTTTGCCAAGTTTAGTAACACCGTCTACAATTGCAACAGCATCTTTATTAAATTTTTTCGATAAATCGTCTAGAGTTATTTCGGTGTCCTCTACTATATCGTGTAAAATAGCAGCTACAACCGTATCGCTGTCCATGCCTAGCTCCACCAAAATTGACGCAACGGCAAGTGGGTGGCTAATATAACTTTCACCGGATAGCCGAACTTGCTTTGCATGCGCAGCGCTTGCAAGCTCGTATGCCTTTTCAATGTCGCTCATGTTGTATTTTCTGTTTGAATTATTCAAATGCTTTAAAAACTCTACATACTCTTGCAATATTTAATGCTCCTTCAAACTATAATAGTGTTATAAATTTTCACTTAATGCACATATAACAGGCGCTGACAATATATTTTGCTTTTCGCTTGCCTGCACGGCTGTGAACAAGTTGTTTGTTTGGTTAAAAGTTATTAAATTAAGCTGGCACAGCGCCTTAATTGAAACAAGTATTTTTCCTGTGCGGTGCTCGCCCAAATTTTTAAAAACAGGCCTTAAATCGTCAGTGCAAATGGCATTTTTTATGTACCTATAAACGTCTGCAACATCGCTGCGCTGAGGTAAAAGCAGCGTTTTTTGCTCACTTGTTAGCTCTGCGCTGCACACAAAGGCCTCAAAAAGCTCTACTTCACTTATGTAGTTATTGCTAAGGCCCGATGGTTTAATATCCTTAACTCTGCCGGATATTGAAGCGCCGCTTTTTGCGTTAAAAATTGAAAGGCAAACGGCCACATCAACCAAATCGCCCTTTTTATAGCACAGAGCATCGGGACTTTTGCCAAACATTACTGCATAAAGCAAATTGCCATTTTGCTTAAACCGAAACCTTGTGTGCTTGTTTTCTCCCACAGAATACACATCGTCTATAACGGCGTTTTCGATGCAAAAAATAGGTGCTGCGTTACCGTGCCCAAAAGGTGCTAAAACATTTAAATTTTCAACATCATCGGTGGTAATTTTTCCAATATTAACGGGCACATCTATTTTTAAGGCGCTTTGGCTTATAACAGGGTGGTTTGAATTTGCCCATTCGTTAATTTTTTGCCTAAAAGCACTAATGTTATCACTTTGCACGCTCATACCGGCTGCAAGTTCGTGTCCGCCAAAACGCAAAAGCAAATCTTCGCAGTGTGCAATTGCGTTGTACAACGAAACACCTTTTATACTTCTGCCAGAACCTTTGCCCTCACCGTTTTGATCTATTGATATTATAATTGTGGGTTTTCCGTATTTTTCGGCAACACGAGAGGCAACTATGCCTATTACCCCTGCATGAAAATCTTCTGCGGCAACTACTAAAATTCGCTCTGTTTCATATTTTGGGTCATTTTCAATAATATTAAACACAATTTTAGCAATATCTTGTTCGGCCTTTTGTCGCAAAATGTTTTGCTCGTTTAGCTCACTTGCACGCAAAGTAGCCTCTTGTTCGTCCTCACAAAGAAGTAACTCCAGTGCGGCTGCGGCACTGTCCATACGGCCTGCTGCATTTAACCTTGGCGAAATGCCAAAGGCAATATTTTCGGACGTTATTTGTTTATCGGCAAAACCACAAATATTAATAAGTGCAGCAAGCCCGGGTCTGTCGGTGCTGTTAATAATATTTAAGCCTGCTTTTACTATGTGTCTGTTAATTCCATTAAGGCTCATAATATCGGCAACTGTGCCAATTGCGGCTAGGTCGGAATAATAATCGAGCATATCCTCAAATTCACAGCACTCCAGCGCACATACAAGCATGTATGCAACGCCTGCACCGCAAAGAATGCTAAACTCGCTATTTTCATTGTCCAGCTTAGGGTCTACAATTGCATGTGCGTTTGGCAAAACCTCGGGCGGCAAGTGGTGGGCGGTAATAACCACGTCTATACCAAGC
>CAYJLZ010000014.1:13757-28716 GCA_964371265.1 uncultured Bacteroides sp. | reverse complement strand
CCGTCATTGTCGTATTCTCTAAGGTGTGCAATTCTTGTTTCGGGCTCTCCCTTGTCGTTTACAGTGGCAAAGGTTAAGCATCCAACATTATCAAATTTTTCGTATATTTTTTGTATTTCATTAATTTCCATTGTTAATATCCTCCTAAATAATAAGCAATTTATTTTAGTATAGCACAGTTAATTTAATAATTGTAGTACACAAAAATATTAAACTAAATTTAAATTGCATTTTCTGTACTTTATGATATAATAATGATATTATTTTTGCAAGTACGATATTTTATGATACTATAATGAAAAGGAGTAAAATGGAAAATAATTTATTTGGAAAGTGCCCCTTTGTAACAAGTCAAAAGTTACTATCGGGCAAATGGTCTATATATATACTTCACCTGTTATCGGGCGGTGCTGTGCGCTTTAACGAGCTTAGGCGCCGTATGCCCGAAGAGATGACGCATACATCACTGTCGCGCCAATTAAAGTTGCTTGAAAAAGAGGGATTGATTGTGAGAAAAGAGTATAATCAGGTGCCACCCAAGGTAGAATACTACCTTAGTGATATTGGAGTGGAGTTTAAAAAGGTGCTTTTTGAACTTGAAAAATGGGGTGTAAAATATATTGATAACTTAAAAAGTACACATAAATGACATATATTTATGCTATAATATATTTATATTTTTACAATAAAACCTATTACTTAATTATCAGGAGAAAGCGATGAAAAAGTTAACTGCTTTATTAATATTGTTGGCACTTATTCTTACAGCTTGTTCAAACTCAAGCGAAGAACAAAAAAATCAAACACCAATTCAGATGGACAACTATGTTCATGAACCGGAGCAGGCATTAAATGTTAATGAGATTGAGGGAGAAAACGGTGTAGATATTGACATTACACAAATGACAGAAACAATGGTGTACTCGCAAGTTTTTGATATGGTTATGAATGCGCAAGATTATCAAGGTAAGGTTATAAAAATGAAAGGCCTTTATAATCCTCTTTATTTTGAACCGACAGACACAACGTATCATTTAATGGTAATTACCGATGCTACGGGTTGTTGCCCGCAGGGCGTGGAGTTTGTAATTACAAGCGAAGGGCAACAATACCCGGAAATTAATACCGAAATACAAGTTACAGGTGTTTTTGAAATATATCAAGAAGGCGAACAGTACTATTTTAGAATAGTAAGTGATGAACTTGTTGTTTTAAATTAAAACATATAATGAAATTTTTAGCTCGGCTTTGTTAAGAGTGTTATTTAACAATGCCGAGCTAATTTTGTTTGGTTTTTACTTAATAAAAACCAAAATTAAACGTAATACAATAAAAACCTTGAAAAAACCAGTACTACTTTGTTATAATGAAGTGTATGCTAGTAACTGTAACAAAGGAGAGATGGATATGAACTTGCAAGGTAATTTATTTACAAAAAAAATGGATGACACTAGAATTAAAGAAGAAATTACATGTGCACCTGTTTTAAAATCTATAATAGATTCATCGCCTATTGCCACAAATTTATGGACGCAAGATATGGTGCTTTTGATGTGCAATAAGCATATGTTAAGCATATTTGATGTTGGCAGCGAGCAAGAATATATAGATAATTTTTATAAATTTTCTCCGAAAGTTCAGCCAAACGGCGTATCTTCTGCCGAGATGTCAAAAACTAGCTTTGACAAGGCCTTAGAAAACGGTATTTATATTTTTAACTGCATGCACATATTGTCTAATAAAGAGCTTGTTCCGTGCGAGATAACACTTGTGAGAATTGACGGATACGATGATAAAAAATATGTGATAGGATTTATTAGAGATTTAAGACCCGAATTTGCAAGAGTAAGCAATGAAAACTACGATTACTTTTTTACCGATATGATACCTACAAATATTTTGCTTAACAAAATATCCGAGCTCACAACGGAATGGTTTTTTAGTATAGATTTGCGCACGGGCACAATGCAGCAGTTTAATAAATCAACGAAAGTAAAAGACGGGCAAATTAGTGAACTTTTTTCTTTTGAAGAAGTAATCCAGTCTGGGTTAGTACATAAAGACGATATTGAAGATTACAAAAACGTAGTAGGTAACTTAAAGCAAGGAGTTTATAAACCTTACGATATAAGGTTTATAAACGAAAATAATGAGTATCGTTATTTGCGACTTGTATACCAAACTGTAAATGATAACAATGACAAGCCTGTATTTGTAATAGGCAAAGGCGTTGATGTACACGAACAAAAAATACTAAAGGAGCGATCTCAAAAAGATTTGCTTACAAATTGCTATAATAAAATAAGTAGCGAGCAAATTGTGGCAGAGAAGCTAAAAAATGCGCCAAATGGCATGCATGCCCTTTTTATGATAGACATTGACAATTTTAAAGGGATAAACGATAATTTAGGACATTTTTTTGGTGATGAAGTTCTAAAAGAAATTGCTGATAATTTACGTAGCGTTTTTAGAGATGAAGACATTATTGCAAGAGTTGGCGGAGATGAATTTTCTGTATTTTTAGAAAATATAACGAGTGAAGATGTTTTGCGCAAAAAAGCGCAAACTATATTAGACGTTTATAAAAAAACATACTCGGGAGAGTACAAAAATTATTCTATATCTGGCAGCGTGGGTATATCTGTTTACCCAAGAAGCGGCAAGTCATACGAGGATTTGTATCAAAGTGCAGATAAAGCGCTCTATCAAGCTAAAGCTCTAGGTAAGAACAGATATGTTTTTTATTCTAATGTTTTGCAAGGCGGCACAATGCGAAACACTACAAAAATTGAAAATGCCGAAAGACTTGCGGGAACGTATTTTGATTACGACCTTATTGCAGCTGTGTTTAATATTTTGTACGAGCGAAATGGCGACAACTTGTCTATAAATTTTGCATTAAAATACATTTGTCAAAAATACGGAGCCGACAGAAGTTATATTTTTGAAACACTGGACGACGGAGATACGTTTTCAAATACATTTGAATTTTGCAATGATGGCATTAGCAGTGAAATAAATAATTTGCAAGACATTCCTGTTGATATATTTATTGATTTTGTAGAAAAGGCACACAACGGTATTATTTATTCCAACAATTTAAGAGAGACCTTAGAGCTTGACAAAGCTTTTGAAACAATGGCAAACCAAGGCATATTGTCGTTTGTTCATGCACAAATTAAAAAAGACGATAAAATGACATTTTTTATCGGACTTGACGACTGCACAAAAACACGAGTGTGGACAGAACGCGAAATAAACAGCCTGCAATATATAGGTAAACTTTTATCAATAATATTGCAAAGCACGCGTTTGCGCAAAGAGGTTGATATTCTTGCCGAAAACAATAAAAATTCTACACATATTTTAGATAGCACTGATGATGTTGTTTATATATCGGACACGCAAACGTACGAGCTTTTGTACTTAAACAAGGCTGCCATTAATATTGTTGGAAACCCTACTGAGGAAGTGTGGCGTTCCAAAAAATGTTACGAAATTTTACAAGGGTTACCGGCACCATGCGATTTTTGCACAAATCACCTACTTGCAGAAGACGAATTTTATGAGTGGTCGTATTACAATCCGGTTATTGACGGCACATTTTTATTAAAAGATAAGTTAATTCCCTTTAACGGTCGCCTTGCACGCCTTGAAATCGCAACAAATATTTCAAAAATAACAACGCTTGAGCGAGAACTTCAAGAAAAATTAGAAGATGAGAGATTTTTGGCCGATTGTGTTGAAATGTTGCACTCGGGCAAAGAGCCTACTGTTTCTATTTACGATTTGCTTAAAAGTGTAGCAAACTATTACAAATCGGCGCGCAGCTATATATTTGAAGTATCTTCTTGCGGAAAATTTGTAAGCAATACTTATGAGTGGTGCGCTGAGGGTGAAATTTCGTATAAAAGCAGCTTGCAAAACTTTGATGCAAAAGAGTTTGAATACTTTTTTGAGAGGTGCAAAACTCAAGCCTCGTTTAGTTTAACTCAAAAGGAATTGAGTAGCAACAAACAAAACACTGAGTATAAACTAATGGTACAGCAAAATGTTGAAAGATTAATTATAAGCCCTATAATATCTCAAAATAAAGAAATTTCGGGATTTGTTGGCATTGATGACCCTACTATAAACATAGAAAAAACGTTTATAATGCAATCGGTTGCAAAATTTATAGCTAACTTTATAGACGAAACAGAATTTATAACAAAGCTTAACAAGTTGAGCTACTACGACAATTTGACAGGTGCAAAAAACAGGCACAGTTACAGCGATTGCATAAAGCAGGTTAACAAAAAGCATATAGATAGTTTGGGTGTAATTTACATAGACATAAAAGGCCTCGGAGGAATAAACGATTCTAAAGGAATATTGTTTGGCGACACTGTGTTAAAACGACTTGCAGTTATGCTAAGTAATATTTTTGGCGATGATGTTTATCGTGTGGGCGGAGACGAGTTTGTTGTAATAAAAGCAAACATGCAAGAGAGTGTTTTTGAAAAAAATATTGCACTTTTGAGGAGAAATCTTCAAAGTGAAAATGATTTTGATGCTACTATCGGTTACACTTGGAATCAAAATTACGACGATGTTGTGGATAAATCAACAGCAGATGGTGTGGGCGGTAAGTATAAGCGCATCTTATCTAACAATCTTGATATGGAAATACTAAACGATAAGTATGTTGTATTTTTGCAACCACAAGTTGATTTGGCAAGCAATAAAGTTTTTAGCGCCGAGGCCCTAATAAGAAGAAAAGGTGCACAAGGTGCATTGCAACCCCCTATTTCATTCATACCCTTCTACGAAAAAGAGGGGATAATATCTAAAATTGATGTTTTTGTATTTGAAGAAATTTGTAAAGCACTTAAAATGTGGAAAGATTTGGGACATACTCATATAACATCGGTGGCGGTTAATTGCTCGAGAATGACAATTGCAGAAAAAGGAATAGTGGGAAAATTTGTGAATATTTGCGATAAATATGGTGTTGATAAATCAAAAATTGTAATAGAGATTACAGAAACTACTAATGAAATCAGTGAGAGCGTTTTATCGTCAATTATACAAAATTTTAACGATGCAGGGTTTTCTGTATCGCTCGATGATTTTGGAAGTGGTTATTCAAACTTAACATCATTTGTTACATCAGATTTTGATGAAGTTAAAATAGATATGAAGCTTGTAAATGAAATACACAAAAATGAAACATCAAGGGCACTTACAGAAGTTGTTCTTGTTTTGTGTAACAAACTTAATGGCCTTGTATCGGTTGCCGAGGGAGTAGAATGTAAAGAACAATGTGAAATATTAAAGAAGATGGGTTGCACAAAAGGGCAGGGATATTACTTTGATAAACCCATGCCAATTGAAGAATTTTCGATAAAATATGTATTAAACCAATAATAATAATATTTGCACCTCAATGTTTATATTCCTCAATCGTTTTTGTTTAAATATATTTTTGATGTTAAATTTATTAAACCAAATATAGCGCACAATTACTATTGTAATTACTTATAAAAAATAAAGTATTAAGGAGCTGAATTATGAGAAAAGTTGTTCTTGGAAAGACAAACATTGAGGTTAATTTTAATGGATTTGGAGTTTTACCGATTCAAAGAATACCTTTTCAAGAGGCGAAAGTTATTTTGCAAAAAGCTTACAACAGCGGTATAAATTTTTACGACACTGCCAGGGGATATACGGACAGTGAGGAGAAAATAGGCTATGCGCTAAGCGAAGTAAGGAATAAAATTATTATTGCATCAAAAACAGCCTCTACTACTCCACAGGGTATAAAAGATGACCTTGAAACGAGCCTAAAATATTTAAAAACAGATTACATAGATATTTACCAATTTCACAACCCGGCATTTTGCCCAAAACCAAATGATGGCACAGGTATTTATGAAGTTATGCTACAAGCCAAACAGGAAGGTAAAATTCGACATATATCGCTTACAAACCATAAACTTGCAATAGCTATCGAAGCAGTTGAATCGGGACTATATGATACAATTCAATTTCCGTTTTCGTATTTAGCCGATGAAAAAGAAATTGAGTTTGTTAAACTATGTAAAGAAAAAAACATTGGCTTTATTTGCATGAAAGCACTATCAGGTGGGCTAATCAATGATTCGGCTACTGCTTATGCATATTTATCACAGTTTGACAATGTTCTTCCTATATGGGGCATACAAAAAGAGAGCGAATTGGATGAATTTTTAAGTTATCAAAACAATGAACCGGTTATAACAAAGAACAGGGCATCGTTTATAGAAAGAGAAAGACTTGAACTCTGTGGCGAGTTTTGCCGTGCGTGCGGATACTGTTTGCCATGTCCTGCCAATATTGATATACCGATAGCTGCGAGAATGTCTTTGCTTTTACGCCGTGCACCCGTAGCAGGCTTTGTTACAGAAGAAAGTAAAGAGAAAATGTATAAAATAAAGGACTGTATAAACTGCAAAAAATGTGTAAATAAGTGCCCATACAGCCTTAACACACCACAACTTTTACAAAAAAATTTAATTGACTATGAGAATTATATTAAAACTAATTTGTAAATAAAAGCGTGCAAATAATTTTAATTATCAAGTAATTTTTAATACAAGCAAATAGGCTGCATTTTGTTAATTCAAAATGCAGCCTATTGTATTTGTGCAAAACCTAACAACAAAAACCGAAAAAGCAATGATAAATAATTTTATAGCTCTTCAAAATATCGCATGCCGGGAAAACTTTTTACTATTATTAAAATATCGTCATGAGTAATTTTTTTCAAACCTCGCAAAGTAATTATAAATGCAACAGTATCGGCTATGGGGATGTTGTCGTCTTCTATTTGCATGTTGCTGGATATAAGCTCCTGTTCGTGTACATATTTTAAAAACCTTCGTATAGAATATGTTTTTTTAAGCTCAATATACAAATCTAAAGAGCGTGTGTTTTTTTTCAGTTTAACGTCAATTTTATGAAGTGCTGTTAAAATAATAAACGAAGAAAAGCCGGCTATAAGTGCAATTTCGTAAAAGCCTATGCCTATTGAAATGCCTATGCACGCACATGCCCAAAGCCCTGCTGCTGTTGTTAGCCCTTTAATTTGATTTCGGCGCGTAACAATTATTGTGCCGGCTCCCAAAAAACCAATGCCGCTAATAACTTGTGCCGACATACGCACAGGGTCGCTTATTTGAAATATTTGAGTTGCGTACTGGTTTGTTATGGAAACTACACATGCACCTAAACTTACAAGCATATATGTGCGCAAACCTGCAGGCCTATTTTTCAATTCTCTGTCTACACCTAAAATGCCGCCCAGTATTATTGAAAGAACAACTCTCAGTGTGATAGATAGTACAGTAACCTCACGCAAGTCGTTTAATATTTGTTGCATGTCCAGCATAAATTACCCACCCCCGGAAAAAAGCAGTGCATTAAAGTCAAGCTACATAAGTTTATTACTTACTTAACTTTTGCGCTATAAATAAAAATATTCAACTAATTTTAAAAAAAATATAAACTATGAACAATATATCACAATTTTTAATTTTCCACAATAGTTTTAACCAATTATAGGCAATGAAAAGGTATTTTACATAAAATTTACATTTTTATTACTAAAATTTTGTGTAAATTTAATTTTAAATTGTCTGTTAACCATTGACAATCGATTGCTTGTTTTGTAAAATTATATCATATTATCAATTATTATTATAAAATAGCACTGATTACGATTAATTTTAAAACACAACTTTGAACGACAGACGACATTTATTATTATGTATATTTGAGGAGAATATTATGAGCAATACAGCACACAGGATGAACCGTATTTTTAACAGAGATAAAAGAACTTTTATTATGGCTATGGACCACGGCGGAAATTTTAATGTTTTGCCTGCACTTAAAGATGTGCAAAAAGTAGTTAGAGAGATTGCAGCCTCGGGAGCTGATGCATTTTTGGCAACAACAGGAATGGTAGATAAGTTTGCTGATGCATTTTTAGGAAAAGGTATAATTTTGCGTGCCGACGGCGGTGTATCCTTTTTAGGAAGCAGAAGTAAACCTCTTCAAATTGTTGTGACTCCTGAAGATGCTTTAAGGCTTGGTGCTGACTCTGTTATTACAATGGCTTTTCCGGGTTCTGCCTTTGAAGACGAGTTGCTTAGCAATTATTCTCGATATGTGCTCGCTTGTAATAAATGGAATTTGCCCGTTACAGCCGAGGCACTTCCGTTTGGGTTTGAAAAAGTAGCTGATAAGGACGGGAACTCTCGCAGTGCTGAAAATATAACATTTGCATGCAGGCAGGCTGTTGAGCACGGTGCTGACATTATTAAAACAGAATATACAGGAGACCAGCAGTCGTTTAAAAATTTGACAGAAAGTGTATATGCACCTGTTGTTATATTGGGCGGTAGTAAAAAAGTATCGGAAGAGAAACTTATGCAAGATATTAAAGATGCCTTAGAGGCGGGAGCTTCCGGAATTGCTATGGGTCGCAACATATGGGGGCACGAAACACCCGCAAGGTACGCAGCTGCAATAGCAAAACTTATACATGAAGATTGTAGCGTACAAGCAGCTCTTAAAGAACTAAATCCGAAGTTTTAACTCTAGTTTAAAAAGAAAGGAACGTTTTGCCATGAATACATATAAAGTTAGCGTTATTACAGGGGAAAAAACATTCGAAAATCGTGAACTTGAGTTAAAAAATCCACAGGCGGGGCAAGTGCTTGTAAAGGTTGACAGTGTTGCAATTTGCACACTTGAACAGCGTATTTACAACGGAGTAATGAAGAATTATCCGTTTGCGGGTGGTCACGAAGTGGCAGGAATTGTGCAAGAGGTAGGCGACGGAGTAAAAAATGTAAAACAGGGCGATAAGGTTTCGATACGTCTACTTACAAATTGCGGCGAGTGCTATTATTGCCGAAGTGGCAACGAAAATCAATGTGTAATATCATTTAAGGCATCAATACACGATGGAATTAATGGCCCGGGTGGAATAGCACAATATATGACGGTAAGTTCAAAAACCGTTTATAAACTGGACGATGACATGGACCTTGCACATGCAAGCCTGTGTGAGCCACTTGCGTGCTGTGTGCACAGTATGTCTATGGGCAATGTTAATTTGGCCGACGATGTTGTTGTAATTGGTGTTGGAATTATGGGCGCATTGCATATTCAACTTGCCAAATTGAGGGGCGCAAGAGTAATAGCATGCGAAATAGATGAAAAACGCCTTGAAGTTGCAAAGCAAATGGGGGCAGACGTGCTTGTAAATTCAAAAGAAACGAATGCTGTTGAAAAAATAAAAGAACTTACACAAAACCGCGGAGCCGATGTTGTGTTTTGTACAGCAGCCCATGTAGACCTTGCAGCACAAGCTGTTGCAATGACGGGCAAACTGGGTAAATGCGTTTTGTACTCGTCTTTTCATCCTAAAAAGCCTATTGACCTTGATGTTAATGCAGTTCATTACAGCGAAATGATTATCACAGGTTCGGTAAACCCAATGATAAAAGATTTTCTTGTAGCAACAAAACTTTTATCAAGTAAGCTTGTTAACGTTGAGCCTGTAATATCTGAGGTAGTGCCTTTTGATAAACTAGAGCATGCGTTTGAGATGGCAAGTAAACCAGACACTTACCGAATTATTGTGAAAATGCCATAATTATTGTCAATTTGTGAAAGATAAATCGGAGGTTATTGATGAACAAAAAGTCAGCTTTTACATTAAAAACAATAAAGCCATATTTGTTTTTAATGCCCATATTGCTGTTTGCGGTAGGGTTTATATACTATCCATTTTTGCGCACTTTCGTATACAGCTTTTCTATTGTAGATTTTAGCGGTCAAGTAGTTGAGTTTGTTTGGTTTGAAAATTTTATTACGCTTTTTCAAAACGATAACTTTATACTCGCGCTGAGAAACACTCTTATTTTAACAGTGGTAACAGTGCCCTCAACGCTTATAATATCGCTAAGTATGGCACTACTAGCGTCAAAGCGCAGGCGGTTTTCACCTGTGTACGAAATAATGTTTTCACTGCCAATGGCAATTTCAATGACGGCGGCATGTATGGTATTTAAGTTGCTTTTAAACCCTACAATAGGCATTATAAACTACGCTTTAGGAATAGATTTTGCTTGGTTTAACGACCCTGCAACGGCACTTTTTGGCATAATTGTAATATGTATATGGATGGGTTTGCCTTTTGATTTTTTGCTGTTTTTAGCGGCTGTAAGAAATGTACCCGACCAGCTTATAGAGGCAGCTAAACTTGACGGAGCAGGTTATATAACACGACTTTTTAGGGTTGTTATTCCTATGATAACACCAACTATTTTGTATATTTTTTGTATTAATCTTGTAAAGGCTATGATGACTGCCGCACCTGTTATGCTTATTACCGAGGGAGGCCCTGCACGCAGCACAACAACACTTATTTACATGATGTTCACATCGGGATACCAATCGTCTAATTACAGTGTGGCGTCTTGTTTAAGTATTATAACGTTTGCTTTAACTTTCGGTATAGTTGCACTTTCTATGAGATTTGAAAGAAAGAGGGTGCATTACAATTGAGTAAGAACGAGATTAAAAATCGCAGTATTTCAATAATTGTAACAGTAGTAGCACTTGTAGTGGGTTTAATAATAATTTTTCCTGTAATATATACATTCACAACGGCTTTTAAACCGCGTGCCGAGCTTTCGGTGTACCCTCCAACGGTATTTCCCGAGCAATTTGGATTTTTTGAAAACTTTCAAGACGCTCTATCACGTGCGCCACTATTTCGGTTTATGATAAACTCTATAATTGTAGCAACCATGGGCAGCTTAATGAGAATATTATTTGCAATTTTGGCTGCATACGCTTTTGCGTATTACGAATTTAAATTTAAAAGCGTGTTTTTTTATTTAATTTTAGCCACAATGATGTTGCCTGCCGATACACTTATAATAACTAATTTTTTAACAGTGTCACAGCTGGGGCTTATAGATACTTACCTTGGAATGTGCATTGTGTCTTTGGTGGGTGCATCGCAAATGTTTATGCTTAGGCAAAATTTTAAATCAATACCGGCGGCGTTAAAAGATGCTGCATTTATAGACGGTTGCGGCGATATAAGATATATTATTTTTGTAATTTTTCCACTTGCAAAACCAATTATTTTAACACTGGTAATACAGTCGTTTGTAACGTTTTGGAACGCTTACCTTTGGCCGCTTTTAGTTACAAACAAAACAGAAATGCGCACGGTGCAAGTAGGTATTTCTATGCTAACAACGCCTATGGATACTAATTACAGCCTTGTTTTGGCGGGCGTAAGTATTGTGCTTATTCCGTCGTTTATACTTTTTGCAATATTGCGCAAAAACATTGTGCGCGGTATAACTGCAGGTTCGCTTGTAGGATAAATATTAGATAGTAAAAAAAGAAAGAGGGATTTTTATGAAAAGGTTATTGGCGATTATTTTAATTTTGGCAATGGCACTAACTGTTGTGGCATGTGGCAGTTCGGGTGAAACCGAAACATCACAAGCTCAATCAACAGCGCAAACAGGCGATGAAACAATGGAAATGACGCCGCAAGACATAGTTTTGTGGCACTCAATGGACGGTGTTGCAGGAGAAACACTAGAGGCTGCCGTTGATGAATTTAATGCTACAATCGGAAGTGAAAAGCAAATTACCGTTGAGGCAATATTCCAAGGAGCCTATGCAGATTCCTCAACAAAATTGCGCACAATTTTGCAAAACGACCAAGTCGATCAACTGCCCGACTTAATCCAAATAGACGCAACCGGTATTGTTGATTACATGAACTCTGAGTATGCATTTACAGTTGAGGACGCAATGGTAAATGATGCTGAGTTCAACTTAGATGATATAATAGCTGCACCATTAAAGGCTTGGAATTACAACGATGTTCAATGGGGATTGCCATTTAGTGCATCTACAACAATTATGTATTACAACAAAACAATGCTAGACGAGGCAGGCGTTACAACTGCACCCACAACATTTGCCGAAATTACTGCAGCTGCTGAGAATTTGCCGGCAACTAACGAGGCTGGCCAAGCAATTGTAGCGTACGCTCAAATTCCAAACACACCTACACTTGCAAACTGGATAGGTCAAATTCCGAGTTCGGAATATGATGCATCTTACGTTGTTGATAGCCGCAATGGACGTGAGGCAAGTGCAACAAAGCTTGTATGTGACGAAGAGGGAACTTTGCTAACATTTTTAACAGAGTGGAAAGCTATGTACGATGCAGGTGCTTTGCAAAACAACAGCTCGTCACTAAGCGAAATGTTTTTAACAGAGCAACTTGCGCTTTACACCGGTTCAACATCTACAATAGTTTCGCTGTTAGAGCAAATCGACGGCAGATTTGAACTTGGAGCTGCTTACTTACCTCGTATAAATGACGATTCAAATTACGGCGCAACTGTATCGGGATCGGGCATGTTTGTATTTAATAAAAACGACGATGCTAAAGCCATGGCATCATGGGAACTATTAAAATATTTAGTGTCGCCAACTGTGCAAGCTAACTTTGCAACGGCAACAGGCTATACACCTGTAAATAAACTGTCGCTTGAAGAGCAAGCTTATGTTGACTACACAACAGAGTATCCACAAATGCTTATAGGCCTAGAGCAAATGAACGAAACAAGTACAGACATGATGGGCGTTACTGTTGGGCCATCACGTGATTTCTATCTAGAAATTCAAACACTTGTATCGAACATGCTTACAAACGGTGATACACCTGAAAAAGGTGTAGAGGATATGTCGGCTTCGCTAAACGATATGCTTGACCAATATGCAAGGGCAAACCAAGCGGAGTAATTAAATTGTAAAAACGCTAAAGAAGTACACTATTAATAAATATGCCCGTTACCGAGTGTTAACACGATTAACATTCGGTATGGGCAAATTTGTTATAATTTATAGGAGAACATTTATGGTACTTTCCACATCTACAAACATAGTTGCCTTTAAGCCGGATGGTACGAAAAATACTGCAAAATACTGTATAGAAATGTGTGCACAAGCAGGATATAAAGTACTAGATATAAACTTTTGCGAGGCAATGAACCCAAACTCACGCATGCGAGACGACGACTGGGAAGTTTACGTTAAGGAGCTAGCTGCAATAGGCAAAAGTTGCGGTGTAATTTTTACGCAATCGCACTTGCCGTATTATGATGTGTTTGGCAAAAATGAACCGGCGAAGATTGAACTTTTAGAAGAACTTATACGCCGCAGTATAATTGCATCGGGTATGCTTGGTGTAAAATGGGCGGTAACACACCCGGCAACAGTTTATGGCACAGCCGATAGCAATGTATCGCTTAGTAAAAATGTGGAATATTACACAAAACATCTTAACACTGCAAAGCAATACGGAGTTGGAATTGCACTGGAAAACGAATTTGAGTACATAGGCCCACACCGCGAGCGCATGTTTGCATCTAATGCATATGAACTTTTGGCGCTTGTAAATGCTTTTAATGACGATAATGTGGGTATATGTTACGATTTTGGCCACGGCAATTTAGCGGGCGGGTATCACACAGAGAACCTAAATATATTTAAAGATAAGCTTAAGGCTGTACATGTGCAAGATAATTTAGGCCTTAGAGATGACCACATGCTGCCGTTTTGTGGAAACATAAACTGGCAAGAGGCTATGGCTGGACTTGCCGACATAGATTATAAATACGAGCTGACGTACGAAATTCAAGAGTATGCGCGCTACCACCCAAATGAAATAAAGCATATAGCCTTAAAAACTTCTATTGAAGTTGGAAATTATTTAATTAGTTTGTACGAAAAGGCATTGGCAGATAAAAAAGCAGGCTTTGGAAAATAGGCTAATATAAATTGGCATGTAGGCATTCCGTTGCCCACGCCTTAAAAAAACTTAAATAATCCATACAAAAAAGCAGTGTATTCATACTTGAATACACTGCTTTTAAGTTTTAATACAGTATTATATAAACAAATTAAATTGATAACTTAATTGCTTTAGTTAAAACTTTGAACATAAAATACGCCTTTATAAATGTGCGTTTTTTACGCTTGTTAACTATTTTGTTTTCTAATTATATACTGGTTAATCCCACAAATTTTCAGGGTAAAGCCCACTGCTGGTTTTATTATTTATAGCATTAACAACGGCCTGTTTATCTTCTTTATATGTTATGCCAAACCATTTGTCGCTGCTTTTAAGCACCTTAACTTGCGCCTTGTTCTCTTTTATAAGCGCATCTACAACCGAAGGCAAAAAGTATTCGCTTTTAAGTGGATTTTGTTTAACTTGAACGTTTAAAAAATCTATAAATCTATCTTCAAGTTCTTGCAAAAAACTTGTGTTAAAGCCCCACATGTTCATTGATACGGTTGTGTTTGGGGCAATATCATGCCATGTTATTGCGTCATCTTCTGTAAAGTGTATGCCGTTTTGGTGCGTTTCAATTCTTGTGCGCTCGGTAATGTCTACCAGGTAATCGCTGTTGTTTGTATTACAAATCCCCCTAGAAACATAACCGTTATCGGTTACTGTGTTTTCAAGAGAGTAACCTACCATTGCGTATTCATAAATATTTTCACTGTCGGGAGTATTTTTGAGGTATTCGTACATGACTTTAAATGCACTTGCACCATAAAAATCGTCGGCATTAATAACGGCAAATGGACCATTTATTATATTTTTCGCCGACAGCACTGCGTGAGCTGTGCCAAAAGGCTTTATTCGACCGTTTGGTATTTCATAACCATAAGGCAAATTTGTAAGTTCTTGATATGCGTATTTTACGTCCATTACTTTGCTAAGTCGGTTTCCAATAGCGCTTTTAAAGGTCTCTTCTATTTCATGCTTAATAATAAAAACCACGGTTTCAAAACCGGCACGCCTTGCGTCGTA
>CAYJLZ010000014.1:10446-13747 GCA_964371265.1 uncultured Bacteroides sp. | reverse complement strand
AATCTATAATGAGTTCGCCGTTTTTTCCAACAGGGTCTATCTGTTTCATACCACCATATCTACTGCCCATTCCGGCGGCCATAACTACTAGTACGGGTTTAATCATATTATTCACCATTTAATCAATCTTTGCTTTCAAATTTTTCTTTTATGCTTTTAAAAAATCCTTTTCGCTGCTCATAATTGTCGTCTTTCATTAGGCTTTCAAAGGTTTTTAACGCCTCTTTTTGCGCCTTGTTAAGTTTTTTAGGTGTTTCAAGCATTACATGCACGTATTGATCGCCTCGGCCTCGGCCATTAACGTAATGTATACCCTTGCCTCGCAGGCGGAAAGTCGCACCGCTTTGTGTGCCCTCGGGTACTTGGTACTCTACCTTTCCATCAATGGTTGGCACTGTAACATCTGCGCCAAGAACAAATTGTCCGTAGGTAAGCGGTAATTTTACGTGAATGTCGTATCCGTCACGCTCAAATAATGTGTCGGGACGCACTGTAACTATAACAATTAAATCGCCTTTAGAACCACCGTTTAACCCTGTATCGCCCATGCCAGAAAGGCGCAAACTTTGGTCATCGTCAATACCGGCGGGAACGTTAATTTCCACCGTTTTTTGTGTGGCATTTCTGCCTCCACCGTGGCATTTGCTGCACGGTTTATTTATGGTTTTACCTTTGCCGGCGCAATGAGAGCATGGCTGGCTGGACTGCATTACTCCAAACGGTGTGCGCTGTTGAACAGTAACATAGCCTGTGCCACGGCAGTGAGTACACGTTTCAGGAGATGTGCCTTTTGCAGCACCGCTACCCGAACACTCGCTACAAGTGTCTTGCATTGTAACCTTAACAGTTTTTTTACAGCCATGCACTGCCTCCATAAAGCTAAGCACAAGGCTAACACGTACGTCGGCGCCCCTTTTTGGCGCATTAGGGTTAGCGCTACGCCTTTGAGACCCAAAGCCACCGCCAAAGCCGCCAAATAAATCGCCAAATAAATCGCCCAAGTCCACACCGCCGCCAAAACCGCCAAAGCCGCCGCCACCGGCACCATAGTTGGGGTCTACACCGGCATGGCCAAATTGGTCGTACCTACTGCGTTTTTGTTTGTCGCTAAGTATTTCGTATGCCTCGCCAACCTCTTTAAACTTGTCTTCGGCAACTTTGTCGTTTGGGTTTAAATCGGGATGATATTTTTTTGCAAGTTTTCTGTACGCCTTTTTAATTTCGTCTTCACTTGCCGTATTGGCAATGCCAAGTATCTCATAATAATCTCTTTTATCTGCCATATTTTCACCACTTACCTTAAACACAGCCACGGCCATGTTTATAAAATGCGCAAACTTTTAAATTGTACAATTAAAAAGCTGCGTTAAAATAATTGTTACTGTGTACGTTTATTTAAAAATACACCTAGTTTACAACCCGTAAGCACCGATTAAAAAATCGGTGCTTACTTTTATTAATGCAATAGTTATATGCATTTAAATATTGCCGCAGTATGCGCTATACCTCTTTAAAGTCGGCGTCAACAATGTTGTCGTCTCCTACGGGCTCGTGGTTTGCCTCGCTTTGCCCGCCAGCATTTTGTGCAGCAGCTGCCTCGCTGTACATTTTTTCGCTAACAGCGTGGAATGCCTTTTGCAAGTCCTCTTGTTTTGCGCTTATGGCAGACATATCCTCGCCTTTTAATGCCTCTTTCAAAGCATCTATTTTAGCAGTTAAATCAGATTTCTCATCCTCGCTTATTTTGTCGCCCATCTCTTGCAATGCTTTTTCTGTTTGGAATACCATTTGATCGGCACTGTTGCGAGTATCTACGTCTTCACGGCGTTTTTTATCTTCGGCGGCATACTGCTCGGCCTCTTTAATAGCCTTTTCAACTTCTTCTTTTTTCATATCGGTAGATGCTGTAATTGTAATGTGTTGCTCTTTGCCTGTTCCTTTGTCTTTAGCGCTAACTTTAACAATTCCGTTTGCGTCAATGTCGAAAGTAACTTCAATTTGCGGTACACCCCTTGGTGCCGGTGCAATGCCGTCTAGGTGAAAAACACCCAGTGATTTGTTGTCTTGTGCAAATTCACGTTCGCCCTGAAGTACGTTAATTTCAACCTCTGCTTGGTTGTCTGCTGCGGTGGAGAACACCTGGCTTTTTTTAGCCGGAATAGTTGTGTTTCTCTCAATAATTCTTGTTGTAACTTTACCCATTGTTTCAATGCCAAGGCTTAGCGGAGTAACGTCTAGCAAAAGTACGCCTTTAACGTCGCCGCCGAGGACACCGCCCTGAATGCCTGCGCCAACGGCAACACATTCGTCGGGGTTAATGCCTTTGCTAGGGTCAATTTTTAAAAAGTCTTTAACTGCATCTTGTACAGCCGGAATTCTTGTAGAACCACCAACAAGTAGCACTTTGTGTAGCTCATCCGGTTTTAGGCCGGCATCTTTAAGAGCTTGCTTTGTCGGGTCCATTGTGCGTTTTACAAGGTCTTGTGTAAGCTCGTTAAACTTTGCACGAGAAAGTGTCATATCAAGGTGTTTTGGGCCGTTTGCATCGGCTGTAATAAAAGGCAGGTTAATTGCTGTGCTTGCAACGCCACTAAGCTCTATTTTTGCCTTTTCAGCTGCCTCTTTTAAGCGCTGTGCCGCCATTTTATCGCTTTTTAAATCTACACCGTTTTCTTTTTTAAACTCGTCTGCCATCCAGTCGATAATGCACTGGTCAAAGTCATCTCCACCAAGCTTTGTATCGCCTGCTGTTGCCAAAACTTCTGTTACGCTGTCGCCAATTTCAATAATAGATACATCGAACGTACCACCGCCAAGGTCGTACACCATAATTTTTTGGTCGGCCTCTTTGTCGTCTCCGTATGCAAGAGCGGCGGCTGTGGGCTCGTTTATAATGCGCTTAACATCAAGCCCGGCAATTGTGCCGGCATCTTTTGTTGCTTGGCGCTGGCTGTCGTTAAAGTAAGCGGGTACTGTTATAACAGCCTCGGTTACTTTTTCGCCCAAGTAAGCTTCTGCATCTGCTTTTAGCTTTTGCAGTATCATTGCGCTTATTTCTTGCGGTGTGTACTTTTTGCCGTCTATATCCACTTTGTGGTCGGTACCCATGTGGCGCTTAATAGACGAAATAGTTCTGTCGGGGTTTGTTATTGCCTGGCGTTTTGCAACTTGGCCTACAAGCCTTTCACCATTTTTAGCAAATCCCACCACAGACGGTGTTGTTCTTGAGCCCTCTGCATTTGCTATAACAACGGGCTCGCCGCCCTCCATAACAGCTACGCAACTGTTAGTTGTACCAAGG
>CAYJLZ010000014.1:0-10436 GCA_964371265.1 uncultured Bacteroides sp. | reverse complement strand
GTAATGTTTTTAATAATATATTAGTCTGCTACCATAACCGCCGCATGGCGAATTACTTTATCGTTTAACATATACCCGGGCTGAAGTACCTGCAAAATAGTGCCACTTTCCACACCCTCGCTACCCGGTGCTGACGCAAGCGCAGCATGCAAATTTGGGTCGAACTGTTTGTTTAGTGCTTCCACCTCTTTTACGCCAAGCATTTCAAAAGCTTTTCTGCATTGCTCTAATGTCATTTCAACACCTTTTTTGTAGCTTTCGTCTTGTGTAGGTGCATTAATAGCAAGTGTTAAAGTGTCTATAATAGGTAATATTTTTTCCACGGCGTGGCATATACCACCCGAGAATGCACTGTCTTTTTCCCTTATACTACGCTTTCTGAAATTTTCATATTCTGCGGCAGTTCGTAAAAATTTATCGTTTGTTTCACTCAAATCAGCCTTTAATTTTTCACACTCTGCCTTGGCTGCACTTAATGCAGCTGCTGTTTTAACACCGCTTTTTAAGTTTTTTGCGTTGTCGGTGTTTTGCTTTTTATCGTTGTTTATACTTTTATCGGAGCTCTTTTTATCATTGTCCGCACCTTTTTTAGCGTCATCTTCAATTACATCTCTAATATTATTGTCGTCGCCATCAATGCCTTGCATATTTTCTTGTGTTTCAATTTTGTGTGTGTTTTCACTGTTTGTCATTTAAATCTCCGTTCTGCCGCATTAAAAATTTATGCATCGGCAAGTATTATAATTATAGTTTAAGTGTATTACACTAAAAGCTCGCGCTCGTGTTTGCCCGACATATACTGCCCTAAAATATTTGCAAATAGCTCAAGCCGCAGTGCTATTTCGGTAAAATTAATTCTTAAAGGTCCAACAACAGCAAGCGTTCCGGTTCGTCCGCCGCCGGCAACATACCGCTTGCCAATAATGCAGTAATCGGGCATGGGGTACTGCTCAACATCATCTCCAAGTAAAATTGTTGTTTGCATTGTAAATAAATTTAAGTATTTACGAGTAAATACTTCGTCGTTAAAAAGTGATATTAAGTTTTTAAAACTTGAATTATCGCTTTTACTTGTAGGTAAATTATGCTGTCCCTCAAGGTGAATAGCTTTTTTATCACAATTTTTTAAAAGCTTTAGTGCGGCTTTTAATCCTTCTGTAAATATTTTTTTCTTATTTGCCAAAAATTGTTCTAAGTTTAAAACAAATGCATCACTTACATCGGCAGGATTTACAAACGTTAAATTGTTGTTAATTATTTTTTGTAATATGCCAAGGTCTTCGCCGGATAATGCGGTGGTAAACTTTACTGTTCTTGTGCTTACAGCGCCAGCAGTGTTAACTGCCAGTATAGCGGCATTATACAAACCAACTTGTATTATCTCGTAGTGTGCAATGCAAACGTCGTTGCTTTCAGGTGTGCTGGCAAGCGCCGCTAGCCCGGTGTGATTTGCAAGTGCCTTAGCAGTATCGCACACAAGACGATCCGGGTCGAAGTCCATATCATTAAATAAACAGCATATTTGCTTTTTCTCTTCGCTGTTTATTTGATTAACGCTATCCATTAAATTATCAATATAATACCTGTAACCCTTTGTACTGGGTATTCGCCCTGCACTTGTATGAGGCTGCTCAAGTAAACCAAGTTTTGTAAGGGCGGCCATTTCGCTTCGCAGCGTTGCGCTAGACACCGACATGCTTAAATAGTTTGCAAGCAATGTACTGCCAACAGGCTCGCCGTCTAAGATGTGTAAGCGTACAATTGCCTGTAAAACCTGTCTTTTTCGCTCATTCAACTAAATTCGCCCCTCCTTAACACAGATAAGTTTTTGGCACTCGACAGTGTAGAGTGCTAATTTTATTTTACACATCTTTTTTATAATGTCAAGGCTTATTGAGAAAAATACATAAAAATTAACAAGTTTAACAATTTCGTAATATTTTAATATAAGTGCCTTTTAATGTATTTATTATACATATAGCTTTAAAATATTGCAGTAAAACAAAAACAAAAGCCACTACTTTTGTAGCGACTTTTGTTTTTGCTTTAATCGTTTCTACCCACAAGGTAATCGAGAGAAACATCGTATAAATCTGCAATTTTTACTAATATATCAAGCTTTGGTTGTCTTGTCATTAGCTCGTAGTTTTGATATGCCTTCTCTGTGATATCACAAAACACAGCAACTTGTGCCTGTGTAAGGTGTTTTTGTTTTCGGCATTCTTTTAATCGAGTTGCAAGTATATCATTCATTTTACACCACCAACAATTGTTATTGACAAACACATTTTAGTATATTAAAATGTTTAATATACTAACAATTGTTGGTGCAAATAAAATTATTTTCAATATGAATAAATTTCCTAACATGGTAAATACTATATTAGAATGAAAATATAACACTAAATATAAAGCGTTGCAATAAAAAATACAAAGCTAAACAGAAGTATAATTGAAAAAACTATTAAAAATAATAATGTCAGATTGGAGAAAAAATATGAAAGCGACAGGCATTGTAAGGCGCATAGACGACCTAGGTAGAGTGGTTATACCAAAAGAAATACGCCGAACACAGCTAATAAGGGTGGGAGATCCACTTGAAATATATGTTTCTAATAACAACGAGGTAATATTTAAAAAATATTCTCCGATGGGAGAACTGTCGAACTTTGCACAAAGTTATGTTGATATTCTATATAAAAACACCGGTGCATGTACTGTTGTAACAGATAGAGATCACGTAATAGCTACTTGCGCTAGCAATAAAGAGCTTATGCAAACAACACTTACAAAAGATTATGAAAACATAACAGAGCAAAGGCGATTGGCAAATGTTAAACATCAAAACATACAAATATCTCAAGTAAATGACGTTAAAGCGCATATTATAGCTCCAATTATATGCCATGGAGATATAATTGGCAGTATAGCGCTTATTAATATAATGCAAAACATGGCGGGCGTTTTATACGAGCTTACCGAGGAGAGTGTAACTGCGCACTTGCAAGTTGCGGCAAGTTTAATGGGATATCAAATGGAAGAATAAACATTTTAAAACAGCGATTGCAAGGAAATTTAAATACAAGTGAAAAAAGCTGTTGCATAAGGTATAACACCTAGCAACAGCTTTTTTGCATTAATTTAAAACATTATTTAGATTCTGTATTAGCAACACCAAACATATTAAATCTGAAAAGTTTACTTTGGTCTTCAGTGTTGGTGCACTCAAGGGTAGCGTTTGCAATACTGCCGCCTTCTACAAGTTTTGTAAACCCAATTAGTTGGCAAAGCTTGCTTTTAAGGTTTAGCCTGTCGCCCTCAGGTGTAACCATAAAAACATCACCTGTACAAGTTGCAAGCACATCGTTAAATTCCTTAAAATCGATATCTCTTAAATCTACATTCGACATTATTATTCTCCTTTATGCTTTTGTTTTTTTTAACTAGCCACATTATTTTTAATTTATATATTTATTATAACAAATATATTAGCGTTGTCAACAGATATTGGTTTATGTTTTATGAAAAACACATAAGTTGTTTTACTATATTTATGTTGGTTGCAATTGAATATATGCCAACAAATATGAAGATAAAATTAATATAAAACCTTTAAGACAAACAAAGGTATTTGTTATAAGTGTTTTTTATGTTATAATTAAATTTATTGTAAAATAAATTGTGTAAAACAGGTGTAAAAATGAAAAATGTAAACATATATACAGATGGTGCATGTAGTGGAAACCCCGGCCCAGGTGGTTGGGGCGCGATAATTGAGTACAACGGCAAAGAAAAAGTTATTAGCGGTGGCACAGCTGACACAACAAACAATCGCATGGAGCTTACCGCGTTTATTATGGCACTTAAAGCGTTAAACCAACCGTGCAACATTACCCTGTGCAGCGACTCGAAATACGTTATAGACGCACTTGAAAAAGGCTGGGCAAAAGGGTGGAGGGCCAAAGGCTGGATAAAAAGCGATAAAAAACCGGCACTTAACAGCGATTTGTGGCAAGAACTTTTGCAGCTTGTCGAAATGCATAAAATACAATATAAATGGATAAAAGGCCACGCAGGCCACCCGCAAAACGAAAGGTGCGATGCGCTTGCAGTAGAAGAAACTGCAAAATATAAATAGTTAAAAAATTAATATTTTATTAATTTTAAAAATTAGTATTGCAAATTATACTAAAATGGTATATATTAAAAACAGAGGCAAATAATATAAAAACTTATGGTTATTTTACCTTTACATAATTATTAAGTAAATTTAAAACAAAAAATAAGGTGATTAAATTGAGTGAAATAATATATCTTGACAATGCGGCTACAACGCCGGTTGCGCAAAGCGTTTTAACACAGATGTTACCGTATTTTAGCGAGATGTACGGTAATCCGTCCAACAGCGAAATATACGAAATAGGTGCTTTGGCAAAAACTGCAATTGATAATGCGCGCACAAAGGTAGCAAAAGCACTTGGCAGTACACAAAACGAAATATATTTTACAGGTTGCGGAACAGAGAGTTTAAACTGGGCAATTAAAGGTGCGGCGCGAATATTGGCAAAGCAGGGTAAAAAGCACTTAATAACAAGCACAATAGAGCACCATGCAGTTTTGCACACAATGCAAAAACTGGAAAAAGAAGGCTTTGAAGTTACGTATTTAAGTGTAGACAGTGAGGGGTTTGTACCTGTTGAAAGCGTGCAAAACGCAATTAGGAAGGACACTGCACTTGTTAGTATTATGTTTGCGAACAACGAAATAGGCACTATACAGCCCATAGCTGAAATAGGCGAAATTTGCAAAAAAAGCAAGGTGCTGTTTCATACAGACGCAGTGCAAGCGGCTGGAAGTATACCTATAAATGTAAATGATTTAAATGTCGATATGCTCAGTTTATCCGGCCATAAATTTAACGGGCCTAAGGGTGTAGGCGTTTTATATATTAAAAAGGGAATAGCTATTGAAAATTTACTTGAGGGCGGAGCGCAAGAGAGCAAGAGAAGAGCGGGAACAGAGAATGTAGCGGGCATTGTAGGCCTTGGAGCAGCACTTGAAATGAGCGTTGCGAACCTAGAGGAAAAAGGCGAAAAATTAGCAAATATGCGCGATTTTGTATTGGACTATGCCGTTAAAAACATACCGCAAACAATTGTAAATGGCTCGAAAAATATGCAAAAGCGGTTGCCCGGAAACGTAAATTTAAGTTTTCCTGCGGCAGAGAGCGAGAGCATACTGCTGTTTTTAAATATGAAAGGCATATGTGCCTCCAGTGGCAGTGCTTGCACCTCGGGAGATTTGGACCCAAGCCACGTATTGCTTGCAATAGGGCAAACACATGCCGATGCTAACTGCAGCGTGAGAATAAGTTTTGGCATACAAAATACCATGGAAGATGCAAAAAAATTGTGCGCTGAACTCGGCCCGATTATTGAAGAAGTAAGACGCCGTAGCGCAATTTGGTAGTAAACATAAAATGCAATTTTTTACAAAATAATAAATAAAGTTTAATTTTAATAAAGGACAATTGATTATGTACAGTGAAATAGTAATGCAACATTTTACAAACCCACAAAATTTGGGAGAAATAGAAAATGCCGACGGAGTAGGCGAAGTAGGAAATGCAAAATGCGGCGATGTTATGAGAATGTCGCTTAAAATAGATGGAAATACAATAACCGATGTTAAGTTTAAAACATTTGGTTGTGGCGCTGCTGTTGCAACATCGAGCATGGCAACGCAGATGATTAAAGGTAAAAGCATAGATGATGCACTAAAACTTACAAATAAAGCTGTTGTAGAAGCGCTGGAAGGGTTGCCGACAAATAAAATACACTGCAGTGTACTTGCCGAACAAGCTATAAAAACAGCACTTGCGGATTATTACACAAAACAGGGGATAGACCCAGAGCCAATAGTGGGCAAAATAGAAGATGCGCACGAACATGAGCACGGGTCTAGCTGTGGTTTGTAGAGTTATTATTAAAACAACTCAGCAAAATTAAAAGGTAGCTTTAAAACCTTAAATCCTGTAAGTGATATAGTTTAACTATATAAAACGCAGTGTGTTCTGTTGTGATCACGTTGCGTTTTGTTTTTTTACTAAAATAAAAAATCGCCACACACTTAATGACGTGAGTGACGAAGTTTGGCGGAGAGATGGGGATTCGAACCCCAGAGTACATTTCTGCACTACACGATTTCCAATCGTGCGCCTTCGACCAGCTCAGCCATCTCTCCATATATTAATTTAACTTACAATATAATATATAATTAAACTGGGTTTGTCAATAGTTATAATTAATAACTGGATAATAAAAATTTAATATCAGCGAATAAAAATTTTGATATAATAATCTTAAAACACAAAATAAAATATAACAAGCAAACATTATTGAGCAAGTTTTTTAATAAACTTAAATATAGTAGCTAAATATTTATTAAAGTTGATGAAATTTTAAAAATAGTGTATAATATAATAGTCGAAGTATATTTATTTACAACAGACATAGATTTATCGGAGGGAAATATGCCGGAAAAAGTTAAAATTATACTGGATAAAAACGCAGATATATTGCGCCTACCTACAATAGCACTAAGGGGGCTTGTTGTTTTTCCGGGTAACGTTATCCACTTTGAAGTGGGAAGACAAAAGTCGATAGCAGCAATAGACTGGGCGATGAACAACAACAATTCGGTGTTTTTGGTGACACAACGTGATATGGATACAGACGAACCAAGTTTTAAAGATCTTTACAGTTTTGGTGTTGTTGCCGAGGTAAAGCAGGTTTTGCGAGTGTCGGACGACCTTGTGAAAGTGCTGGTAGAGGGAAAATACCGTGCAAAGCTTTTAACGGTAGACTCTAGCGGTAGGTTTTTGCTTGCATCTACAAAAGCTGCCCCCATGCGAGGTGTGCGAAACAGCGACTCGGCAAGAATAGAAGCGCTTGTTAGAAGCATACGAGATATATTTGAAGAATACTTTACAATGAACAGAAGATTTCCAAAAGACGTAATATATACTATACTAACACAGGAAAGCCCGGCAATGCTATGCGATTATATACCGGCCAACTTTTTGTTTAAATACACTGAAAAGCAAGAAATTTTAAACGAGAGCAGTGTTTTAAGTAGGCTAGACAAAATAATGGAGCTTATTAAAAAAGAAACAAAAGTTATGCGCATTGAAAAAGATATACAAAACAAAGTTAGTGAGCAAATAGATAAAAATCAGAGAGACTACTATTTGCGCGAGCAAATGCGTGTTATATCAGACGAGCTTGATGAGGGCGATGATACAAGAGATGATGCCGAAAACTATAAAGAAAAAATATTAGATCTTAATTTACCGGAAGAGGCAAACGAAAAACTTTTAAAAGAGGCAGACAGACTATTAAAAATGCAAGGCAGCTCACAAGAGGCATCTGTAATTAGAACATACCTTGACACCTGCCTTGATTTGCCGTGGAACGAACAAACAAAGGATAAACTTGATATTAAAAAGGCTCAGGCTGTGCTTGACAAAGAACACTTTGGAATGAAAAAAGTTAAAGAACGCATTTTGGAAATTTTAGCAGTGCGCAAACTGGCGCCCGAGGCTCAGGCACAAATTATATGCCTTGTGGGCCCACCGGGTGTGGGTAAAACTTCTATTGCTCAAAGTGTGGCGCAATGCCTTGGCCGTAAATACTCGCGCATGTCGCTTGGCGGCGTTAGAGATGAGGCCGAAATTAGGGGGCATAGGCGCACTTATATTGGCGCAATGCCGGGCAAAATTGTAAGTGCTATTTTAACAGCAAAAAGTAGAAATCCGCTTCTTTTGCTAGATGAAGTAGACAAAATGGCATCGGACTTTAGGGGAGACCCTGCGGCAGCGTTGCTTGAAGCGCTTGACCCGGAGCAAAACAAAACATTTAAGGACCATTATTTAGACATACCTTTCGATTTGAGTGATGTATTGTTTATAACAACGGCAAACACGCTTGACACTATACCAAGGCCGCTTTTGGACAGAATGGATATAATTGAACTGTCGAGTTATACAAGAATTGAAAAGTACAACATAGCTAAAAAGCACCTTGTGCCAAAGCAGTTAAAGGCAACAGGGCTAAAAAACTTTGTTAAGTTTAATACTGCTTCTTTGTATGGAATAATTGATGGTTATACGCAAGAATCCGGAGTTCGTAGCCTGGAGAGAACAATAAATGAGGTACTGCGCAAATGTGCAAAGCGCATTGCCGCAGGAGAAGATAAAATAATAAACATAACAGCATCTTCGCTCGAAGAGTTGCTTGGTCCAAAGCGAATGAAACCGACATTTTGTTCGAGGAAAGATGCCGTGGGTATTGCAAATGGCCTTGCTTGGACGAGTGTAGGTGGCGAAATTTTACCTATCGAAGTTCAGCTTATACCGAGTGGTAGTGGAAAACTGGAATTGACAGGTTCGCTTGGCGAGGTTATGAAAGAGAGTGCAAAACTAGCAATAACTTACTCAAAAATGCACAGCAATAAGTTTGGATTTGAAAACGAAGTATTTAAAGAATCCGACATTCATATTCATGCTCCCGAAGGTGCAATACCAAAAGACGGGCCAAGTGCGGGAATAACGCTTACAACTGCGCTCATATCAAGGCTTTCTAAGCGTAAAGTAAATTCAGACGTTGCAATGACAGGTGAAATTTCTCTTCATGGGCAAGTATTACCGATTGGCGGACTTAAAGAAAAAAGTATGGCAGCTTACAGAGAGGGAATGAAGACAATTATAATTCCAAAAGGAAATATGCCCGATTTGTTTCATGTTGACACACAAGTAAAAGAGGCTGTGGAGTTTAAGCCGGTTCAAACATTGCAAGAGGTATTAGACATAGCACTTTTACCGGCAGTTAGTAAGCCTAAAGTAAATGAAAAACGCTAAGTACACTTGGGGAGACAATTAATGAATTACGCAAAAGCAGAATTTATATCGTCTTATGGGCTGTCTTCACAACTACCGGATTGCGACAGGCCTGAAATAGTTTTTTCAGGCCGCTCAAACGTTGGAAAATCTTCGCTTATTAACAAACTTTGTAACCGAAAAAGTCTAGCAAGGGTTAGCGCAACACCGGGCAAAACTGCAACTATAAATTTTTACGCAGTCGCCAGTGTGTTTTTTGTAGATTTGCCTGGCTACGGTTATGCAAAGGTTGCAAAAAGCGAAAGGCAGCGCTGGGATGAATTAATTAATACTTACTTTTCGGCAACACGAGGCAAAGTAGTGCTTGTGCAGCTTTTAGATGTGCGCCATAAACCATCAAAGGACGATGTACAAATGCTTGAATACTTAGAGCATTACAGTGTTCCTTTTGTTGTTGCACTTACAAAGGCAGATAAAATTAAAAAAAGCGAACTGCAGAATAAAATAGAATATTTCGAACGGTTGTGTGATGAATACGGATGCTTAAAAGTTATGCTAACGAGCGCTGATTCGGGGTATGGGATAGAAGAATTAAAAAATTTTTTAGAGGAATATGTGGAAAAGGAGTAAACATAGTGGGTGTAACATCGGTAAATAATAATGGGAACTTAGAAATTGGAGGTATTGATACGCTATCGCTTGCATCTAAATACGGAACACCGCTGTATGCAATGGATGAAAGCGCAATACGTGAAAATTGTAGAGTGTTAAAAAATTCTCTTGATGAAAACTACAATAAAAATGGTATTGTATTATACGCAAGCAAGGCTTTTTGCTGTAAAGAAATTTACAGAATAATGAATGAAGAAGGCCTTGGTGTTGACGTTGTGTCGGGCGGAGAGATGTACACAGCATTACAAGCCGGATTTCCGGGTGAAAAGATGTATTTTCACGGCAACAACAAAACTCCTGCCGAGCTTACAATGGCTTTAGAAAATAATATCGGCTACATAGTACTAGACAATTTACCAGAGCTTGAGCTGCTTAGTAATATTGCTGTGGCAAATAATAAAACAGTAAACGTGCTGTTTCGCATTAAACCGGGTATAGATGCCCACACCCATAACTTCATTAGAACAGGGCAGATAGACTCGAAATTTGGTTTTGCAATTGAAACAGGCGAGGCTATGGATGCTATTAAAAAAGCTCTTAATACACAGGCAATAAGTATTAGTGGCATACATTGCCATATAGGATCGCAAATTTTTGACATTGACCCGTTTTGCCATGCAGCAGAGGTTATGCTATCGTTTGCAAAGCAGGTTAAGGACGAATGCGGATACGTAATAAAACAATTAAATCTCGGGGGCGGTTTTGGTATAAGATATGTACCATCTGACGACCCGAAATCGCTTGATAGCTATATGAACAGTGTTTCAAAAACAGTTAATGATTTTTGTAAGAAAAATGACTTTCCTGTGCCATATATTTGTATAGAACCGGGAAGAAGTATTGTAGGAGATACAGGAATTACGCTTTA
>CAYJLZ010000013.1:2689-30139 GCA_964371265.1 uncultured Bacteroides sp. | reverse complement strand
CGGGGTATGCGTAAAGCAAACGTATCCATTTTATGCCGTCAATTTTATTGAGTTCATCAAGTAACTCGCAAATTTCGCCCTTGCCTCTATCCTCGCCAAACGCCGTTACGTCTTGTGCAACCAAAATAATTTCTTGCACACCCTCGCTTGCCAAAAATTTCGCCTCGTTTACAACGTCTTGCAATGTACGGCTGCGCAGTTTGCCCCTTATGCCGGGTATTGCGCAGTAGCTGCAGTTATTGTTACATCCCTCGGCTATTTTTAGGTACGCGTAGTGCTTTGGGGTAGATATAACGCGCTTGCCACCAAGGGCAAAATCGTGCTTATCTGCCATTGCAACAAGTGTATCGTTGGTTTCATTTTTGTTTTCAATATCGCTTAAAATTTGGCAAATATTGTTGTTTGCACCAAGTGTAACAACCGCATCAACCTGTGGTATTTCTTTTGCTATTTCCTCGCTGTATCGCTGTGCAAGGCAGCCAGTTACAATTACTTTTATTTTTTTATTTTGCTTTTTTTCTTCGCAGGCTTGCAAAATGTTGTCTATGGCCTCTTGTTTTGCACTCTCAATAAAGCCGCACGTGTTTACAATTACAGCGTCGGCCTGTTCAATATACGCCGTTGTGCTGTGCCCTGCCGATATTAGTGTGTGGCACATTACGTCTGCGTCCGCTTGGTTTTTTGGGCAACCCAGCGATATAAAATATATATTCATTCATTCTCCGTTTCGCAAAGTACATGCCGCAGTGCCTCTTTTGCACTGTCGTAAGAATAGCCTCTTCTCATAAGCGCAAGCAGTACTTTTTGTGTGTCGTTTGCTATTATTTTCGACATGTATTTTTTTGTTATAAGTGCTATGCACGCATTTTTTTCATTGTAGTCTTCTATATTTTGCAACTTTTCATAGGCAATATCTCTGTCAATTCCCTTTGCATGCAAATCCGCCTTTATTTCTGCTATGGATTTTTGCTTTGATATAAGATGTTTAATACGTGTATCGGCATATTCTTCATCGTTTAAATAGCCTATGCGCTCCATATCGTTTATAACTTGGGCGCATACTTCATCTGTAAAATTGCGATACAGTTTTGTATAAAGCTCTTTTTTCGAATGTATTCGTGTTGCCAAATAATTTAGCGCTTTATCTGTTGCCCTTTTTAAATCGGTGCTTTTGTTTTGGCTATTCATCTTCTACCATAATGTCTATACTTGCCGGTTTTTTGCGCGTTGTTTTTTGCGCAGGTGCAGGCGCAGCGCCCTCTTGTGCTGTGCTGTCGCTTTCAGTATCGTCTTTTGCATCGTCTCGCACTTTTACCTCGCCTTTTTTAAGCGCGTATAAATCGGCTGCATTTTGCCTTACTTTTTGCTCCAGTTCAGCGTGTAGTTCTGGGTTTTCGTCTAAAAATACTTTTGTGTTGTCGCGCCCTTGCCCAAGTCTTGTTTGCCCATAGCTAAACCATGCACCGCTTCGATTTATAAAACCCAGTTTAACGGCAAGGTCTAACAATTCTCCGGTTTTTGATATACCTTGTCCGAACATAATATCGAACTCCGCCTCTTTAAACGGAGGCGCAACTTTATTTTTAACTACTTTTGCCCTAGTTCTGTTGCCTATAAACGAACCTGTGGAATCCTTAAGGCCCTCAATGCGCCTTACGTCAATTCTAACCGACGAGTAGTATTTAAGCGCACGCCCACCCGTTGTAACCTCGGGGCTACCGTACAAAACACCTACTTTTTCTCTTAGCTGGTTTATAAAAATGGCAACTGTACCTGTTTTACCTATAACACCTGTCAACTTGCGCAGTGCTTGGCTCATAAGCCTTGCTTGCAAGCCAACGTGAGAGTCGCCCATTTCGCCCTCTATTTCTGCCCTTGGCACCATTGCCGCAACCGAGTCTATAACAATGGCATCCAGTGCGCCGCTTCGCACAAGTGCCTCACAAATTTCCATTGCCTGCTCCCCTGTGTCGGGCTGGCTAACAAGCAAGCTGTCAATGTCTACTCCAAGCGCCTTTGCATAAACAGGGTCCAGCGCATGTTCAACGTCTACAAACGCAACCTCGCCGCCCGCCTTTTGTGCCTCGGCAATGCAGTGCAGCGCAAGTGTAGTTTTACCCGACGACTCCGGGCCGTATATCTCTACAACACGCCCCCTTGGCAAACCACCTATGCCCAGTGCCAAATCGAGCGATAAGCTACCCGTAGGTATTGCCTCTACGTTCATTGCAACACGCTGGCCCAGTTTCATAACTGCGCCTTTGCCAAACTGCTTTTCAATTTGAGAAAGTGCTGTGTCGAGCGCACTTTTTTTGCCGTCACCGCTCTTTTTCTCCGGTGATGGTATATCTTTTTTCTTATCTGCCATAATAAGCTCCGTTCTTCCGCTTTGCCAATAACAAAAGCGGCTTTTAAATATTTATTGTTATGTTTTTAATTATTAATAACTGTTTTGTGCAAAACAAAATTTTACAATTGCGTTAAAAACGGCAAATTAAATACAATTTTACACTTTTTAAACCACTCAGTTAAAGCACACATTAATTTTACATTACTTCTTCTTATTTTGCAATTGCTTTTATGCATCTGTCGTTATTAAAGTCGTCTTTTATAATTTCAATATCTTCGTATCCATTTTCCAAAAGTATTTTGGCAACACTTTTTGCCTGTGTCGATCCTATTTCAAATATTAAATATCCGCCCTTTTTAATTTTAGCTTTATACGCTGCAGCAATATGAATGTAAAATTCAAGCCCGTTATTTTGCGCCATAAGTGCTGTTAATGGTTCATAATCAAGCTCGGGCTGTACACTTTTCATCTCGTGCTGTGTTACATACGGCGGGTTGCACACTATAATGTCAAAGCTGTCGTCTTTTAGTGTATTTTGCCATTTAAAAATATCGCTATTAACAACATTAATACAAGGCGCAAGCGTTTTAATGTTTTGCACAAGGTATTCGTACGCTTTGTCGTATAATTCTACCGCAGTTACATTAGCTAGGGCAACATTTTTTGCAACGCCTATTGCTATTGCGCCACTTCCCGAGCATAAATCGGCCACATTTACAGTATTTTGGCCTTTGATTTGCTTGTTTTTACATAAGTGTTGTTTCGCTTGGCCTGCGACTTGTTTGTTTAAACTTGCACTGCCTTCATTTTCACAATCATCTTTTTCTTTTTGCTTAGCCTCAATAATTTTATTTGCACACAAAATTGCAGTATTGCACACAATTTCTGTGTCTTGCCTTGGTATAAGCACACCCTCGCCTATTTTAAGTGTAAAGTTTAAAAAATCCCACTCTCCAAGCAAATATTGTAATGGGTATCGCTTACTTCTTTTTAATGCAAGCTTTGTCAGTGTTTCGGCTTGTTCTATGCTTAAAGTATCTTGTGCAAAAATCCGCTTGTCTTTTCCGGTTACATAATATATCAATTGGTTTGCATCAAACTGTGCATCTTCAATTGAGCAGTCTTCAAACAAGTGCACCATTTTAACGTATGCGCTTTGCAAGTTTGTACTATCAGCAAGCTTAAAATTAAAGCTATTTTTATCTGTTTGCATAGATTAATTTACCATTCACCGTCTTTTTTGTTTTCAGGCAACACCGGTGTAATTGCCGCTATTGCACACTCTATCATTTTATCGTCCGGCTCGTTTGTTGTAATGTTTTGCAGCCACTGCCCCGGCGCCGATATTGTTCTTGTAAAAAAGTTATCGTATCTACCGCACAGTTTAATTATTTCGTAGCTTATGCCCACCACAAGCGGCAAAAGCGCAATTTTTAAGGCAATGCGCACAATGGTATTACCCCAAGGCAAGCCACTTGCCACTAATATGCTAATAACTATAACAATTAATATAAAGCTTGTGCCGCACCGTGGGTGAAAACGCGAATGTTTGCGTATGTTTTCAACAGTCAGCTCCTGGCCTGCCTCATAGCACGATATTGTTTTGTGCTCGGCGCCATGATACCCAAAAACACGTGCTATATCAGGAATTTTACTTACAAGCGCCATATACGCCACAAGTATAATTATTTTAAAAGCGCCCTCTGCAAGAGTTTTAAACTGCCCTAAATTTATAAATATTTCAACAAAGCTCACTATAAGTGTGGGCAATATCATAAACAATACAAGCGCCAAACTGCCACCCAAAACGGCGGCAATTACCATCATAAAGTTCATGCCCTTTTCGCCAAATTTTTCGCTTATCCATTTATCTAATTTACTCTCGCTCTGTTTGTACTCCTCTTCGTCTGTCGACACTTGTGCACTTTTCATTAAATAGTTATAGCCGTCTATCATTGTATCTAAAAAGTTTAGTATTCCCCTAACAAAAACCCATTTTCTCCATGGCCTAATTTTAACGTTTTTAACCTCGGTGTAAATTTCACCGTCCGGCTTTCTTACGGCAAGCGCCACTTTGCTGGGGCCTCTCATCATTATGCCCTCCATAAGGGCCTGGCCTCCAACGCTTGTTTTAAAACTACACGCGCTGTTTGTATTGTTGCTTTCTGACATTTATTTATCCTTTCAATTACCAAAAATTAATTTATTGTTTGTTTTTATTGTAAAGCGGCAAACAAAGAGTTACAACCGTTCCTTTTTTATGCTCGCTGTCAATGTTTATACTTCCCCTGTGTGCGCTCATTATTTCGTCGGCAACGGCAAGTCCTATTCCGTTGCCACGCATTGCTTGCTTGCCCTTAAAAAACTTTGTTTTTACATATTCAAGGTCTTCGGGTGTAATTCCCATACCCTCATCTTTTATGCTAATATATGCGTTTTTTTCATCGCTTGCAAGTGAAATTAATATTTCACCGCCTTTGCGAGAATATTTTATTGCGTTATCCAAAACATTTATAAAAACTTGGCGCAACCTTGCAGCGTCGGCAAAAACAGGTATCGGCTGCATGGGTTCTTCGTATGCAATGCTCATTTGCTCGTTTTTAACTCGCTGCTCAACAGTTAATACGCTGTCGGTAACTTCCGCTACAAGGTCTATCATTTGACATTTAAGCTCTATTCCATTTTGCAAACGAGAAAAATCCAATAGCTCTTCAACCATATCATAAAGCCTGTCTGTTTCCGAGCATATAACTCTAAGCCCTTTTTCAAACGATTCGCTATCATCGTTTTTGTGGCTTAAAAGTGTTTCCCCCCAGCCTTTTATCGATGTTAGCGGTGTTCTAAGCTCGTGCGATACCGAAGATATAAAGTCGTTTTTCATTTTTTATGTCGTTTCAAGTTCTTTTGCCATGTTGTTTATGGTAAGCGCAAGTCGCGACATTTCGTTTGTGTTGTAAGGGGTATCTACCCTTATTTTAAAATTGCCCTTCGCAATTTTACTTGCTGTATTTTCAATATCACCAATTGGCATAACTATGCCCCTAATAAAAAACATACCGCTCCAAAAACTAAAAAGCAAAATTAAACCCACAAAAGCAAGGCTTAATACAACAATAGCAAATATATTTTCATCAACAAGTGTTAGTACCGTAGACATTCGAACAGCTGAAAATTCGCCCGTATCTTGCAAAAGCAACATAGTAAGTGACATTACTTTTTCGCCTGTATCGTTTTCGTAAACGTCGGCGCCAATATCGTTTGTTTGAAGCGCCAATAAATAATCATCGTACGGCGCTGTACTTGTGCTTTGTACATAGCCCGAGCTTGTAACAACTATTTCACCGCTTTTATTTAAAAGTGACAACTCAAATTTATCTTTTTCGGTAAATTGCTCCATCATGCGCCTTAATATTACCGCCCTATTAACCGAGTTTTCACTGTCGCTTGCGTTAAGCTGCGCTATTAGCGTTTCGCACCTAGTTTGAAGTGCAAAGTTAACGCTATCGTAATAGCTGTTTATTGTAAAAAACACAAATATACCCTCGGCAAGTGCCAAAACTATTAACGTTATAAGCAAGCTGCCTTGCACCCATTGCCTTGTTATACTTTTCAAGCAATTTGCCCCCCTTGTTGCATTTGCCGCTTATAAATATTATACAAAATTACTGAGAATTCCATCTGTATCCGTAACCCCACACAGTAAGTATATATTTTGGGTTACTCGGCTCTTGTTCAATTTTCATGCGAAGGCGCCTTATGTTAACATCCACTATTTTTACATCGCCAAAGTAGTGTTCGCCCCATACACCCTCTAGTATTTTTTCCCTTACAAGCGCAACGGAGGGGTTAGTTAAAAACAGTTCCATTATTTGAAATTCTACCTGTGTCAAATCAATAGGCACACTGTTTTTATACAAAATTCTACTGCGTTTGTTTAAATCAAAAATACCGCTTGTAATACTATCATCGTCTTGCACTAATTTATTTTGCGCTACATCTTGCACATTTTTAACTCTGCGCCAAAGTGCGTCTGTTCTGGCTAGTAGCTCGCTTACGCTAAAGGGCTTTGTCATGTAATCATCAGCGCCAATGCTAAGCCCTTTTATTTTGTCTTCTTCCAGCGATTTTGCGCTGAGCATTATTATTCCTATTCCCGCCGATTGACTGCGTATGTTTTCGCAAAGCGAAAATCCATTCATTTGAGGAAGCATAATGTCTAAAATTGCAATATCGTACGTGTTGTTAAAAACGCTAAGCGCTTGTTCGGCATTTGCCGCCTCGGTTACATCGTACCCTGCCATGCGTAAATTTAGTGCTATTACCTCGCGAATTGTAACTTCATCTTCAACCACAATAATTTTTTTCATGCTCTGCTCCTTGTAAATTATTATTGCATTACATATATTTGCGTGCTTATTAAGTTTTTATCGTACTCGCTACAAAGATCTGAAAACTGTATATAAATATTTTCGTTGCCTAAAGTGGCTATTAACTCATAATCAGCAAGTCCCGCCGTTTCTTGTGTAATTTTAATGTTTGCCAAAACCTTACCGCTGTCGCGCTTTCTTATAACCCAATCGTCACTGTTCAATTTGTCCGAAATAAGCAGTGTGCCTGTCCAGCTTTGGGGTAATCTTAAAAAATAGTTGTATTTCGAGTCGTATATTCCAAAAGAAGGCTCTATGGGCTGTACAAGGCTGTCCACCTTATCGTCCAACGGGTGCACTTCAATAACGTGCGGATCGTTTTCGCCTGTTTGTTGCACAATCGGTGCAACGCTTTGGCCTAGATAGTCTTGCCAGGAAACATAATTAAACCTACTATGGTTGTTAACAGTAGCAATACGAGTTACGTTTACAGGCACTCTTAAAACACCACCACTGTCAACCGCACTTACAGTTAATCCACTTACATTTCTTAAGCTTGCAAGAACAACATCAATTTCACCCTCGGGCCAATTTATAAAGTTTGCGGTATCATTGTCGTACTTAAAAACCTCGTTTGCTATCCATCCGTTTGCAAAAACGCCCTCTATAATAATTCCTTGCGTGCCGTGAGAATTAACATAATAAACATCGCTACAACTTACAAACCTCTCGTCGAGCGCAAATGTTTGGTGCGCTTGCATTCCCACTTCGTTGTCTTTTAAAACTATCCACTGTGCTAATAAAGCACCCTCTTCTTCTCCGCTAGATATAAGAACAATATCGTTTATTAAATCACTGTTAATGTCGGTAACAATATAATTTGTATACGATGTTTCAATTTGTTTATTAACAGTGCTGTTTGTATAATTGTAAACACAAAAGTACTTATCCACAAGTGTTGCGTTTGCATAACCCACTATTACATGTGTGCTGTTGTTTGCAAGCTGTACAACCTCAAAATCCATTACTTCGCTAGATAAACCCTCTACCTCGTTAACAACGCTCCAGCCGTCTTCTTCAAAGTATTCTAAAACCGAAAAATATACATTTTGCCCGCCACTTTCGCTTGTGTAAAGCACAATTGCCTCGTCTTGCATGTCGCTATCTAAATCTACAAGCAATATAGGCGAAAGTTCTTTGTTTCCCCTTGGGTATTTTAGCTGTATGTTTTCTCGCTTAAAATCGTTAAGAGAGCTTTTTATTTCAAGCAGTAACTGTGTAGGCTGTGGCGCACGAAGTAGTTCTTCTACCGAGCCGGAGCCAACTGCACTTGTACAGCCGGTAAACAAAGCTATAAAAACTATAAATATACAAAAAGCCTTTTTACCCACAATAGCCTCTCCTTTAAAATATAATTACACATACACATTTATTGTACTATATTTTACTTTATTATACAAGGTAAATTCCAATATGCATTGTAAGTATTCCGCTACACACACCCAAAGTTGCAAGTGCCTTTTCGCTATACAAAAAACCTTGATATAAAAGCTCGTCAAACGATACATAAAGCATAATGCCCGCAACAGCTGCTATAATTCCGTTTAAAAACAAAGGCGAAATATAACTCGACAATAAACCGTATGCAAGAAGTGCGCCCACAGGCTCGGCAACACCTGATGCCAAAGCGTAAAAAAAGCCTTTTAGCCTACTTTTGGTTGCATAAAACACAGGTACAGCAATTGCAATACCCTCGGGTATATTGTGCATTGCAACGGCAAGCGCCAAACTTGTTCCTATTGCAGGGTCGTTTGCATTTGTAAACAGCGTAAGCACACCCTCGGGCAAATTATGTGCTACCAGAGCAAGCGTTGTTACTATTGCGCTTTTCATTATATTCGCTCTTTTTTCGTCATAGCCTCCAATTGGCCTTATGTCCGGCACCAGTTTTGCAATTAAGTGCGCAATTACCATGCCCATTGCACAAAGGCTGGCAGCACAAAGCGCGGCTTTTTGCTCGTTCATAAATTTACTGTAACTTAAAACGGTATGTGGTACCATATCCGACAGCGAAACTGTAATCATAACGCCGCTTGCAAAACCCAAAGATAGCGCCAAAATTTTTTCGCTAGGTTTTTTAAAAAGCAATACGCATAGCCCGCCAAGCCCCGTGCTTAACCCTGCCATTACCGTTACTGTTATTGCATATAGCATATTTTACCCCCAAACACATACTAAAAAGTTAAAATTTTATAAACTTTTTGTTATTATATATGTTTTAGTGGTTAATAATAATTCGTACTATACTTAAATTGCGCTATTAACACATCGCAAATTTAACAAGCCCAAAATTGCAATTTACATGCAATTTTGGGCTTGTTAATATTTATATAATGCGTTGCATTATATACTTTATTATTTTATGGCTTTCGGCTCGTACCTTGCGGTACAAACACCGAAATATGCCAATAAATAACACTATGTGTTATTTATATTTCTACACGTCTTGCTTATTTTGCATCGAGAGTGTGTTCTCAAAGTACACACTTTGAGACGGAAATGCAAACGAGGCATTGTTCTTTTCCATAATATCCATTATTTTGTAATTTATGTCGTCTACCGCTTGCCTGTACGGCTTTATTTCCACATGTTTAATGTACATTGTAATCATTATGTCAATACTGCTATTTGCAAATTCACTCAATACAACTTCAATTGTGTCGGTTTCAACAGCACTGTGGTTATTTAGCATGTTTTGTATATCCCTAGATACGTCGTTGACCGTTTCTTTTTTAGTGTTATAAGTTAATCCCAAATTAAATCGCAGCAGGCGGTGTTCAAGCTTTGTCCAGTTAGTAAGTGCGCCACTTGCAAGTTTATTGTTTGGTACAACCGTAAGCGAGCCGTCTATCGTGCGTATTTTTGTGCTTCTAAATGTTATATCCTCTACACTGCCCTCAATAATATCGGCTGTTATCCAGTCGCCCACTTCAAACGGTCGCTCTAAAATAATTATAAAGCCTCCAAAAAAATTACTTGCAACGTCTTGTGCGGCAAGTGCAATTGTAAGGCTACCAAGGCCCAGGCCTGTTAATATGCCCGTCACATCGAAGTTTAAATCGCTAAGTGCCATTAAAAATGCAAAAACAACAATTAAAACAACATAAATGCGTGTTACAAACAGTATAATTGTTTCGTTTCGGGCATTGTCGCTTTTTGATGTAAGCAATAATCGCACAACACCCTTAGCCTTAACAAGCCCCCACGTATTGCAATAAATCATTGCAACACGCCAAACGTTTAAAATTGCACCGGTTGAAAAAAAAGGTATAAAGGTTAAGGTTTTTGCCGAAAACACAATTGCACTTATAATAATTGCAACACTAATGGGTTTTTTAAACGATTTTATAAATATATATAGCCACTGTGCTTTTGTTTTTTTTGTTACCTTTAAGCTAATAGGTACTAAAATAAAGGTCCACACTGCTAAAATTACAGCAAACACAAGTAATGATATACCTGCGGGTATCAGCTGTACTACTTTAAAATCTTGTATCATATAAACACTCACCCATTTTCGAAATTATTTGTGCACACAATTGCAATTTTAATTGTATCATATAAAAAACTCGGTTTCAATAATAGTACATTTATAAACTTAATTATTTGTTATATCACATATTATTTTATTATTGAAATTTTAATTATACTATGTGCATACAATTACAATAAATACAACAAAAGCTAATTTGCTTTTATTTGACTTAAAGTGTAATTTTGTGTTATTATATACCAATATATTTTATAAATTATAAAGCAAAAAGTTAAGAAACGGAGATTTTTTATTATGTGTGGAATAGTTGGCTACATAGGCACAAGCAGTGCCAAAGAAAAGATACTTGCCGGATTGCGCAGGCTTGAGTATAGAGGATACGATTCTGCGGGCATGTCGTTTTTTAATAACGATGGCAAAATAGTTACATATAAAACAAAAGGTCGCATTGCAAATTTAGATGAGCTTGTACAAGGCAAAGAAGATGATGCTTTATGCGGTATAGGCCATACAAGGTGGGCAACGCACGGCGTACCCTCCGATGTAAATGCGCATCCTCACACAACAGATAAATTAACACTTGTTCACAACGGAATAGTTGAAAATTATTTGGAAATTCGTAAATTTTTACAGGACAACGGGTATGAGTTTTCATCGGATACGGATACGGAAATTGCGGCAAAGTTGATAGATTGGTTTTATAAAGGCGACCCTATTGAGGCAATTAGAAATGCCGTGGATATGATTGAGGGCTCGTACGCATTTGCAATTATGTTTGCCGATTTGCAAGGCGAACTTTTTGCAATAAGAAAAGACAGCCCACTTGTTGTTACAAAGTCGGATGATGGATTGTTTTTTGCATCTGATATGCCTGCTGTTTTAGAGTATACAAATAGGTACTACACAATTAACCCGCTTGAAATAGCACATTTGAGCAATAAGAGCGGCGAAAAATTTTACACCCTTAGTGGAGAAGAACTTCAAAAAGAAATAATTGTCAGCAACTTAACATTTGAACAAGCGGAAAAAGGCGGCTATGATCATTTTATGTTAAAAGAAATTTACGAGCAACCGAGTGCGCTTGAGAGAACGCTTAATCCTCGCATTACGAAAGATTTTATGCCCGATTTTACCGCAGACAACATTAGCGACGAATTTTTAAACAGCTTTGATTTTATGCACATTGTTGCTTGCGGCACTGCTTTTTATGCCGGCACAATGGGCGCACAAATTCTGCGCAGGCTTGCTAAAATAAACTCGGTAGTTCATATTGCCTCTGAATTTAGATACACACCGCCTGTTTTTGGGCGAAACGACATTGCAGTATTTGTATCGCAATCGGGCGAAACTGCCGATACCCTTGCCGCATTAAAACTTGCAAAACAGCAAGGCATACCAACGCTTGCCCTTGTTAATGTTGCAGGAAGTGCAATTGCACTGGAGGCAGATTACGTTATTTACACACATGCAGGCCTTGAAATTGCCGTTGCAAGTACAAAGGCGTTTTCTGTTAAAATGGCAGCATTTTATTTGCTTGCAATTAAACTTGCACACGTAGGCGCAGAAATTACAGACAAGGAGGCACAAAATTATACAAAACAGCTTATGCAAACAGTTAAACAGCTTGAAAGTACATTTGATTTAAACGATAAATGCCTTGAAGTTTCCAAAACATTTTTAGATGCAACCAGCATGTTTTATATTGGACGTGGGCATGATTCTGTTTTATCGCTAGAGGGTGCGCTGAAGTTAAAAGAGATATCGTATATACACTGCGAGGCCTATGCCGCAGGAGAGCTAAAGCACGGCACTATATCGCTTATTACCGAACATACTCCTATCATCGCCCTTGTTACTGACGAGCGCCTTGCTGCAAAAACAATTAGTAACATGAAAGAAGTAAAGGCACGTGGCGGTAAAATTACTGTTATAACATTAAAAGATATTGAAATACCCGAGGACTCGTATGAGCTTAGAATAGATATAGACTGCACACACCACTTGTTTGCACCTATTCTTACCATTGTTCCTTTGCAACTGCTTGCATATCATACATCGTGCTTAAAAGGCTGCGATGTGGATAAACCACGAAACCTTGCAAAATCGGTTACTGTTGAGTAAAATAACTATTAATTTAAATAATTAAGGCAAAAATTAAACTCTTGCAACTTAAGGGCTATCATCCTTAAGTTGCAAGAGTTTTTTAACTTTTTTATTTTTATTTTAAAATTACGCAAACAAAAAACCGTTTTACAAAAAGTAAAATAACCTATTTGCTAATTTAGTAAGCTACCCCTTGGTCTAGCATAGCTTGTGCAACTTTTAAAAAGCCTGCAACGTTAGCACCAACCATTAAGTTGCCCTCTACACCGCACTCTTTACTTGCATCATAAGCACTTTCAAAAATGCCTTTCATAATGTCTTGCAAGCGTTTGTCTACCTCTTCAAATGTCCACGACAGGCGAAGTGAGTTTTGGCTCATTTCAAGGCCGGAGGTTGCAACGCCACCTGCGTTTGCAGCCTTTGCCGGGCCGTACAATACGTTGTTTTTCAAAAATACTTCAACAGCCTCGGGTGTTGATGGCATATTAGCGCCCTCGCAAACAGCTTTTACGCCGTTTTTAACAAGAAGTTGTGCGCTGTTTTCGTCAATTTCATTTTGTGTTGCGCTTGGAAGTGCAATATCACACGGTATACTCCAAATTCCAAAGCAGCCCTCTGTATATGTAGCAGTTGGCACTTCTTTCACATACTCGCTAATTCTTGCACGACGGTTTAATTTTATGTCTTTAACTATATCAAGATTTACACCGTTTTCATCGTATATATATCCGCTGCTGTCGCTTAGTGCAACAACTTTACCGCCAAGCTGTGTTGCCTTTTCAGTTGCATAAATCGCTACGTTTCCACTTCCCGAAATAACAACTGTTTTGCCTTTAAAGCTATCGTTTTTCATTTTACCAAGCGCCTCTTGCGTAAAGTAGCACAGGCCATATCCGGTTGCTTCGGGGCGCACAAGGCTTCCTCCGTATGTTAAACCTTTACCTGTTAAAACACCTGTAAACTCGTTGCGCAAACGCTTGTATTGGCCGTACATAAAGCCTATTTCACGTGCGCCTACGCCTATGTCGCCGGCAGGCACATCGGTAAACTGGCCAATATGTTTTGAAAGCTCTGCCATAAAACTTTGGCAAAAACGCATAATTTCGCCGTCCGATTTACCTTTTGGGTCAAAGTCCGATCCGCCTTTGCCGCCGCCCATTGGCAAACCTGTTAGGCTGTTTTTAAAAATTTGCTCAAAGCCCAAAAATTTAATAACACTTCCGCTAACGCTTGGATGAAAGCGCAAACCGCCCTTATATGGCCCTATTGCCGAGTTGAACTGAACGCGAAAACCTCTGTTTACTTGCACGTTACCGGCATCGTCTACCCACGATACTCTGAACTGAATAAATCTTTCAGGCTCAACTATTCTTTCTACTATGCCCATTTTTTCAAACTCAGGGCGCTTTTCAACTATCGTTTCAAGGCTCTCTAAAACTTCTTTAACCGCCTGTAAAAATTCACCCTCATTTGCATTTCGCATACATACTTTGTCGTATACCTTTTGTAAATAATTATTTTTTATCATTATACTATTACAACTACCTTTCTTAATTACTTATCCCATAATAGTATATAGTGTAACAAAATAAAATTCAATATTTTTTTGTAAATAACTTAATAAAAAAAAGATTTTATATATAAATAGCACTCAAATTTATTTAAATTAAGTTAATTTAACAACTAAATTAATAATAATGTGTTGGCGCAAAAAAAAGCACTACAAATGTAGTGCTTTACTTATTATTCAAATTTACTGTATGTCTTCGCTGCTACCATCTTCTTGCACAGGCTCGCTAATATCTAAATCTTGTGCAATCATTATCATTTCGTCAGCATCAGGCGATGTATACTGCTTATTTTTAGATTTGCTTACAACCTTTTCGGCCTTATCTTTAACTGTTTGCACAACTTCCGGTGCGTTTTCTTTTACTGTTTTAGCAACAGCTTTACTAGCGTCGGCTATTGCCTTGCCTGCACTGCCCATAGCATCTGTAAACTCAACTGTGTCTATGCCTATTTTCTCGGCCGATGATTTAACAGCCGTTTTCGCATCTACATAAACGTCTTTAGCTGCTTTTTTAACATCTTGCACCATGTCTTTTTCTTTAAACGCAATATACTCTTCGGTACCGTCTTGTTCGTTTTCTATTGTAATTATAGGTGTTTTTGAATTTTCTTGATATTTTTTAGCTACAAAATAAGCTCCTACCGCAGCTCCTGTTGCAACGCCCAGTCCAATAATTCGTGAAAATAAACCCATTACAAAACCTCCTTAATATTATTATCAGTTACACTGCTTTATTTTAAATTCTTAAATACATTATATAAAATATTTTTGTATTTGTACAGTATTTTATTTATTGTTTCAAAATATTTTAAAATTATTTAATAAATATTATATGCACCTTACAAAAAAATATGTTATTTTATTTTTAAAGCCCTTCTAATGCGATAAATTACGTAGGTAAAACAATTTATAATAAGTAACCATTCTATATAAAAATAATTTTTTAAATTTTTAAACTTAAATTTAGGTTTTTTAACTTTATTTAAAACCTGAAATGCCTGTTTTGCCCCCTTAATATAAGGCGTTTTATACCCCTTTAGCGCAAACATAATTGTTTTTAATAAATACCCCAATGCAAGAGGTATAAAATTAATAATAAACATTACTATCGGCATATTTTTATACGGCAAAAGTATACTGTTTCGCCCGCTTTGTATGCTTTTAAACTCGTTATATCTTACAGCTCCCGTTGTTGCGCCGCAAATATGGTAACAAACTGCATTTGGGTTGTACATATTTTTATAGCCAAGGCTGTTTGCTCTCCACGATATATCAACATCTTCAAAGTATGCAAAAAACAGCTCATCAAAAAGGCCTATCTTATCAAGTATGCTTTTTCGGTAAAGGCTAGCGCCGCCACATGCCGAAAATATGCGCCCCGGTTTATTATACCGTTTATGGTAAAGCCCATCGCCACGTTTACACGCAAACCCAAACAGTGTTACATAATCACCCGCATCGTCGCAAATATCTCTTTCGTAGTGGCGTATCATTAGCCCTTGCACCGCAAAAATATTTTCGTCGGTATCGGCTGTTTTTATAAGCTCACTAAGCCAGTTTGGCTGTGCAAATGCATCGTTGTTAAAAAGCACAACATATTGGCCTTTTGATATATTTATACCTGCGTTAACTGCAGCGCTAAACCCTGTATTTGTGCTATTTTTAATAAGCGTATAGTTTTGCCGCCCCACATAGCTCTCGGCTATTTGCAAGCTCTCGTCAGTCGAGGCGTTATCTACAATAATAAGTTCGAAATCGCTAAATGTTTGGCTGTATATGCTTTCAATGCAGTCTTTTAACCAATTTGCGCCGTTTAAATTTGGTATAACTATACTGGCTTTCAAAATTTTCCCCCCTGTGATATAATATTGCAAACGGCAAAGCACCGTTAAATAAAAGCAAAGCCTCGCAAAATTGCAACAATAAAAAATAGGCTTACAATTGAAAATATAGACGACCACACAACTATTTGTCCTGCAAGCACATGGTTTGCACCCGAGCTTTGTGCCATTGTATAGCTGGAAACTGCAGTGGGGCTTGCAAACATAATTGCAAGCGCTGCAAGTGTAGCACCCCTAAACCCAAGTATCACACTTATTGTAACAAATATTAAAGGTATAAAAACAAGCTTGGTGCTTACTGCGGCAATTAATTGTTTGTAAATTTTGCCTGCAGCAGTAAATTTAAAGCTACCTCCAAGCAAAATTAGCGCTAATGGCGTAGATACACCGCTTACATCTTTAGCTGTTTCAAACACAGCATCGGGCAACTTTATGCCTAAAAAAACAAGTAAAAAAGCAACTATGCTTGCAACTATTAATGGGTTTTTAAGCACACTTTTAATTATTTGTAAAGCACTGGGCTTTTTACCCGAATAGCTTTCAAGTACAAAAACACTTAGGGAATTAAAAACAGGTATGGCAAATGCGGCCAATATGGCGGCAACGCCTGTTTGAGAGTCTCCATAAATACTTGCAAGAACAGGCAAGCCAAAAAAAACATAATTACTGCGAAAAGCACCCTGTATAATAACACTCGTATTTGCCCGCTGTTTTTCAAAACGTGGCACTATTAAAAGCAAAAGTATAAAACTTAAAAATATACTTGTTAACCCAAATAAAATCATATCGATAGAGAACATCTGCTCAAAATCACTGCTGTAAATATTGCAAAAAATTGTAGTGGGCAAAAACACTTTAAAGCAAAAAGCGTTTAACCGTGTTACAAATTTTTCATCTAACAACTTTATAATGCGCAAAAAATACCCAAGTGCCATAAGTAGCAACAAAGGCACAACCGACCAAAAAGCTATATTAATTGCCTGTGCCAATAAATCACATCCTTAAAATAATATTATAACACAAACGAAAGGATTTGTACAAATGAATATACACAATAATATTACATCACTTATAGGGCAAACACCAATTGTACACCTACAAAAAACACAGGTGCAAAACAATATAAGTGGCAAATTACTTGCAAAACTTGAGTATTTTAACCCGGCCGGAAGCGTTAAAGACCGCGCAGCAAAATTTATGATAGAAATGGCCGAAAAAAAAGGCCTGCTTAAACAGGGCTATACTGTTATAGAACCCACAAGTGGCAACACCGGCATAGGCCTTGCCGCAGTGTGTGCTCAGCGTGGGTATGAAATAGTACTTACAATGCCGGAATCTATGAGTATAGAGCGCCGAAAATTGCTAAAAGCATACGGGGCAAAAGTGGTGCTTACGCAAGCACAGCTTGGCATGGAAGGTGCAGTGCAAAAGGCAAAACAGCTGTGCGAGCAAACAAAAAACAGTTTTATGCCCTCTCAGTTTGAAAACGAGTGCAACCCATATGCGCACTACTGCACAACAGGCCCCGAAATATGGAGGGACACAGCTGAAAATGTTGACATATTTATTAGCGCAGTGGGCACCGGAGGAACATTGAGCGGCACCGGCAAATTTTTAAAAGAAAAAAACAGCAATGTAAAAATTATTGCTGTGGAGCCTTTGACGTCGGCACTTTTAAGTACCGGAAAGGCGGGCGCACACAAAATACAGGGCATAGGCGCAAACTTTATACCAAAAACGCTAAATACCGATATTTACGACGAAATTTTCACCGTGAGCGACGATGACGCAATTAACACAGCAAAAAATCTTGCCAAAAGCGAGGGATTTTTAGTGGGAATTTCTTCGGGTGCGGCACTTTGTGCGGCGCTTTCAGTTGCAAAGCGCAAAGAAAACGAGGGTAAAACAACAGTTGTTATACTGCCCGACACCGGAGAGAGGTATTTGTCTACTCAATTGTTTGATGAGTAAACTAGATTAAAGGGCGATATATTGGTTTTGCTTTTTAGCTTTACCTATGTATAAAGCGCTAACTAAATAGGCACAGTAAGCGTGATATAATACTTTTACTAAACCTTAAACACGACTCCAAATTGCGTTTTACTATAACAAAAACTGCAATTATTCTGTAATTATCTCAATTTCACCCGTGGTTCCGTTAAGGCTAACAACATCTCCTGTTTTAAGCAGTTTTGTTGCGTTTGTAACACCCACACAGCAGGGCTTTTCAAGCTCTCGTGTAATTATTGCTGTGTGAGATAACAGCGAGCCTTTTTCGGCTATAACTCCTGCGCAATTTTTAATTAAAAACACCCATCCCGGGTCGGTTACTGTAGTAACAATTATTTTACCCTTGGTATTTATGTTAAGTGACGGGCTGTTTATAACTATAACACTTGCGGTTACGCTGCCTGCAGAGCTAGGCGTGCCAACAAGTGTTTTTTGTTGCCTGTTTATTATTTGATTGTTGACACTTACAGGCGTTTTGCTGAACACACTGCTTGCAAAAACAAGCCTAGTAAAAGTAGGCAGCTGCTTATACATGTTGTACTGTGCGGTGCGCTGTGCAACAACATCTTTCATATCGGTTTCACTTTTTATGCAGCTTTCAATTTCGTGCAAATGCAGGTAAAAAATGTCTTCACGTTTTTGTATTATATTTTTATTTACAAAATTTTGTCCTATTTTTAAATATATTTTCCTTGCAAGCCCGTAAAGACGTGTTCTGTTCATTCTGGAAATCTCTCGATTGTAAATGCCCATTTTTGCGCAGCGCAAAAAAAACGGTTCTTTTTCGGTTTGTTTCTCAATTTTGCTTTCTACTTCTTTGTTTAATTCATTAAATTCGTAATTTTTTATCTGCTCATCAAGCAAAAAAGGGGTTACACTTGGCGTTACTGTTTCAAGTTTTAACTCTTCAAGGCATCTATCGCCGTACAAATCTAAATACTGCATCTTCTCTGCTTTGTACTCATCACTGTTTATACCGTATTTCTTTGCGCATTTGGCAAGGCTGTCCAGTGCATGTACCGGTTTTAAGCTTTCAAGTTTATGTATGTTGTTTAGTTTTTGCATGTATTTTCTCTTTGCTAAAAACGTAAAAATAAACGCATACATGTCGTTTATTAGTGTTATTCCCCACTTTTCTCCAATTGTTTTGTGCATCTCATTACACAAATTAAAAAGGCTTTCACTGTCGGTTTTTTCTTGCACTTCTTTTTTGTAGTGTTTAAAAACATCGGTAAAATAATCGTTTAATTTTGCCATTTGTTTTGGCGTTACAATTAAGTACTTTATAAAATTTACCAGTATTTTTGCCTTTAAAAATATGCTAGGCTTTAAATTTGCACTTGTATAAACATCTTTTTGCAGCACACCCAGCATCTCTTGCCAAATGGGTATTATTTTGCTCGAAAAAGGAAGTAATTTTAAAATAAAATACCAGTTATTTATTTGGTAGTACATTCTTCCGCCGCTACATTCTACCATATTTAACAAAACATCATCTATTTTATTTAAAGTAGCTTTACTGTCTATTAATAATCCCACACAGCTTTTAAATGCCGTATGGTAAACTTGTTTAGCAAAACTTTGCGTTGCCGGCAGGGTTATTCCGGGGTAGCTCTCAGATATATTACTTGAGTCGAGTATAATTTTATTATCGGTGTTTAATGCTGTAATAGGCCTTACTTGTAAAAAATACAGGCAATTGTCTTTAATGCAAAACTCTATATCGGCATAAAAGTTAAATAATGCCTGTATTTTTTTTGCATTATTTAAAATTGTTTGCACCATATCATCTTCAAGCACAGGAGATGTGTCGTTTGTTTCGTAATAATAAACATCGTCGGTTTTATTATAATAATATGTAGTTGTGGGCGTTTTATCGGCAACAACATTGTCTCCGGTGCCTTTGCCTACAACAATTACAATTTCGTTTAAAATACCCTGTGGATTTGCTGTAAATATTACACCCGACACGTCGCTTACAACCATTTCCTGAACGATAACCTGCATATGTCCGTTCTCATTTATACCGTGTGCCTTTTTATACTGTTTTGCATGGGCAAAACTGTCCATAACAGTTTGCACGCTTTGCTTTACATCGCTTCTTTTTACATTTAATACTGTTTTAAACTGCCCTGCAAACGAGTGCTGAGTGCCGTCTTCGGCCGAATATGAGCTGCGAGTTGAAAAGTACTCTGCATTTGAAAAAGATAAATCCACTTGATCGATATCTGACACAGTGATAAAAGGCGGCACATTAAAGCCGTTTTGCCTTAAAATTTGCAAATTATTGCTTTTAATTGTAATTGCCCCCTCAGTATTATTGTAGTAATAAATAAGCAGGTATTGTCAAAAGCATAATAATCTCTTGAATATACGTGTATTGCTCTACTTTTGCTACCAGCTTAAATTTAAGCGGATTTTTTTTATATGTAAAAAATAAATAAGTTATGTAGCATGTGTTTACTAATAGCAACACAATGCTAATTTTATTAAGTTGCCAAACAAGCATAATGTTTGTTGCAATATCTACCCATGTTAAAATTAAAATAAAGTTTACTGCTTTTTTATAACCAAATAGTTTTGAATATGTAACGTATTCGTCCTCTTGCTGCGGCGCACGAATTTTTCGAGATATCTCCCAAATAAGTGCGGGAAAGTAAAGTGTAAACAATAAAAGCACGTTAAAAACGCTAAAAACAGGCAGGTTGTATTTTATAATTGTAAACGATATAACGTAAATATTAAGAATAAGTTGAACAGGATTATGTGTAACAAGCGCAAGGGGTAAACTTTTTTGTATTTTATGTTTTTGAAAAAACCATATCGCCATTAGCGAGCCGTATATATATAAAAGTAAAAAGAACAAGAAGTTGTTCATAAACAAAAAGTTTAAAATAGTTGTTAGTGTAATAAGCACAATTACAAAATATTTTAAATCGCTTTTTTTAACCCTGCCCGAGGCCAGCGGCCTATGTGCAAACAGCCTTTTGTCGTGTTCATAGTCTTTAAAGTCGTCGGCAATTCTAAGCCACAGCAAAAACGAAAATATTGTAAAGGCACCTATTATCTCTTGTAAGCCAAGGCTAAACTCGGTTACAGAGTTGTTTAATAGCAAAATAAAATAAATTTCGCCAAAAACAACAAAGCCCAGTGCAAGGCGCGGTATAAGCGGATACATCTCTTTAAAATATATATTTAACCTTATAAGCATTGCCTATTTTTTCCCCCATTAAAACTTTGCACTCTGTGCTTTTTGCGCTCATTTGCAATATGTCTTCGCACATAGTAACATTGCCTTTTTTAAAAAGCTGTACTATTGTACTTCCACCAAGTTCAAAATATCCCTTTTCATCAAATATCTCAAACTCACCTGCTGTTTTGTGGTTAACAATTTTACCAACAAGCATTGCGCCTATTTCAACTTGTACAATATCTCCAAACTGCTCGGTGCTCATTTGCGTTGCAGTGCGTGTGTTTTCAAAATAATTGTTTTTACCGCCGTTTAGCGGCCTTACAGTGTGTAGGCAGCCTTTAATTTTATTATAACTTGTAATTTTGCCGCTTTGCGTAAAAATATATCGGTGATAATCGGTTAATGTAAGCCTGTATATTAAACACGTACCACCAATATATTTTTCTGCCAAACTGCTATTTTTAAGCAAGGTTTGCAGGCTGTAAATTCCGCCTTTAATATTTAACGCCAAATCTTCGGTAATTGTGTAAGCACTAAGCAAACTGTCGCACGGAGAAACTAGCACACCTTCCTTGCATGTAAACTTGCGATTTTCTTTTCGCGTAAAAAAGTCGTTAAAGCTATTGTATTTATTTAAATTTTTTTCATGTTGAATTAAATTGTTACTGTGTAAAAATTTTTTTAGTTTACTCTTCGACAATATGCTGTTGTAATAAATGCCCGCTAAATACGAAAACCACATAGTGGAAAAAACAAGCTTTAAAAGAACTCTTCCTAAAACTGTATTGTACAAAATATTTATTTTATTTTGCGAGGGTGCATTTTCAGTGCACATAGTTTTTGTTAGCCTATTATAGTACATGTGCTACACCGCCAAAATGCCGATAAAAACGCCAATTGCTAAAACTGCAAAAAATATGTATGCCATTCCTCTTGGCTTTTTTATTTTAAAATTTAAAATAAATGCAGCTGCACATATTAAATAAATAATTGCAAAATAGTTGTAGTTTAATAACTGTGGCAGCAACTTGTGTGCAAGGTAGAACACCGATAAAATTAATGCGCTGTAAGTTACAGGCAAGCCCTGAAAGTGTGTATTTTCGCCCTCGCCTGCTGTTATGTTAAACCATGCAAGGCGAATTATACCGGCAATAACATATGGTACGCATACAAAGCCAAGTTTGCCAAGTGTTGCAAATGCAATTACACACGGAAACGCCAAAAAAAGCACAACGTCTGCTAAACTGTCCAGCTGAACACCAAACTGCTTTGCCCTATGGGTACGCTTGCACCTGCGTGCTACGGCGCCGTCGAATAAATCGCACACACCACAAACTATAAGGCACAAAAAGGCAAAATCGGTATTTTGATATATTGCAAAGTACATGCCAAAAACCGCAAATGCTATGCCTATATAAGTTAATATAACGCTTTTATTGTATTCGCCTATCATTTTTCCAATCCACCATATCTATATATTGTGCGCACTTTTTATACATTATCTTCACATTTACACGTCCCTATGCTAAAAAATTATATGTTTTTTCGTATTTTAAGTGCATATAAGCATAAGTTTACTATTATGTGCGTAACTCCGCCCACAAGTATATAAGTTAATAATTTGCCAAAACTTATATTTGAAATTAAATATATTACAATACCTGTTCCTATAACCGAGTCAAATTGATCTACAACAAAAAAAATAACACCAACAACACCACTGTTTGTTTTGCCCGGCTTAATGCCTATTCGCCTTTTAACAAAACTGTTGGGCAGCTCACAAACCATGTATGCAAAACCCAATAGTGCACCTGAAAGTGCGTTAAAAGTAAGTGTGTTAAAGTTTGCGTAGTACAGCTCGTTATTTAAATTTAAATAAGGTATGGCACAAACAGCACCCCAAATAATTTGTGTTAGTGCGCAAAACACTATCATAGATAAAAACCCTACCCATGTTTTGTTATTGCCAAATATACGTTTGCCATCTACAAAGTTTTTTTTAAAATCTATGGGATAAGCATACTTTTTATATAACTTTGTTTTAGTAAACATCATGTTAAATATGCCGCCCAAAATTACCGGCATTATAGTAATATAAATATCAATCATATTATTTTAGGCAGTAAAATAATTGCCTGTGTTGCAAAAAATGCAAAACCAAACATTAAAACGCCTGCCGCCGCAATATCCTTTATTATTTTTACTTTTTCATCATATTCAGGGCTTATAATATCGCAAATATATTCTATGGCCGTGTTAAAAAACTCAGCCGAAAAAACACCTAATGCCGCAATTAAAAACACACTATACTCTGCTAACGTACTGTGTAATAATATGTTAAAGCATAAAAAAACAAGTGCTATAAAAATATATATTAAAAAGTTTTTTTCGCTTTTAAAACCCGCTTTAATACCTGCAAAGGCGCACTTTACACTTTGCCAAAATGTTTTATTTTTCATTAAACTATGCCCCTTTATTGTTTGCATCTAAGCTGCGCATGTAGTGCTTTTATTAAAATTTTGTTGCTATTTTGCAGTAGGTACAACACATAAAAACTCACTGTAATATTATATCATAAATTGTAAAATAGGTAAACAGTTGTTTGCACAATTAAAAGTACCTGTTAACGCTGTGCAATGGTAATATTAAATGGTATTGACTTTATTATTATTTTGTGTTAAAATTATTATCGACTTTAAAAATGGAGATGTGTCCGAGGGGTTTAAGGAGGCGGTCTTGAAAACCGTTTGCTGTAACAGGCACGTGGGTTCAAATCCTACCATCTCCGCCACTCGTCGCAAACTACGCTTAGTTTGCGACGATTTTTTTTGCAATTTTATTAAGTTTAGCATGCACACTGCCAAAAATTTTACTACAAACCAATACTTTTAGGTGCAAAAACAAAAATAAAAAGCACAATATTTACCGATATAAAACTTTAAACATAGTAATATAGAATTGACAAAAATTTTGTTGCATGGTAGCATATTTATAGCCTAAACAACTAAATAAATGAATTTTTGTTGCACAAAGGGGATAATTTAATATGAATATGAATTTAAACAGCCTAAAAAATAAAACTGAATGGCAAAACGCAGGTGTTACACTGCCTGAATTTGATGTAAAAGAAGTTATTGAGAGCACAAGGAAAAATCCCAAATGGGTGCATTTTGGCGCAGGTAATATTTTTAGAGGATTTATAGGTAAAATTAACCAGCAAATTTTAAACTGCGGCGGGCAAACATCGGGGATAATTGCCTGCGATACTTTCGATTACGATATTATATATAAAATATACCACCCTTATGATAATTTAACGATGCTTGTTAATTTAAAATCTGACGGTGAACTGAAAAAAGAAATAATTGCAAGCATTACCGATTCGTATGCACTTAGCACGCAAGACGAAGAAGTTATGGCGCATATGGCGGATATTTTCAGCAATGAAAGTGTGCAAATTGTCAGCCTTACAATTACCGAGAAAGGCTATGCCATTAAAGATACTAATGGCAACTACCTTGGAATAATTAATCAAGATATGAAAAATGATCCCTCGCAAGCAAAGCATGTTATGAGCATTTTAACTTACCTTATGCTTATAAGGTATAACTCGGGCAAGCTACCCATAGCGCTTGTTAGCATGGACAATTGTAGCAACAACGGCGACAAATTAAAAGAGGCCGTGCTTGACATTGCGCAAAAATGGTGCGATGCCGGCAAAGTAAGCGAAGAGTTTTTAGCTTATTTAGACGATGAGAGCAAAGTAGCTTTTCCAATATCTATGATAGATAAAATTACACCTCGGCCTGCAAAATCGGTACAAGAGCATTTATTACAATGTGGCATAGAGAATATGGCGCCGCTTGTAACTAGCGTAAACACTTTTATAGCACCCTATGTAAACGCCGAAGTACCGCAGTATTTGGTTATAGAGGATAAGTTTCCGAACGGTAGGCCCGAGCTTGAAAAAGGTGGCGTGTACATAACCGACAGGCAAACTGTTACAAAGTGCGAAACTATGAAAGTTACAACATGTTTAAACCCACTTCACACGGCGCTTTCGGTTTATGGGTGTTTGCTTGGTTACAACAGAGTGTACAAGGAAATGCAAGATGCTGAAATTAAAAAATTAGTTGAAAAAATTGGCTACGACGAGGGAATGAAAGTAGTTGTAGACCCAAAAATAATTAACCCCGAACAGTTTATAAAAGAGGTAATAGAAGAGCGATTTGCAAACCCTAATGTACCAGATGAGCCACAGCGCATAGTAACAGATACATCGCAAAAAGTGGGCATACGTTTTGGCGAAACAATAAAATCTTATATTGAAAGCGACACACTTGACGTAAACGAGCTTGTGGGTATACCGCTTGCAATAGCCGGTTGGTTAAGGTACTTATTAGCGGTAGACGATGAGCTAAACGAAATGCAATTGAGCGGCGACCCACTTATGGAGGAGTTACAAAGCATATTGAGCAGTGTAAAGGTAGGCGGCGCCTATGGTGGAGAAATTTTGCCTATACTTAGCAATAAATCAATTTTTGGAGTAGATTTAGTACAGTGCGGTTTATCGGTAAAAATTGAAGAGATGTTTATAAAGCTTATTGCAAAAAAAGGCGCGGTAAGGCAAACGCTAAAAGAGTATTTAGCTTAAAAAGCCTTGCTAATTATATAAACATAACAAAAAACAAACTGCCATTATTTATAAATGGCAGTTTGTTTTTTATAATATGATACGTGCTAAACTAATTTTAACTACTCAAATTCAATAGTTCCGGGTGGTTTACCTGTACAATCGTACAATACCCTGTTTACGTGCGATACCTCGTTAACAATTCGGTTAGTAACTCTCTCCAGCACATCCCACGGTAGGTGTGCTGCCTCGGCCGTCATAAAATCGGTTGTTGTAACTGCCCTTAGTGCAATTGCGTAGTCGTATGTGCGCTCATCGCCCATTACGCCTACACTGCGCATATTTGTAAGCGCTGCAAAATATTGCCCCAAGTTTTTACATTCATCACTTTTTGCAACTTCTTGCCTGTATATAGCGTCGGCCTCCTGTACTATTTGCACTTTTTCCGGTGTCACTTCGCCTATTATTCTTATTGCAAGGCCCGGCCCGGGAAATGGCTGGCGCTGTATTAAATAATCGGGTATACCAAGTTCTTTTCCGGCTCTTCTCACTTCGTCTTTAAACAAATCACGCAGGGGCTCCACTATCTCTTTAAAGCTTATATGGCTTGGCAGTCCCCCAACGTTGTGGTGGCTTTTTATAACGGTACTCTCACCGCCAAGTCCGCTCTCTACCACATCGGGGTAAATTGTTCCCTGTACAAGAAAATCCACTGTTCCAAGTTTTTTCGCTTCTTGCTCGAAAACACGTATAAATTCTTCGCCTATAATTTTGCGCTTTTGCTCGGGTTCACTTACACCTGCAAGTTTGCTGTAAAAGCGCTGTTGTACATTAACACGTATAAAATTAAGCTCGTACTGCCCACTTGGCCCAAAAACTGCCTCCACTTCATCGCCCTCATCTTTTCTAAGCAGGCCATGGTCTACAAAAACGCACGTAAGCTGTTTACCCACCGCTTTAGACAGCAAAACAGCCGCCACAGACGAATCCACTCCGCCGGATAAAGCGCACAGTACTCGCCCACTGCCTATTTTTTTACGCAACATTTGTATGCTGTTTTCCACAAAAGAATCCATGCGCCAAAGCCCTTCGCACTTGCAAACGTTGTATACAAAATTATGCAGTATTAGCTCGCCTTGTACTGTGTGCAAAACCTCGGGGTGAAATTGCACTATGTATAAGCCTTTATCGGCGTTTTCTGCCGCTGCGCAGGGGCAATTGTCTGTATATGCTGTAATTTCAAAGCCCGGTGCTACTTTTTCAATATAATCGTTATGGCTCATCCAACATATTGTTTGCTCGCTAACATTGGTAAAAAGCTTGCTTTTTGTGCTTGTATTAACAATTGTTTTGCCGTACTCTCTTTGTGGCGCAACGCCTACGCTTCCACCTAATAGGTGCATCATAAGCTGTGCGCCGTAACATATACCAAGTATTGGTATACCCATTTCAAACACACATTTGTTTATAACGGGAGACTCTTCTAAATAAACGCTATTTGGCCCACCCGTAAAAATAATTCCCTTAGGTTTTTTTTGTTCTATCGCCTCTATTGCTTTTGTGTACGATACTATCTCAGCATACACATTGCATTCTCTTACACGGCGCGCTATAAGCTGATTGTACTGCCCACCAAAATCAACAACCAAAATTAATTCTTGCATGGTTTTCCTCCATTTTTATTTGTATTAAATAAGTATATCATAAATACATTACAGCGTAAACAAAAAATCTGCGGCAAGCACACTGCCTGCCGCAAATTTACTAAAGTATAACGTTCATACAAATATTTATCCAAATTATTTATGCCTAGCTGTGCAATTATTAGCC
>CAYJLZ010000013.1:0-2679 GCA_964371265.1 uncultured Bacteroides sp. | reverse complement strand
CTAATTTATATTATAATTGTTTTTTGCACAACAACATTAAACTTAACGCAATTTTGTAATTTTTATTACAAAGCCTGCTCTATTTCATCGGCAACTTGCTGCGAATTTTCGGCAATTACCAAAATAACGGCTCCATCGCTAGTTGTTCTAATTTGTGCATCTTTAACTATTTCGTATTGGTCGGGTAAATAGTTTTCAAACTCGGCTTGCTTTGCTGCAACAAAGCTGTTTAGGCTTTCCATCAACGCCTCTTCACTTCCTGCCTCAGGGTAAAACACACCCGTAAAATATGCATGTATATTCATCATCGACAATGAATAAGCATACGAGTTGCACTCGGCTATGTTTATGCCTGTTAATTGCGATATACCTGCAATTTCACTGTCAATAACATCCTGTGGTACTTCCATTGGGTTGTGCAAGTAAGTTGCTGCGTCACCGTCTTGAGCCCCTAAAACCGCAAATGCTGCGTTCATATCGTCATCCCTAACGCTAACAATAATATCAGCAAGCTGCTGTGCACTTGCGTATTGTGCTGTTTGCTCACTTTGCGGTGTTTGCTCGGCGTCTGTGCTTGTTGAACACGCTGTCATAATCACCGCTACTAGTGCTAAAATAAATACTGTACTTAATATTTTTTTCATAGTAATCTCCATTCTTTCGCTTTGTTTATGTAATAAATTTTTGGTATGTGTTTAATATACGCTTTAAATACAAATATTATTGCAAATAATAAAAATATTTTAAAAAAAATACATAAAGCCCTCGAATTAACGAAGGCTTTATGTATATAGAGGGGTGGGAAAGTATAAATATATGAACAATTACGAGTATACCAATAAATATTTATTTGTCAAATAAAAAAATGCTACTTTATTTTATAAAATATATTTACATGCGGCAAAAAACTTTATATAATAAGCTTATAGCTAAAATATGTTATTATAATTTAATTTGCGAAAAATATGTTAATTTTACACTTTATTTAATTTTTATTTTACAAAAGGAGGCATTTATGGACGAGCTAGACAAACAAATACTGCGCTTGCTAACAAACGACGCCAGAATGACTGTAAAGGACATTGCAATACAGATATCACTTACAAGCCCTGCTGTTAGCCAGCGCATAAAACGCATGGAGGAAGCCGGCATTATTAGAGGTTATACCGTTGTTTTGGGCGATAACTACACACAAAAAGCAATATCGGCACTTATAAGCATTACAGTAAAAATACAAGACAATAAAAAATTTATGCAACTTATTGACAACAATAAAAACGTAAAAAGATGCCACCATGTAACGGGAAATTACAGTTATATTTTAATAATTAAGTGCAATGATATGCTACAAATAGAAAAGTTAATTAGTGAATTTCAGCAATTGGGACAAACAAATACTCAAATAATTTTAAGCACACCGCTTGATAGATACGCAGAACTTGAATTTTTATAAACATAAGGCGATTAATAGCCTTGACGTATTGTATGAAACAGCGTAAAATAACAAGAGAAAAGTGCAAAAAGGTGGTAATAGAGTTGAAAAATAACGAAAAAAGCATGGAGCAAATAGTAAATTTATGTAAAAACAGGGGTTTTGTATATCCCGGCAGTGAAATATACGGCGGACTTGCAAATAGTTGGGATTTTGGCCCGCTTGGCGTTGAGTTTAAAAACAACGTAAAAAAAGCGTGGTGGAAAAAGTTTGTGCAAGAGAGCCCTTACAACGTAGGGCTTGACAGTGCAATATTGATGAACCCACAAACATGGATTACCAGCGGGCATGTTGGTGGGTTTTCTGACCCGTTAATGGACTGTAAAACGTGCCGTTCACGCCATAGGGCCGATAAGCTTATAGAGGACAAGGGCACAAGCCCCGAGGGCATGAGTTTTGATGAAATGAGCGCATTTATTAAAGACAACAATATAACTTGCCCCGATTGCCAGGGAAAAGATTTTACCGATATACGCAAATTTAACCTTATGTTTAAAACATTTATGGGTGTTACCGAAGATGCAAAAAACGAGGTTTACTTGCGACCGGAAACAGCGCAAGGTATTTTTGTTAACTATGCAAATGTACAGCGCACAACAAGAAAAAAACTGCCATTCGGTGTTTGCCAAGTTGGCAAAAGTTTTCGCAACGAAATTACACCGGGCAATTTTATTTTTCGCACAAGAGAGTTTGAGCAAATGGAACTTGAGTTCTTCTGCGAGCCCGGAACAGACCTTGAGTGGTTTTACTACTGGAAAGACTACTGCAAAAACTTTTTAATTAGCCTTAATATGAACGAAGAGAACATGCGCCTTAGGGATCATGGCAAAGAGGAGCTTTCGTTTTACTCCAACGCAACAACCGATATTGAGTACTTGTTCCCGTTTGGCTGGGGTGAGCTTTGGGGTATTGCCGACAGAACTAACTACGATTTGTCACGCCATCAAGAGGCTAGCGGCAAAAGCCTTGAGTACTTTGATGTGCAAAAAAATGAACACTTTGTGCCATATGTAATAGAGCCAAGCCTTGGCGCCGATAGGGTAACCCTTGCGCTTTTGTGCGAGGCTTACGACGAAGAAGTTGTTGACGCAGATAAAAACGACACAAGGGTGGTTATGCGTTTTCATCCTGCACTTGCGCCGTTTAAAGCTTGTGTGCTGCCACTTAGCAAAAAACTTGGCGATAAA
>CAYJLZ010000012.1:24279-32959 GCA_964371265.1 uncultured Bacteroides sp. | reverse complement strand
GGGAACTTGTATCTCTTCCGGAGCGTATTTCGTATATTTTTTGCTCTGCATTTTCAATTAATAAATCGGCGTCATCTTCACCGCCTGTGCTCTCAAGTATATTTTTTGCAGCATTAATAAGCTGACGAATTCTGTACTTGTCTACAATAATGTTGATGTAAGATGAAACATGCGAAATAGACGGAACTGTTTCGACAAGTTTTAAAAGGTAAAGCTTAGCCTCGTTTGCATCGTCAAAAATATTTGCGCCTTGTACAGCGCCAAGCAAAGTAACATAGTCAATATTTTCTCCGCCGGTAAAAAGGCGCATAATTTCGGAGTAAATTTCGCCGTTTTGTCTTGCATAAAACATTTCACTGCGCAAAGATTCTACCATCAAAGGTATAACTCCGGGTGCATCAAAAATAGCGGCACCAAGCACTGATTGCTCTGCCTCTATACTGTAAGGCAAATTTACGCCCATGGATTCAAGCGATAAATTCAAGTCTGTATTATTAGCCATAGACATAATTTCCTTTCATATACTGCTTATATTACTCTTTAACGTTTATTGTAACATTTGCAACTACGCCCGGGTGTATTTTTACATCTACTGTGTATGTGCCAAAACTTTTTATGTCGGCATCAAGTACAACTTTGCGTTTGTCAATGTTGCTTCCACATATTTGTGTCAGTTTTTCGGCAATATCTTTTGTTGTAACTGCACCAAATAACCTACCGTTTTGCCCTGCTTTTGCACTTATATCTACTTGCTTGTTGTTAATTTTATCTGCAATATCCTGTGCAGCAGCAAGGGCAGTGCTCTCGTGGTGGCTTTTTGCCGCTTGTTTTGTTTTTATCATATTTATAGCCGATGCATCAGCGCTTACCGCTAGGCCTCGGGGCAATAAAAAGTTGCGCGCGTATCCATCGCTTACCTCGTGTATTTCGTCTTGTTTTAGCATTACTTTCATATACTTACCTCTTTTTTTGTGACATTTATTTAAATGTCGTTAGTTTTTGCATTCGTCTTCTTTATATTCTTTAATGGCACTTTCCACCATTCTTTTTACATCAATTAAATCGGCATCTTTAATTTGTGTGCCCGCCATTGTGTGATGACCGCCACCACCCATTTTTTCCATAATTACCTGAACATTAACATCGCCCATACTTCTTGCCGAAACAACAATTTGATTGCCTATTTTAACAAGCACAAAACTTGCCAAAACGCCTTCAATTGTAAGCAAATCGTTAGCGGCCTGAGGCACAACAATGCTCTGTTCATGCGGTATATCATCATGCGTTGCAATTGCGCACGACATATAAATCTCTGCGTCGGCAACAAGCTTTGCCTTTAAGGTATAGCTTTTAAGCGACGATGCAAATAGCTTTTTTGTTTCAGGTGTTTGCGCACCCATGCGCCTTAAATACGCAGCAGCTTCAAAAGTTCGCACACCTGTGTGAACACTAAAATTCCTTGTATCAAGCATTATGCCCGATAGCAATGCTTGAGCTTCTGCCTGAGTTAGCCTGTTATCCTTATCGCTTTGAGTATACTGCAAAAGTTCGCTCACAAGCTCGCTTGCGCTGCTGGAAGACGGCTCATGATAAAAAATTACTGCGTTTTCAATGTAACCCACGCATCGTCTGTGGTGATCAATAACAACAACATTTGCAGCATTTTCGTATACATATTTGCTCTCAAGCAAGCTGCTCAAGTGGGTGTCTACAATTACTAGTAGTGTTTTGCGCTCTATTAGCATCTCGGCACTCTCGGGTTTTACAAATTGAACTCCGTCCGATTTCAGGCTGTCTATAAGTTTTTCGGCCTGCGTTGCCTCACTATCCACCATAATATATGCAGGTTTATTACACATTTTTGCAATGCGGTATACACCTGCTGCGGCGCCTACGCTGTCTAAGTCTGATTGTTTATGCCCTGTTACAATTACGTTGTCACTTTGCTTAATAAGCTCGCACAATGCCGTTGCTATAACTCTGCTACGCACTCTGGTGCCTTTTTCAACACTGCGCAAAACTCCACCATAAAACTCAAACGAATCCTTAGTTTTAATGGCAACTTGGTCGCCTCCGCGGCCAAAAGCCATGTCAAGTGCCTTAAGCGCCATTCTCTCGCACTCTAGTATTGTTTCTCCGCCTCTTCCAATACCTATGGATAGCGACACAATTGTGTTTGCACTTGAAATTTCACGTGCCTTATCTAGTACAGAAAATTTGTTTTTTACCATTTCCTCTATGTGTCGCTCTTCAACAACTGCAAAATATCTGCTGGCATTTATTTTTCTTATCATGCCTGTTGTTACGCCTATAAATTGTTCCAAAACACTGTTTATCTCCGATAAAATTTTCGAACGGTCGCTGTCTTTCATCTCTTTAACAATTTCATCAAATGTGTCTATATCAATATATATAACGGCTGGGCGAGATTTAATATACTCGTCGCGAGTGTTTTTTAGTATTGTGTCGTTAACAAAATAAAGCACATATGTTTCGTGTATATTTTGAGTTTGGCTAATATAAACAGTGTATAATTCACTGTTTATTTTTATGCTCTTTTTACCGCTCAAAATATCTTTTAACTTGCCAATCCCATCAAATATTTCTTCAACAGGTAAATAAAAGTTGTCGTTATCATGTAAAATTTCACTTTTAAAAGCCGAGTTGTACCACAATACCTCTTTTTCACTTGCAATTGCAACCGGCATACCTATTTCGGCAAGGCCTTGCTGAACACCGACACCGGAGCCCGCATAATTTGAACCATGCAAAACTTTAGTTATTCTTGATTGCAAGTTGCGCAACTTAATAACTACAAAAACTATTAAAACCACAAAAATTAAAAAGGGAATAATAAGCAAAATAGGTTCTGTTGCAGCAGTAAATATAATTAATAAAAGGCACATTAATGCTGTTAACAGCATTAACTTATCAATTTTTGACATTTTACCTTTTTTTTGCATAAAAGGCCGCCTTTCCGCAAAATATTGCAAACAATTTGGTAGAAATTAGATAGCAATTGAAATAACTAAACATTTATTGTTATGGGTAATATCATAGGGCTGCGCTTTGTGCGCCTGTATAAATATGCCGATACGGTTTCTCGAACACGAGATTTAAGGCTGTTAAAATCTCTAATCTCCGCGGAGTCTAGCTTGTCGAACAAAAGGCGAACCTGAGCGCATGTTTCCTCTATTAAAAGCTCGCTTTCTTTTACATATACAAATCCTCTTGTAACAATGTCCGGCCCTGATGCAATTTGTCCTGTTGATGTGTCTATTGCACAAATTACTATAACTATGCCATCTTCCGATAAATGACGTCTATCTCTAAGAACGATACTTCCAACGTCACCAACGCCAAGCCCGTCAACAAGAACGACACCCGCAGTTACACTCTCGGCAGTTCTAATTCCGTTTTTCGACAATATAATATGATCGCCGTTTTCGCCTATATAAACATTGTTTTTTGGCACGCCTACGTCTATTGCAGTTTGTGCATGTTTAATAAGGTGCTTATATTCACCATGAGCCGGAATGAAAAATTGCGGTTTTGCCAAATTTAGTATAAGTTTTTGTTCCTCTTGGCAAGCATGACCTGATACATGAACCTCGTACATTGATTCGTAAATAACATGTGCGCCAAGCTTTAACAGCCCGTTTACAACTTTAGTTACCATTTTTTCGTTGCCGGGAATTGGCGTTGCCGAAATTATTATAAAGTCGCCACTGCCTACTTTAACGTTTCTGTGGCTGCTTATGCTCATTCTGGAAAGTGCGCTCAAGGGCTCACCTTGGCTACCGGTTGTTATAATAACTATTTTCTCGGCAGGGTATTTTCCTATTTCGTCAATATTTATTAAAGTGCCATCGGGGGCGTGCAAATAACCCAGTTTCATTGCCATTTCGGTGTTGTTAACCATGCTGCGGCCCGACACAGCTATTTTTCGACCCTTCTCCACGGCCATGTCTATAATTTGCTGAACCCTGTAAAGGTTAGATGCAAAAGTTGCAATAATTATGCGCTGATTTACAGCTTGATTAAAAAGCGTTGCAAAAGCTTCGCTTACTTTTTTCTCTGTCATTGTAAATCCGCCGCGCTCGGCATTTGTAGAGTCCGACATTAGGGCAAGCACGCCAGACTGGCCGTACTTGCCAATTGTGGCAAGATCGGTAGGGCCTCCTGTAAGAGGGGTATAATCTATTTTAAAATCTCCCGTGTGCAAAACAACACCGGCAGGGCTGTCTATTGCAAAGCCCACAGCATCAGGTATCGAATGATTTACGTGTATAGGCTCAATTGTATAGCAACCCAGTTTAAACTTTTTTTGAGGGTGTATTTCTGTGCATTTGGCATAATTAGAGAGCCCGTGTTCTTCTAACTTATTTTGTAATAGTCCAAGTGTAAGCTTAGTAGCGTAAATAGGTATATTTATTTGTTTTAATAAATAAGGTATACTGCCTATATGATCTTCGTGTCCGTGAGTTACAATTAAACCCTTAATTTTATTTTTATTTTGTACAATAAATGTAAAGTCAGGTATAACCAAGTCTACTCCGTACATATCGCTATCAGGAAAAACAAGCCCACAATCCACTATAATCATGTCGCCGTTGCATTCAAAAACAGTAATATTTTTGCCAACTTCGCTTAAACCACCAAGCGGATAAATGTGGAGCTCGGGCGCATTTTTATCTGCTACATGTTTTTTGCGCTTTTGTGCATGGTTTGCAATATTTGTTTTCGGCTTTTTGTTCAATGTATTTGATGATAAGCCGGTGGTAGGAGTACCACTTTTTTTTGCACTAGTACCATATCTTTGCGTATCGGTAGGTTTTGCCTTTTTTTGTGTGCCAAGGTTATGCGAGCTATGTTGTAATTTTTTTTTCGCATCTGTATTATTTTGTTTGGCACGTGGCTGCTTTGTGCCCGATTGTGAATATACATTGCCATAGCCGGAAGCAGCGGTTTTTTGCTTTGGTGGGCGCTGAGATTGCTTTGTGCGATTTGCGTGTCTTCTTTTTTGAGTATCGTTACTTTTATTGTTTTCGTCTTTTAAAATGTCAGTTTTTTCTTTTTTGTTCATAAACACTCCTTTTGTGTTTGTAGTAAAACACGGCGTAACAAAAAATAAACCTGCCGCGGTTTTTGCGGGCAAGTTTTGCCGGTGTTTTAATAATTTTATATAACTATATAAAGCACACTTATGTGCAAACGTTTAATATTAATTTAAGTATTTTTTATATAAAAAAACAGTAAAATACTGCTATAAAAATCAATCTTATCACTGTCAACTATACTTCTTTTTACTATTTTTGTCAAGTAAACAGCGCGGTATTCCAAACTTTTATAAAATTTCATTAAAAAGAACAAATTTAAAATTTTGCAATTGCCATCTAGTAGTAAATATAACTAAAAATCGACAAAAATCATTAAATTATGCTAATAATATTAAAATTGCAAAACTAAATAAAACATTTACAATATACACTTTAAACATTTTTGCTTTTTTGGTATAATAAATATCTGTGAAAAATGTGGCATTGAGGTATTGTAGATGCAATTAAATAAATTAGTACAATATAATAAAGGTACAAGCGAAAAAATTTTACTTGCTAAAACAGCTGTGGGTTTAGTAATTTTTTTTGTATCTTCACAAATAGTAAAAGTTATTATTATTTTAATAGCACTATTTATATTGCAAACAGGCAACGTATTGGCAAATATTCGGGGCAGTGTATACTTTAATTTTACGTATTTATACATTTCGCATTTTATAGGTTATATATTAACTATAATGTACCTAAAAACGCAAACAAACATTAATGTGGTTTGCGTTTGTGTAAAATTAAACCTAAAAAAAGTGATTGTGCTTTCAATATCTTTTTTTTCGGCGGTTATAGTAGGTGGTGCACTTACAAATGCACTAACAAATGTGTTTAACTATACACAACAACAGCAAATGACGCAATTGCAAACAGGCTTTGAAATATACGCAACATTTATATATATATGTATTATCATTCCTGTAGTGGAAGAAATTTTGTTTAGGGCTATATTTGTTAATATGTTTAGGCACGCAGGCGTTACTTTTTGTTGTGTATTTGTATCGATAATATTTACGTTGCTACATCAAAATATTATACAAATGCCCGCAATATTTTTACTGTCTATTATACTTTGCTACGTATATTATACAACAAAAAGTTTATTGCTATGTGTAATTTTTCATTTAGTCAATAATGTTTTTGCGTTTTTTGAATTATTTTTTAAAGTTCAAGAAAATAGTTTTATAAACAATGTCTTAATTATTTTGTCTACAATTACTTTTATGTGTATACTAATAAGAAAATATATAAACAAAAGTAAAAAGGAGCAAAATGAAAGAACCTATATTCAAATTATAGTGCCAAAATTAGTACAGTACATTTTTTCGCCGACAGGTGCTGTTTTGGCAGTTATTATTGTATTAAATGCCATAGGGGGTATTGCGAAGTGAAAAGCGACAACAAATTTATGATTGCAGCACTAAAACAAGCTAAAAAAGCATACAAAAAAGGCGAGGTACCCATAGGGGCTGTAATTGTTAAAGATGGTAAAATAATATCAAAAGCTTATAACACAAGAGAGAGCAAAAATAATGCAACGCACCATGCAGAAATAAAGGCAATTAACAAAGCATGCAAAAAACTTGGAGGCTGGCGGCTTTGAGCCGTGTGTAATGTGTGCAGGAGCGATAATTAACAGCAGAATAGACAAAGTGGTATACGGTGCTGCAGATGAAAGATTTGGCTGTGCGGGAAGTTTTGTTAATTTATTTGAAATGGAATTTAACCATAAACCTGAATGGCAAAGCGGTGTGATGAAAAAGCAATGTGAAAAAATATTGCAAAATTTTTTTAAAGAACTTAGAGAAAAAATAAAGCAGAGGAAGAAAAAAATATGAAAACCGTAGTTATAACAGGCGCCGGCGGCAAAATAGGGCAAGCATGCGCTGAAAAGGCAGCCGAAATTGGATACAATGTGGCGGTGTGTTACCGCACAAGTAAAAGCGAGGCAGCTAATGTTTGTAATAAGATAAACAGCGCTGAAAATGAAAAAACAGGCATGGCGAATTCGTTTTATGTTGATGTAAGAGATGAAAAAAGTGTAGCAAATATGTTTTGCGAGGTAAACGCTTGTTTTGGTAGTATAGATGCACTTGTTAACAATGCAGGCATAGCTTGCTATAAATTGTTAAACGAAACAACGCAGCAAGAATGGGACAATGTTTTTAATTCAAACGTTAAAAGCGCATATTTATGCAGTAAATACGCACTAGACTACATGCTAATAAAAAAACAGGGCAACATAATTAATATATCGTCTATGTGGGGGCAAGTAGGTGCCTCGTGCGAGGTGGCGTATTCGGCGGCTAAAGCGGCGCTAATAGGTTTTACAAAAGCACTTGCAAAAGAGCTTGGACCAAGCAATATTAACGTTAATTGTATAGCACCGGGAGTTATTGAAACAAACATGCTTGATGACTTTACCCAGCAAGAGAAAAGCAGCTTAGAGCAACAAACGCCTCTTGGTAGACTGGGTATGCCAAAAGATATTGCCAATACAATGCAATTTTTATTAAGCGGTAAAGCAAGTTTTATAACCGGGCAAATAATTGGGGTTAACGGTGGTTTTGTTATTTAAAGTAAACAAAAAAATACTGTTTTTTATTAAAATTTAATAATTAGTAATAAATTAACAAAATTTTAATTTTTAATTTTTGAATTATTTATTAATTGTGGTATAATAACAAACAGCGCATTTTAATGTGCAAATAAATTTTGGAGATAATTTATGGAAAAAACCATAAAAAGAATATTTATAAACTCAACAGGCAGGACGGGTACGCAGTTTTTTGCAAAGTATTTAAACAAAATGATACCTAATAGCGTTGCGCTACATGAGCCGGGCACGCCTTGGTTAAGTAAAAAAAAGCAGCTTTTGCAACAAATTAGCGATTATGGGGTATACCACTTAACACTGGGGCAAAGCCAAAACACGCACAGTATGTATAAACTTAGCCGAGACTATGTAGCAAAAGAAATTACAAAAAAACAGGCTATGGAAAATATACTTAAAATAAACGGCAAGGTAGATAAGCTAAATAAAGCAGATGTATGCGTATATTCTTCGGGGCATATTTACGGATTGCTTGATGTGCTTGATGAATTGTACGAGGATTCTCGCTTTGTATTTATTGTAAGAGACCCCCGAGAATGGATAAATTCGGCGCTTAATAAGTTTGAATTTACACTTTACGGTCCTGTAGAAATTTTTTATAGGAAAATAAGCCTTAAACCCGATTGCATTGCAAACGATCCGTACATTGGACAGTGGGGTAAAATGAGCAAGTTTGAGAAATACTGCTGGTTTTACAACAGTGTTAATAGCATTGCACTAAATGCAATGCGAGGTAAAGAAAATTTCAAAATATTTAAATACGAAGATATTTTTTTATCGGAAAATAAAGTAGAGAAATTTAATGATGTTTTGGAATTTGCAACCGATTTTAAAAGCGGTAAAGTGCAATATACAAACAAACATAAATTTTTAAACGTAAAAATAGATTCAGTTCAAATTGCTGAAGAGGCAAAATGGCATAACTGGTCGCCGAAAATGGCGCAAATTATGCAACAAC
>CAYJLZ010000012.1:22544-24269 GCA_964371265.1 uncultured Bacteroides sp. | reverse complement strand
ATTTGGTTACGACACCGAGAGTATTTGGAGAGAAAAGTTAGGTTTATAAAAAATGGATTTAAACTATGTAGTTGTTTTGCTTATAGCAGGGCTACTGGCGGGAGTAATAACCGGGCTTGTATCGGCCTCGGCCTCCAGCATAATGACGCCTATATTAACAATAGTATTAAAAATTGATGTTTACACAGCGCTTGGTTTGTCTCTTGCAACAGACGTAATAGCCTCGCTTGCAACAACATATATATATCATAGGCACAGATGTGTAGACTACAAAAAAAGTATTATTTTAATACTAAGCGCAACAACATTTGCTATAATAGGCAGTTTTATTACTAAAGATACAAGCAATTTTATTTTGGGAAGTTTGTCGGGAATTTGCATTTTTATACTTGCTTTGCAGTTTTTAAAAGGAGATTTTAGCACAAAATTCACTAAATTTAATAACAATAAAGTTATTATGTATTTGCATAAAATACCAAATCTTTTTGTTTTTTTTGCTGGTATTGCAATTGGGTTAAATACAGGTATTATGGGCGCAGGCGGAGGAGTATTAATACTGTTTACACTTATGCTTGGCTACAATTTAGAGATGAAAACGGCAATTGGTACATCGGCATTTGTAATGTCGGTAATAGCATTAAGTGGAGGTGCAATGCACTTTTATTATGGTAACTTCTCGGTTGCAGATATAGTAATAGCATCAATAGGGGGGCTTATAGGTGCTGTGCTTGCAAGTAATTTTGTGCATAAAGTAAGTGATAAAATTATATATAAAATGGCCGGAACTGTTTTTTTATGCATAAGCGTTGTAATGATTATAGACCAAGCTGTTAATGTATTGTAAAGCACCAGGTAAAATAAAACAGGCACAACCGATATTACTGTCGGTTGTGCCTGTTTTTTTAATTTTTCTTAAAGACCCATATTTTCAAGTTGCTTTGCTGTTTCTTCCACTAAAGTTTCAATTTGCTTTGCATTTTTTCCAAAAACACCTCTAATACTCAGTAAACCGTCTGTCAACTCATCCTTAACAATGTTGCCAACCATATTACTTACACCTGCTGCCTCAGCTTTCATTACCTGAAAACTATTTGATTGCTTTTTCATTGAGGCGGGAAGTATTTGTACTTGATTGTGTGAATCAAGCGCAGGAAATGCAATTACATACGCAAATCCGTGTTTTACGTATTCAGGCTTACCCGGTGCAAAATCTGTGTCCTTAATTTTTTCAAACAACTCTTCCAATGTGTAATTGTTTTGTAGTTTTACTTTTTTAATCTTAAATCCAAAAGCCATAACTAAAACCCCTTCTAATTCAAATTTCATATAATACATATAGTTTTACTAACATAGTGCAATAAAATATTTTCACGTATTTTACCGGCAAACTGTATGCTGCAAATTTTGCAAACACACACTTCTATTTAATTGACAACCAAATATTATACTGATAAAATATTAACATATAATATATAATAGTGTCAATTATTTATTATATTAATATAAATAATAAAAAAACCAAAAGCTTGTTAAACATTTAAAAAGCGAGGTAAAACGTGAATTTCGATGAAAAAATAGAGAGAAGAGGGACTTTGTCCATTAAATGGGGCAAATACAATGATGATGAAGTGCTTGCTATGGGCACTGCCGACATGGATTTTATGTGTGCGCCAGGCATAACAAATGCGTTAATAAAAAAAGCGAAACAAGGAATTTTTGCATACG
>CAYJLZ010000012.1:18881-22534 GCA_964371265.1 uncultured Bacteroides sp. | reverse complement strand
GAAAGTTATTACGCAGCAATTATCTCGTGGTACAAAAATAAATTTAATTGCACGTTACAAAAAGAATGGATATCAAACGTACCCGGAATATGGTGTGCAATGCGAATGTGTGTGGATACATTTACAAACCCCGGCGACGCTGTGCTGTTGTCATCGCCGTATTTTCACCCTGCGGCTGATTTAATCAATATAAGTAAACGAAAAATGGTTACGAGTAGCTTAAAATTAATAGGCGATAAGTACGAGTTTGACTTTGAAGACTTTGAGAAGCAAATAGTTGAACATAAAGTTAAGATGTATATTTTAATTAACCCGCAAAACCCCAGCGGAAGAGTTTTTACAAAGCAAGAACTATTAACAATGGGCGAGATATGTTTAAAACACAATGTTTTAATAGTTTCCGATGAAATTCATGCAAATACTGTTTACTCTGGGCACAAGCATATACCAATTTGCAAAGTTTCACCGCAAATTGAAGATAATTCAATTATGCTGTGCTCTCCAAGTAAAGCCTTTAACATACAAGGCTTAACGTATGCAGTTGTGGTTATAAAAAATAAAAAACTTAATGATGAATTTGAAATTGCAAGGGCTGGGTATGATTTTAATTTTGCGACAAACTTATTTAGCATTGTTGCAACGCAAGCGGCATATAGCGAGTGCGAGAAATGGCTGTCAGATTGTATTGATTACTTAGAAGATAACCTTAACTATATGGAAAAATTTATTAAAGATAACATACCCGAAATTAAACTTATACGTCCCGAGGGTGCCTACATGGCGTGGCTAGACTTTAGGAGTTTTGGAAAAACTTCGCAAGAGCTATATGATTTGCTATTCAACAAATATAAATTGGCGCTTACATTCGGAGAAACGTTTGGAACAGATGGTGAGGGATTTGAAAGAATAAATTTTGCATGTCATCGATCAACTTTACAGCAAGCGCTTGATAGATTGTTAAAAATGGTTGAGTATATAAAAAGCAGTTAAAAGCGTAAAAAAATAGAATTATTTAACGATGTAGTGAATAATTATAAATAAAATATTATAAAATATCACAAAAAATGGTTCAAATTTTTGTGATATTTTATATTTTTATAAAAGTTAACGTTTAGCTGTAAATTTGTTAAAAACATTGAAAAGACAAGCGTTATAACAAATTTAGTGATAATTTACGATTTTGTTTATTTATGCATTGTGCATAAAACCATTCAAATGCATTAAATAAAGTTATTGACAATGTTTAGTTAATTTTATATACTTATTACCAGTAAATAAATGCAATAATATTCAAGCATACTGTTTTCATTATAATTAGGTTGGTTATTACCTTGAAATATAGGTGGTAAATATATATTAAAATTATAGGAGGAGATTAATATGAAATTCTTTAAATCAGCATTGGCGCTAATGTTGGTACTTGCTATGGTACTTTCATTTGCAGCATGCGGCACAACAGAAGAGCCGGCAACAACAGAAGGCGAAGCAACAGAAGGCACACAAGCAGAGGGCGACGCAGCAGAAGGTGAAAAAATTGTTTTAAACGTTTTCCACCGTTGGCCAAACGAGCCTATTAACACAATGATGACAGACCTTGTAAATCAATATATGGAAGAGAATCCAAATATTGAAATCGTTATGGACGCAACATTGAACGACCAATACAAAGAAAAAATTCGTATGGTTGTTACAGGCGACGACGTACCTGACTTATTTACATCATGGTCGGGCAGCTTTGCTCAAGAGATGATTGACTCGGGCAACGTAGCAGTTCTAAACGAAGTATACGAGTCAGACACAGAGTGGTCTGATAAAATTTCTCAAGCAAGTATAGACGGATTTACATTCGGCGATGAAATCTATGGTATTCCCTGGTCACAAGACGGCAAGGCTATTTGCTACAACGCAGATGTTCTTAACGAGCTTGGACTAAGCACACCTACTACTTACGAAGAATTCATTCAATTGCTTGACGATTTAGTAGCAGCAGGCTACGAAGTACCTATCGTTGAAGGCTTAACATCAGGTTGGGCAAGCATTCACTGGCTTGGCACAATTTTACAGCGTACAGTAGACCCTGAAGTTTTGGCAAAAGACTACAACGCAGCAACAGGCGAATTTACAGACCCTGCTTACCTAGAAGCACTTGGCATTTGGCAAGAGCTTACAACATACTTTGGCGAAATCTCAACAGCTATTGACCGTGAAACAGCACGTGCAACAATGTTTATGGCAGGTGAATCACCGCTTTACTACTTGCAATTTGCTGAAATTACAACAGTAGAAGAGAACGTTGATTTTGAGTATGGTTTCTTTAACTTCCCAGAAGTAACAACAGGCTCAGGCGATCCTAATGCTTTAACAGGCGCTCCTGAAGGCTGGATGATAAGCAACCAAACAGAGCATTATGACGAGTGCGTTGCTTTCTTAAAATGGCTAATAAGCGAAGAGCAAGGCGCAGTTTTGACAGCAGAATCAGGCTACATTTCAAGCGTTAGCAGTGCAGTTACAGCTGAAACAGCACTACCTGCACAAGTAGAGGCTATGGACGTTATTCAAAGCGCATCATTCCTAGCTCCTTGGTTTGACAATGCTTGCGATCCATCAATTTACACTGCATTCCAACAAGGTGCGGTATTAATGGCAACAGGCGATGCAACAGCTGAAGAAGTAATGGCTAGTGTACAAGCTGCGGCCACAACACTTAGAGAAGAAGCTTAATTAATATTCCGTTAAAAAAACGGCTATAGTGGCAAGCGGTAAGATGCTTTATGTTTAATTCATCTTACTGCTTGCACTTATAATTATTATACACAAATGTGTATAATAATTATAAGTGCATGTAATTTATCATTAGGGGTTGAATTAGTTGCTTAATAAAAAAAGAAATATACTAACATATTGCTTATTTATTGTACCGTGTTTGGCGGTCGTTTTAACATTTGTTTATTACCCGCTTTTAATGAACATTTTTTACAGTTTTCATTCTTTTGGCATGTCGGATGTAACAAAAGAATTTGTAGGTTTTAGCAATTACATAGAATTGTTTACAGATGAAGTTATTAGGCAAGCACTTATTAATAATACTTTATACGCTGTAATTTCGGTAGCAATTCAAGTTTTTGGTGGTTTATTGCTTGCTGCTGTTTTGGAAGATGTTTTCTTTAGAAAAGTCGCTCCGGCACTTCGCACACTTTATTTTATACCAACTCTCATTTCGATGACAGTTGTATGCTTAATATTCCAGTTTATATACAATCCTCAAATGGGGCTTTTAAACAGCTTTTTAGAGCTTATAGGCCTTGAAGAATTGCAACGTTTATGGCTTGTGGAAAAAGAAGTTGCAATGTTTTCGGTTATTGCCGTTAACCAGTGGCAAAGCACAGGTTATATAGCAATGCTTTTTACTGTAGCAATACAAAAAATTCCAAAAGATTTGTACGAAGCTGCGGAAGTTGACGGCGCAGGTAAAATTAAAAGATTTACCAGTGTTACATTCCCGCTTGTAAGGCAAATGCTTTTTGTAACAATGCTTATTACCATTATTGGTGCATATATAGTTTTTGAAACACCGTACATTTTAACAAACGGTGGGCCGGGATATACAACAAGTACGCTTGCTTTACACATGTACCAAAGTGGTGTTATAAAAA
>CAYJLZ010000012.1:10015-18871 GCA_964371265.1 uncultured Bacteroides sp. | reverse complement strand
GCTATGCCTCTACTGTTGCCATGCTGATTTTTGCAATTACGGCAACACTGTCTGTTATACAATTGCTGTCGGTTGGCAAAGAAAAGGGGGATAAATAGCATGGTTACGAAAAAAAGACGCACGTTTGGAATTGGAGAAATAATATGTAGTATTTTGCTTGCTCTTTTTGCAATTATAATTATTTATCCACTGTTTTGGGTTTTAATGTCTTCGTTAAAAGATTATAACGGTATTTTTAACAATGTATGGGGTATTCCTGAAAATTTTATGTGGCAAAACTATGCTGATGCATGGAACAAAGGTATTTCGGGCTATTTAATTAACAGCTTAATTGTAACTTCAACCACAATTATAGGTGTTGTACTTTTGGCATCTATGTGTGCTTTTGGTCTTGTTCATTTAAAAGGACGCCTTGGCACTGTTTTATTTGCAATGAGCGTTGGAGGCATGTTACTTTCACCACAAGTTTGCTTAATGCCTCTTTACATATTGCTTAGAAACTTAGGCCTGCACGATACACTTGGTGCAATGATTGTACCGTATATAGCCTTTAGGCTACCAATGTCTATTTTGTTAATAAGGTCTTTCTTTATAGAAATACCAAAAGAGCTTGAAGAATCGGCAATTATTGACGGGTGCAGCATGCCAAGAGTTTATGCTAGCATATATATGCCACTTTCAAAGCCAATTATTTCAACATCGGTTATAGTTACTGCATACTATGCGTGGAACGAACTGTTATTTGCCACAATGTTTGTAGACAGCACCGAGTTTAAAACAATTCCAATAGGCCTTATGGCTTTCCGTGGGGCGCTTGAAACAAACTGGGGAGTTGTTTTGGCGGGAATGGTAATAGCTTGTACACCTGTTATAATTTTATTTTTAGCAATGCAAAAGAATTTTATAAGAGGTATGACATCGGGAGCTGTAAAAGGCTAATTATAAGTTATTGAATAAAGAAATTATTTCATGGTGGGGCATTTTAAATGTCCCACCATGAAAAGCGAAAAATATAAATTTTGTTAAAAGGAGAAAAAATAATGAAATTAATTTGTATAGGTGATAACGTTGTAGATTGTTATTTAGACGAGGGTATTTGTTACCCGGGCGGAAATGCTGTTAACGTAGCTGTGGGTGCAAAACGCTGTGGCAGTGAAAAAGTGGGATATATAGGTGTGCTGGGCAACGACGATAAGGCCGACCACATAGTGGAGTGCCTTGAAAAAGAAGGAATAGACCTTGAGCGATGCCGCAAAGTATATGCTTTAACGTCTCACCCAGGCGTTAAACTTGTAGACAATGATAGAGTATTTGTTTCAAGTTATCGTGACAGTTGCCAGCATGCATTTAAAATGAGAATGACACCTTATGACATGGATTACATTAAAAACGAAGGGTACACCGTTTGCCACACAAGTTGTTATTCGTTTTTAGAGGATGAACTTCCAACTATAAAAGAGCATTGTAGCATTTCGTTCGATTTCTCGGGCATGAAAGACGATGAGTACTTTAAAAGGGTTTGCCCGTACTTAGAGTATGCATTTTTATCGGCGTCGGAGCTTACTGACGAGGAAATAGAAGAAATGGCAAAAAGAATACACAGCTACGGAACAAAAATAATAGGCATGACACGTGGCGGAAAAGGCGCAACATTTTACGACGGAAAAGAATTTTACACTCAAGGAATTATACCCACTGAGGTAGTAGACACAATGGGTGCCGGCGATAGTTTTATTAGTGCCTTTTTAACAAGCTACGAGCAAAATGGCAAAGACATGAAAAAAGCACTTGAATTTGCAGCTCAGTATGCATCGGACTCTTGCAGAATTCGCGGAGGATTTGGATACCCGTATCCAATAGGAGAAATGCCACAAAGTACTGAAAATTAATGTAGTATATAAGGATTAATATAATGTTAAAAAAATTGATAGGCCCGAGGTCTTTTTATTTAAAATCGGCAAACATAGCAATACCTATTGCAATACAGTTTATGCTCTCGGCATGTATGAGCATTGTGGACACAATGATGGTTTCGAGAATAGGTATGGTTAGTGCTGTTGGTACGTCGGCTCAAATTGATTCAATGTCTATGCTTATGGCCCTTGGTGGCACAAGTGGGGCAGCTATATTTTTAGCACAGTTTGCCGGTGCAAAAGACGAAAAAAATTTAAAAAGAACTTTCGGGTTATCAATTATTTTAGCTGTAATTTGCAGCATGCTATTTGTTTTATTATGTACGTTTTTTTCAACAAATATGTTGAAGTTTTACATGGACAACCCCGATGTAATTGAATACGGCAATCAATATTTAAGCATTTTAAAATTTGGTTTTGTTGGCTCGGCAATAAACATGGCTTTTGCATATGCTTACAGAACAAACAACAATGCTCGATTGACACTATACGTAGGTATTGTTGCAATGGCAACAAACGTAACACTTAACTACTTGCTCATATTCGGCAATTTCGGGTTTCCGCAGCTGGGGGTTAAAGGGGCGGCCCTTGCCACTATTTTGGGACACTGGACTAGCGTATCATTATACTTAATATATTCTATAAAAACAAAACCTCCGTTTATAGGTAGCTTTAAGCAAATGTTTTTATCTTTCGAGTTACCATTTGTTGTTACGATATTAAAAAGAATTTGGCCTTTAATATTTAACGAACTTTTGTTTGGATTTGGCGGTACGCTTTTTATTAAAGCCTTTGGTACACTTGGAATAGAGGCTATGGATGCCTACTACGTAGGAAATAAAATTAGCGAAATTTTTTACTTTATAATAATGGGTGTCTCAAACGCAACTCTAATTATTTTGGGCAACTCCCTGGGCGAGGGAAATATAGAAAAAGCAAAAAAAGAAAGCGTGTATTTTTTAACAATGGCAGGTGTTTTAGGCTTAATTATGGGCACAATTGTGCTGTTGTTTGCAAAGCCTATGGTTATGCTGTTTGGTGTGCAAAGTGAGTATGTGTTTGCCAGCGCAGTTGGAATTGTTAGGATTTTCTCAATAAGAATTGCACTAAGGCTTTTTATTGTTATAGCGTTTTCGTCATTGCGTGCCGGCGGCGACAGCAAATTTTTAACTTTTTTAGACAGTGGGCTTGTATGGCTAGTAGGTCTTCCCGCAGTGTTTATTGTAGTGCAAGTTATGGGTGTAACAAATATTGCATTGGCGTTTTTATTAATACAAATTGAGCATGTGGTAAGGGCAGTAATTGGCTTATGGCGTTTAAAAAGTGGAAAATGGGCAGTAGATTTAACAAAAACCATTAAAATGTAGCAATGCTTTGTAAAAATGCGAAATTTATAAACAGGTAGCGTATTTTACCTGATGTGCATATAAATTGGAGGCCCAATAATGACACTGAAAGACTTACTGTTTAACTTTAGCAACGAAGATATTTTAAACAGGATGATGCAGTTGTACCCAAAATGGTTTGATGACAAAGAAGTGGACTGCAAAGCTGAATATATGTGTTTGTTAGAGCTATTGAAAGCAAAAAATTATAGTAACCCTAAAGAAAATTTTGCACAAACAGTTGTTTTTATGATAAAATTTGAAGACAGGTGGAATTTGCCGGGCGACGAGGAGTATGTGCCTTATACATATGAAGTTTTTACAATGTCAACAAAAACAAACGCACAAGAAGATAACAATTTACCATACGGATTGGCAGGGTATGAAATAGTAGAGCTGTTTTTGCTGGAAATATACCCAAAAAGTTTGAAACTTACTACAAAACTAGATTTTTTATGCCATGCATTGCATGAAGTAGGTATTTATGGACAATGTTTGTTGAATGAAAAAGACGAAGAAAAATTTAGATATAATGGCCAAGAAAAAGAAAAAATTGAATGTACTGAATGTGATATTGAAAAAGATGACAAATATTATGATTTCGAGACAATAAAAAACGAATTTTTACAAGAACTTGAAATTGAATTTGAAAAAGACCCTGCATTTAAAGAGTACATAGATAAACTGGATAAACATATTGATAAAATGGCTGATTTGTATTACTGCCACAGAGCAGAGCTAATGGAGCAAATAAAAGAATATTATAAAGAATAGATATAAAAAAACAGCGGTTTTAACTTAAATGGTTAAAATCGCTGTTTAAATGTTATGTGAATTTTTTGCAAAAATATTGTAACTGCATTATAATTTTTACTTGTTAGAATAAGACTGCCTGTAATTAATGAATAAAAGAATACTTGATAATAAAGGGAAAATTAATCCTACAAGCAAACCGCTCCTCAATGCAATTTGCTCGGGCAAAAAACCAAAAGCTGCTGTGAAATTTGCGATTGGCCTTAGGTTAAGCGCGATATCGGCTACAAACCCCACAAGCTGTGGTGCAATTGCAGAACCTAAATCGCCACCTGAGGCCATAAGTGCAAACATGGCAACACCACCGTTTGGCACCTTGTTTTGCACCAATATTAGGCTGCCCGGCCACAACATTGCAACGCAAAACCCCGATAATGCACAAGCTGCAACACCAATTATTGGTACATTTACAAAAATTAGTAAAATGTAGCACAAGCACGCACCAAGCGACCCAATTAGCATTGTAAAGGTAATGTTTTTACCTTTGTGAGCGTATAAGCTTCGTCCTATTCCAAGCATTGCTGCAAACAGCGCAACACCAAGAATGTCTCCAAAAATTTTAGGTAGTTGCAGTGTATGTTCAAGGTAACTTGAACTCCATTGAGAAATAATGTTTTCGCTGGCACCTCCAAAAAATATTAATGCAATACAAAATAACATAGATTTATTTTTAAAAAGCTTAAATACACCTGAAGTTGCTTTGGGTGTTTGCATTTTTGGCAATTTTGCACTTGAAAAAAGCACGGCGCACGATATAGGAACTATTAGTATTAAAAAAATACAAAAATACCAATGCTCATCGCTTAATAAATTTAAAATAATAGTTGAAAATATTGTTATGCTAACAACACCCCATGCATAAACAGAGTGAAGTTTGCTCATCTCTTTTTCGGGATTATTGGACGGAATAGAGGCAATTACAGGGCTTATAAGAACCTCAGCCAGGCCGCTTGCCGATGCAAATATTATTGTGCCAATAACCAAACCTATATATGCAAAATTGGGGAACAACATAGGTGAAAGTGCATATACCAAAAACCCGAAAACTGCTATAAACTGTATACTTTTTACCGCAAGAGTTATGTTGAATTTATGTGACAAAAAAGTAAACACCAAGTCTACTGCAAGCTGTGCAAAAAAATTTATAAGCACAAGTAACCCTAATAATGAAAAAGAAATGTTATATATTTTTTGAAAATGAGCAAATAGGAGCGGCGGCATAATAATTACTGCAGACATTGTTAAATTAGCCGTATAGCACGCTAGTCTTACTCTCGCTGTATTATCAATCATAATAAGTCTCCATTTAAATACTATAATTAATAATTGTACTATATAAATTATTTGCAAGTCAACACGGTAAAAAATAATCTAAGTTGTAAGTTTTATTTATATGTGCTATAATGTCTGTTAAATATTTATTGGCATACTCTGCCTAAAATTTAAAATTACACAACTTAAGGAGAAAAATATATGTTTTGTAGCCATTGCGGTAATAATTTAGATAATAATGCAAAATTTTGCGACGGGTGCGGTGCGCCAACAGGTGCCGGTAATGCTCCAAATAATTTTGCAAACAATAACAATATAAATTCAAACCAAAATATGCAATCAAATAATTTTAGCAATAACATGAGCAGCAACAATAATTTTAACCAAGACGGTAAACGCAAAAAGAAAGGCGGCTGCTTTAAAGGCTGCTTTACTGTTATTTTAGTTTTGTTAGCGCTTTTTGTTTTGTTTTTGCTTTGGCCAACCGACAGCGAAACAGACAATGAAAGCAGCGGGGAAAGTGGCACACAAACAGGTGCATCATATGGCAACGGTACTTTTGGCGAAGATTTGCAACTAGAGGGCTTGCGTGAAAATTATACAGTGCTTAAAAACGACGGGACAGAAGTTAGCACCATAATGATGTACATAATAGGCTCGGACCTAGAGAGCGATGGCGGATTTGCAAGTGGCGATATAGAAGAAATGCTAGATGCCGATTTTGGCGATAATGTAAATTTAATATTGATGACAGGTGGAGCCTACTACTGGGAAAATAGTATGATAAGCGGAGACACCTGCCAGTACTGGCAAATTAAAGATGGAGAGCTTATACCAATTAATGAAGATTTGGGACTTCTTAATATGGCCGAGGCAAATACGCTAGCTAAGTTTATAAACGACACAGCAAGTGCGTACCCAGCCGACCGTTACAGCCTTATTATGTGGGACCACGGTGGCGGTACAATAAGTGGTTTTGGTGTAGACGAATACTACCCGGAATCCACACTAACGCTTGCCTCGCTTGATAATGCGTTTGCACAAAGCAGTGTAAAATTCGATTTTGTTGGCTTTGATGCATGCCTTATGGCTACTGCTGAAACTGCACTTATGCTTGAGCCTTACGCCGACTATCTTATAGCCTCGCAAGAGCTAGAGCCGGGCACAGGTTGGCATTATACCGATTGGATTACATACCTTAGCCAAAACCCATCGGTAGATACAGTTGATTTGGGCGTTAAAATTATCGACGATTTTGTGCGGGTATGTGAAGATACTATTTATAATCCAAACGCTACATTGTCAATAGTGGAGCTTAGGCAAATGCCATATTTATATAGCACTTTAACCGATTATTTTACAAACTCTGCTACATACATAACTAATAATGAATATAGAAGAATATCTGTTGCAAGGAACGATGCAAAAGACTTTGGCGATGGAGGATGCGACCAGATTGATATGGTTGACTACATTGAGAAAGCAGACATTGACGGTGGGCAAAATGTTATAAGTGCAATAAGTAGCGCAGTTAAATACTACAACAATAGTTCGGATGTTTACGATTCATACGGTCTTGCGATGTATTTCCCACTAGATTATCCAAATCAATATTCAAACATGCATTCAATTTTACACGATGTTGGATACACATCGGAGTACACAGCATTTTTTGATGTATTTATGAGCGCAATGTCGGGCGGACAAATGCAATTTAGTAGAAGTTCGGGTATAACACTCGAGCAGGATTATTCGAGCCAGGATTGGTATGACGAGCAAACTGCTGTTATGTACGAAGAAACTGCTGAGGGAGAATTTTTGGGCGAACTAGTTATAGATGAAAAAGGCGACACCTATGTTTTAAGTTTAAGCGAAGAAGAATGGGAAGAAATTAATAAAATAGAATTGCAACTTTTACTTGATGACGGCGAGGGATATATAGATCTTGGAAGCGACAACGTGTACGAGTTTGATGAGGATGGCGATTTAATTGTAGATTTTGACTACACATGGGTTACACTTGACGGACACACTGTACCTTTTTATGCCGAGCACGAAGTAGTTAATAGCGATGATGATTGGAATACATACGGAATGGTTCCGGCATTTTTAAACGATGAGGACTATATTGAAATAATTGTACAGTGGGATGATAAAAATCCTCAAGGATATGTTGCCGGATACCGTAAATACAGTGAGGTAGGAACACCGCTGGGCAAAGGCCTTTTTGAACTTGAATCAGGTGATGTAATTGATTGGGTAGTAGACTATTATACATATGACTGGGACTATGAAGACTATTATATATTTGGAGATCAATATACCGTGCCAAGTGGCGATATTTCTGTTAGTTACGATTATATAGGGGACTCGGATGCACTTATTTACTTTAAACTTACCGACATATATAACAATATTTATGAAACAGAGGCAGTTATTTACAGCGATTATTAAAATTTATATAAAAAAGCATAAATTTTATACTTGCACACACAAAATGCATGTGATATTATATGATTAATTGTTAAAAAGTTGTAAATTTAACATTAAAATAGTTAAACAGTAGTATAATTGGAGGTTATTAAATGAAGTTGACATTCAGATGGTATGGCCCCGAGGACAAGGTGACATTGCAAAATATTCGCCAAATACCTAACATGAGCGGAGTTGTTACAGCGGTTTACACAACGCCAGTAGGAGAAGTTTGGAGCAACGAAGAAATAGCGGTGCTAAAAAAACAGGTGCAAGAAAGCGGCCTTGAAATGGAAGTTATAGAGAGCGTACCTGTACATGAAGACATAAAATTGGGTAGAAATGATTTTAAAAGATACATTGAAAACTACAAAGAAAATATTCGTAGACTTGGCAATATGGGTGTAAAAGTAATTTGCTACAATTTTATGCCTGTTTTCGATTGGACACGAAGCCAGCTTGATAAAGAGCTTGAAGATGGATCGACTGCTCTTGTGTTTTATAAAGAGCAAGTTGATAAAATGGACCCGGTGGCAGGCGATTTGGCACTACCCGGATGGGATTCAAGTTACACAAAACAGCAGATGAATGAACTGATAAGCGCATACAAAGAACTGGGCGAAGAAGGACTTTGGAAAAACCTTGAGTACTTTTTAAAAGAAATAATACCTGTTGCGATTGAAGCTGATGTGAAAATGGCAATACATCAAGATGATCCACCGTGGAGCATTTTTGGTATACCAAGAATTATTACAAACGAGCAAAATATTGATAGATTTTTAAAGTTAGTAGACGATGAACACAACGGGTTAACACTTTGCGCAGGCTCGCTGGGTTGTGCAAGTTTTAACGATTACGCTGCAATGGTGCGCAAATACGGCGCAATGAACAGAATACATTTTGCGCATATTCGAAATGTAAAATTGCTAAGTAATGGCTTTGAAGAGAGTGCGCATTTTTCAAATTGCGGTTCGCTAGACATGGTAGAGATACTAAAGGCG
>CAYJLZ010000012.1:603-10005 GCA_964371265.1 uncultured Bacteroides sp. | reverse complement strand
TAGGATATAAAGGGTACATAAGGCCCGATCACGGCCGAATGATATGGGGCGAAACAGGTAGGCCGGGCTACGGTTTATACGACAGAGCCCTGGGAGCAAGCTATATTACAGGTATTTGGGAAACACTATCTAAATTAAATAAGTAGTATATTTTGTATATTAACGCAACAAAAAGCGCTATGCCTCGTTAATTTGAGACTAGCGCTTTTTATTTGTATTTTATCATCGTATTATTTGCGCAAGATGCTGTAGCCTTTTGTGCGCATACTCGTAAAAGTTTTTAAATGCGTTACAATAGTAGTTGCCACCGAGTGTGCCATCTGCAAGCTCAATTCTATCGCGTTTGCACCCACCCTTGCACAAAAAAAACCATTTGCAAGCTTTGCAATTATCGGCATAAACACTGTCCTGGTTATAAAAATTTAAATTTTCTCTGTTTTTATTAATGGTCTGTATGCTATCGTGGCACAAATTTCCCAATTTATATTCATCAAGTACATAAAAATCGCATGGGTAAACGGTTCCGTCGGCCTCGATTATAGTTTGTATGCCGCACTGGCCGGTCATTCCGCACAGTTCAGGTGGGTACCCCTTATAAACCATTACCAAGTTTTCAAAAAAACGATCGGATATTATTTTGCCGGAGATAAAAGCCTCGTACCATAAATCAAAACGCTTTACTAAAAAATCTTCATATATTTCAGGTGTTAAAGAGTAATCATGTAAGCCCCGCTCTTCACCCAGTGCATCTAAACATGGTATATACTGCTGATACATAAAGTTTCTTTTTAAATAAAATTTGTATATTTGTTTTATGTGCCTTGCTGTAAACGCGTTAACAACAGTTAATATATTGTATTGCACGTTGTACTTATCAAACAAATCGGCTGTTTGCATAATATCAAAAAATGTACCTTGCAAATTACTGTTAAGGCGGTTTTCGTTATGGCTGTTTTTAATACCGTCTAAAGACAACCCTACAAGGAAATTGTTTTTTGCAAAAAAAGTGCACCATTTTTCATCAATTAATGTGCCGTTTGTTTGTATTGCATAACTTACTTGTAGCCTTTTTGATTTCTTTTCATTCAAATACTGTACAAGCTCTTCAAAAAAATCAATGCCACGCATTGTAGGCTCGCCACCTTGAAACGATACGGTTAAATTATCACTAGCATATTCCAGTGCCGCGTCAATTACACATCGCATTGTTTTGCTGCTCATCATACCATAGCTGTCTATCTCTCTTTTAGAGCTTACATCGTAGTAAAAACAATATTTGCAACGCATATTGCATAGCGAACTTGCGGGTTTAATAAGTATTGTAAGTGAACTCAAAATTATACTCTCTTTCTAAATTATAAATAAATTACGCAGCACAAAACTATAACAAAACTGTTATGCATCATTACTTTCGCAGTACTCTATAATGTCTCCGGGCTGACAATTTAACACTTCACATAATTTTTCCAGCGTTGAAAAACGTATGGCCTTTGCCTTGTTGTTTTTTAATATAGATAAATTAGCCTGTGTCAAATCAACTTTTTCAGATAGCTCGGCGAGCTTTATTTTTCTTTTTGCCATCATCACGTCTAAATTTATATTAATACGCATAAAATCGCCCCTTAAATAGTCATATCATTATCTAGTTTATATTGTACGGCTGTTGCAAATAAACCTTTTACAGTAAGACAAAATAGCCCTGCCATTAAAAAAACAACAATTACAATTATGCTTGCAAGGGTGGGTAAAAAAACAAGCTTAACAATATATAAAAGCGAAATAATAAAAGAAGTTATACCCATGTTTTTTAAATAACGTATGTTTTTATTTATAAATGGGTTTTTATTCAACGTTTTGTATATAAGCTTTAAATTGTAAAAAATGTAAACTGCACAAATTCCCGAGATTATTAGCATAAAAGTCATCAAATTATAAAATTGTTTGGGAGTACCAACATAATTGTAAAAAAATTTACCCCAAAGCGGTACACTTAGCGTTACAACAATGCCAATATAATAACAAGCGCTAACTAAAAATTTTGTAATATCGTTTAAATTTTTGTTTTTAAACATAATCATCACTCCCATTAAAACTACTTTGTATTTTACAATAATTATTAATATTTTATCATATTATTTTTTATTTGTAAATAAAAATATATTGTTATTCGATAATTTATTGTTGATTATATAAAAATGTGTATTGAAAAAAATGATAAAATAGTGTAAAATTAACTAGTTATAATAAGTTTGCCTTTTGTAAATTTGTAAAGTAAAATATGAGAGAAAATATGATGCGTTACTATTATAACTGTTTATTTTAAGTGAGAAGATTCATAATCTCGACAGTACTGATAAAAAACTAAATGTGCCCAGCACGGAATGGAGATTAATATGAAGTATTGTAAAAAATGTACAATGCCAAGCACTCGTCCGGGAATTAATTTTGATGATAACGGTGTGTGTTCGGCTTGTAACCACTACGAAAATAGGAAAAACGTAAATTGGGACAAACGCTTTGAAGAATTTAAAGCGCTTTGCGATAAATACCGTGGCTGTAACGGCCCGGGAGGGTACGATTGCGCAGTTGCCGTTAGTGGGGGAAAAGACAGCCATTTTCAAGTTTATATGCTAAAAGAAGTTATGAAAATGAACCCCATACTTTTTACGGTGGAAGATAATTTTCCAATGACTGATGCGGGTATTCACAATATAAAAAACATAAGTGAAACATTTAGCTGTACACTTATAAGTTGCAAACCTAATATTAAAGTTCAAAAAATATTGATGAAAAAGTTTTTTGAAAAATACGGTAAGCCAACTTGGTTTTTGGATAGGCTTATATATACTTTTCCGCTTCATATGGCACTTAAATTTAATACACCGCTGCTTTGTTACGGTGAAAATGTAAGCTACGAGTACGGTGGCGGTGCAGACGAAGAAACATATAGTGCAAAATGGCAAATTAACAACGGTGTAGCAGTTGGTATACCTACAAGCGAGCTTGTAGGTGACGGTGTTACTGAAAACGATTTAAGTTTAACACTTGCACCAACACAAAGTGAGCTCGACAAACTTGATCCATTTTATATGTCGTACTTTTTACCATGGAACAGCTATAAAAATTATAATCTCGCTAAAAGCAGAGGCTTTCACGATTTAACGCACGAGTGGGATAGGCAACATCACGTTGAGATGTTCGACCAAATAGACAGTCGAGCATATCTTATTCACTCGTGGATGAAGTATCCGAAATTTGGGCACGCAGCTGCTACCGACTACACTGCCAGAAGTATAAGATACGGTATGATGACACGGCAAGAGGCAGTAAAACTAATAAAAAAACGTGACGGAAATTTAGACCCACTTTGTGTTAGAGATTTTTGCGAGTTTTGCGGTTACACCGAAACACAGTTTTATCAAATTGTAGACAAGTTTTATAACACAGACTTATTTGAAAAAGATAAACTTGGAAAATGGGTTTTGAAACAGCCTATTGAATGAAACTAACTAAATAAAACAAAAGGGTACAGTGTTAGCACTGTACCCTTAATATTTTAACAATATTTATGTTTTTGTATTTATATAATACTGTTTAGGCGATATTCCGTAATATTTTTTAAAAAGTTTGTAAAACGAGCTGTAATCACTAAATCCACAACTTTGCATTATATTATAAAGTGGTATATTATCGGCAATTTGCAATTTTGCCTCTTCCAATCGACGCTGAATTATATAGTGTGAAGGTGATACGTCGAGTTGCTTTTTAAATAAATGCGAAATAGTAGATTTGCTCACAAAAAAGTGATCGGATAAAATTTCGATTGTAATTTTATTGCTCAAATTTTCTTCAATATACATTACAATATCTTTAACTAAATCGTCAGTGTTATTTGCGCAAATGCTACTATTATAATAAAGTATGCGGCTAATTTCTACAATAAGGTGCAAAGCGTGGCAATAAACTACCTTTGACCAACCCGGTTTTTGTGTGTTCTTTTCATTAAATAACAAACCGAACAGTGTTTTAATTTTTGCCGACATAGTTTTTTCTGTATGTAGCACATAGTAATTGTTTTTATTACAATTCTCAAAGGCATATACCAGCATAGAGTCGTTTTTTATCTCGTTTGCAAAAAAGGTTGCATCAAGCCAAAGTACATATCGCTCATATGGTTCGTTATTATTGTTATAGTGCAAAGGCCCATGCATTATATTGGGAGGAATTATTATGATATCTCCATAGGAAACATCATATATTTTTTCTCCTATCAAATATTTTACGTTGCCATTGTTGCAAAATATTATTTCATAATAATTGTGTGTATGCTTTTTCATTTCAGGTGTTATAACGCTCGAGTCAAAATGTACCTCAATATCATTTTCAAGGTTTAATTTTAAAGTTTTAAACAAAAATTCGTCAAGCTTTTTTGTTTTTTTGCGCATTGAGCGTATTTGTTTTGCGTATAATTGCTTTGATCCGCTTTCGGCATTTTTATACAGTAAAATCAATTGCTCAAGTTTTTTTATGTCGTCATGTTCCATAAATACACCTTAGTTAAAATACATAATTATATTTGTATAAAATCATACAAATTGTATATGCATATATATTTTTTGCAAAATTTGCAATGTGAAATGCATGATTTTCCATTTTATTAAATTTGTTGAGTGTTATAATGTTATCACAAAATGCTGTTTTGTGCAACAATAGCTCGAAAAGCAGCGACATAAAAAAATAAAACGAGGTAGAAAATATGAGTAAAAATTCCATCGCAACATCATCGGGGCTTAAAAAGTCGCACATAGTGGGCTATGCACTGGGAGATCTTGGCGGCTGTATGACTTTTGCAATTATGGGTTCGTTTTTGACACCTTACTACACTGAGGTAGCAGGACTGACAACTGCCTCGGTTGCAATTATGTTTTTGGTTATAAGAATTTGGGACGCAATTAACGACCCTATGATGGGTGCAATACTTGACAAAGTTTTTGCGAAAACAAAGAGTGGCAAGGGTAAGTTTCGGCCATGGATGTTTAAATCGGCACCGGCAATTGCAATTGCAGCAGTATTAATGTATACAGCACCTAATTATGTAGACGGAATGGCAAAAGTGCTTGTTGCTTTTGTAACTTACATTATATACGAGGCAAGCTATACAATGTTTAACATTCCCTATGGCTCGCTTTTAAGTGCTATGGCAAATAATGATGGTGAAAGAGCAACACTGTCCTCTGCAAGAGGTATTGGTGCCATGATAGGTAATTTGTTGCCTTTAATGGCGTTTCCTATTATTATACAAGGCATGAGCGCAAACCCTGCAATGGGCTATGCCGCAGGTATAACAATTTGTGCAGCAATAGGTCTTGTATCTTGTTTCTTTAGCGCTAAAATGACGGCCGAACGCAACATTAAACCAACTACAGAATCTGATGCAGACAATATTAAACTTACAGATATACTTGTTGTGTTTAAGAAAAACCGTGCTTTTAATGCGCTTTGCCTAGTAGGTTTGTTTTTTACAATATCGCAATACGTAGGAACAACACTGGGCATATATATGTACCGAGATGTTTTGGGCGCACTTCCTATGATGAGCCTTGCAATGTTTATTGGAATGCCGTTTAGCCTTGGCTTTATGCTTGTACTTCCTAAAATAGCCAAAAAATTTGGCCTTGAAAAAACAGTTCGCACAACACAACTTATTTCAGTAGCAATTTATGTAGTATTGTTTTTATTGCCCACAAACGTTATAATTTATATGGTTGGTATAACTTTGGCATCGTCGTTTACAGGTGTAACTGTGGCAATGCAGTGGGGCATGGTTGGCGAGGCTATTGACTACAACGAATTCACAACAGGCAAAAGAACCGAGGGTTCTATTTATGGCACATTTAACCTAATGCGCAGAATAGGTCAGGCGATAGGATCTTCTTTGGCAGTTGCACTTCTCGGTATTGTTGGATATATACCAAATGCCGAAACGCAAACAGAGGGCGTGTTAAACACTATTAGAGGCCTTGTTATACTTACTCCGGCTGTATTTATGTTGCTATGCTGGGCATCGTTTAAATTTGTTTGGAACATAACACCGGAAGTTAGAGCAAAAATATCCGATTTTAAAAATAGAATAGATACAGCAACAGAAAGTAAAGGTTAATATGAGAACAAGAATTTATTCAAAGCTTATGAATAGCGAAGTTGAGGAATATCTTAATCGAAATGATATTATTATAGTACCGGTGGGAACTGTGGAAATGCACGGCGGTATGCCGCTTGACTGCGAAACTGTAATTAGTGAGGCATTGGCATTAAAAATGGCAGAGAAGTGCGATGGGTTGATGTTGCCGAATTTGCCGTACTTTTACGCCGGTGCAACGGCAAGTGGAAGAGGTACTGTGCAAGTAAGCATAAGGCAGGGTATAGATTACCTTATGGGTATAGCACACAGCTTGCTTCGCCAAGGGTTTAAAAGGCAAATTTACATAAGTATGCACGGGCCGGCACATTTAACTTGCAGTGCAATGGTGCGCGACTTTTTTGACGAAACAGGAGTGCCTATACTTTATATAGACACCACAATGTTTTTAACAACACACGGCGAACTGTTTGCAAACGACAAAAAAGATTTTGCACAGATGATGAAAAGCTTTGACAGTTTTATTGTCGGCTCATACGAAGTAATGGGCAGGCTTAGTGATGTGCCGCTTACAAGCGAGTTCTCGGAAATGGTAATGCCGTCTACCGCCGGATTTAAGTCGCTTTTTTCACAGGCATACGAAAGCGGGGGCATAGGCTACTATTTTGGCAAACAAAGCGACCATGCGCCAACAACGGCAATTCCCGACGAAAAGACAAGGCAAGAACTTGCAGATGCGGGAAAAGAGATGATAGAAAAAATGGTTGCCCAAATGGATGTTAACAAACTTTGTGAAGATATGGCAAAACTTAAAGACTTTGAAGATAATATAAAAAACACTCATCCTTGGGTGCCATCGGCTTACAATACAAAATAAAGTAGCAACATTTTAACAAATAAAGCTCAAAGCCACTTGCGCAAAACTGTACAGGGGCTTTGGGCTTTATTTAATTTTGTTAGCTTGACAGTATAATTTAATTGAGATATAATGACTTGGCTGAGACAAACAGCCAGTTGTTAAAAAGCAGATGTAAATATATTTGGAGGAAAAATGGGTATCAAAATATCGGACAACTTTAGCTACGCAAAACTTATAAGATTTACAGTGCCGTCAATATTCATGATGATTGTAACTTCAATTTACGGTGTTGTGGATGGGCTTTTCGTGTCTAACTTTGTGGGTAAAAATGCGTTTTCATCGTTAAATTTAATATTTCCGTTTATAATGATATTTGGTGCCTTTGGGTTTATGCTTGGTACAGGCGGCTGTGCCTTGGTTGCCAAAAATTTGGGCGAGGGCAAAAACAAACAGGCAAACGAAATATTTTCGCTTATAATGTATGTTATGATTATAGGATCGGTAATATGTGCTGCAATTGCAATACCTTTTTTAAAACCTATTTCGTTTTTGCTTGGCGCAACACCCGACTTGGTTGCCGATTGTATAACTTACGGAACAATATTGCTTATGTTTTCGCCGGCATATATGTTACAAGCAGGCTTTCAAACGTTTGCCGTTGTGGCAAATAAACCAAGTATGGGCTTAAAGCTTGCACTTACCTCGGGCGTTACAAACATGATACTCGACTACTTGTTTATTGTTTCTTTTGAATGGGGAATTGCAGGTGCCGCAGCAGCCTCGGGTTTAAGCCAAGTAGTAGGTGGCATAATACCGTTTTTTTACTTTTTAAGCAAAAAAAACAACAGTGCTTTGCGCCTTGTTAAATTTAAATGGAACGGACGAGCGCTAATTAAAAGCTGTGCAAATGGCTCGTCAGAGATGATGACTAACCTTTCAATATCGCTTATTTCAGTGCTTTACAACTTGCAATTAATGCGGTATTTAGGGGTAAACGGCGTATCGGCATTTGGAGTGCTGATGTATGTTTCGTTTATATTTGTAGGTGTATTTATTGGCTACACAATAGGTGTATCGCCTATTGTAAGCTACCACTACGGGGCAAAAAACACGATGGAACTGCAATCTCTGTATAAAAAAAGTTTAATTTTAATGCTACTGTCTTCGACTGTATTAACGCTTATAGCCGAACTTTTTGCAGCACCGCTCTCGGCAATATTTGTTGGATACGATAAAGAGCTTTTAGAACTTACTATTACAGCTTTAAGGCTTTATTCACTGGCGTATATATTCAGCAGTGTAAACATATTTGCGTCTGCGTTTTTTACCGCACTAAACAACGGCAAGGTAAGTGCGCTTATATCATTTTTGCGAACACTTGTATTTCAGGCGATTATGGTTTTGACACTGCCTTACATATTAGGTATAAACGGCATATGGCTTGCTGCCTTTTTTGCCGAGGTACTGTGCTTAGCTGTAACTGTTGTTCTTCTTAAAATTTGCAACAAACGTTACCAATATTACGGTAAAAAGCAATAGCTTTATAAAAAATTAGTAAAAATTTATTATAGTTTTTATAACGATAAACCCTCACAAGTTAAACAAACGTTTACACCGTGAGGGTTTTATTGTACTTTTTTATTAAACAAACTATATGTGTGCTTATCTTCCACTATATCTCCAAAATAATTTGCTGTTACCTTACCTTGCTGTATTAGTGCGCCTATAAGGCGAACATTGCGCTTTGCAACTTGGCGGCGTACAGTTTCGGCCAAAGCCATGCCAAGGCCGGCATGGCCTTTTTTTACGCCCATATATAAAATTGTATATTCTTTTGGGTGTGCTTTAATTTTTAATAATTGCACAAGTTTTTTTACAGTAAGTTTGCCACACAATATTTTGCCATAGTTTGGCATAGCAACTAAAAAACCCACAAGTTCGCCATTTTTATAAGCAAGCTTTATCATGCTAAAATCGGCAATATATTTTAATTTTTTAAACATTTCGGTGAACTCTGTGCGGCTTATGTGCTTAAATGCCGGAAAATTACTGTACAAATCAATTAAAAGCGTATAAATATCATTTAAGCACGTTATAAAACTTCTATTTGTTGGGCTTTTAATTACATATCCTTTTAATACCATGCTATCAAGGCGCTTTGTTGCTTTTGTGCTGCTGTAATCGGGCAAAATTTTGTAAATGTTTGAAACAAATTTTTCGCAAACTTGAAAGCCAGATGCCATAAATAAATTTTCATAATACGCTTTATTGTAAGGTTCTCCGGTGTATGGTAAGCCAAAATTATTCGTTTTTAAACGATATTTTACCCATATGCAGGCATCGACAGGCCCAACAATTTCTTTACTGCCTTTTTTTGCGCAATAACTTTGAACAGTACTAAACA
>CAYJLZ010000012.1:0-593 GCA_964371265.1 uncultured Bacteroides sp. | reverse complement strand
AAAATGCCTGTAAATTAAAATAATGGCTTAAAGGGTGAGTTTTTAGTAGCAGGCTTTTCTCTTCGCTTTTGCTGTTTGTGTGCTCAGTGTCGCTGTATAAAAGTGTAGGCAAACGCAAAAATGCATCTATGTGCTGTTTTTCTTTATTAAATAACACTACCTTCAATTTATAAGCCTCCGCATATTTTATAATTTATTGTAATTCTTGTTGCCTTGCACTTTGCATTTCTTTCATATCTTTGTCTATATTAAAAAACCATACAAGGCATAGCATTGCAATACTTATAAAAAACGGAACCCAGCCCAGCATATTATTTATCATGTTTACGGCAGATGTTGGCTGAACATTGATGTTTGCATCAAACCCTGATAATGCGAGGGAAACAGCAATTAATTGTGTTGCACCGGCACTTGCCAGTTTGCTTGCAAGGTTGTCGGCTGTGGAAACCATGCTGTCAAGGCGTCTTGAGTTTTTCCACTCAATGAGATCTACAATAGTAGCGCGGTTTGTGTTAAACATAATAAAGGCAATAGTTGCTGCTATACCTACTGTTACAGCGTTTATGTAAATGCCTAGTGCCGAAAAAGGGTTT
>CAYJLZ010000011.1:29420-33769 GCA_964371265.1 uncultured Bacteroides sp. | reverse complement strand
GGAGCGGCTGATGCCGGTACGCACGACATTTATCCGCACGAGCCTGTTGAGGGAGAGCAAGTAGAGAGTGCAAGGTTTACGGTGTATTGGAGTGAAAATATAAAACAAGGAATGGAAGAATACGGCGCAATGTGCGCTACAACATGCCTGCCAAGAAAGTTTTGTAATTGCAAAGTGCCTTTTGGATGGAACAGTTTTTCGGCACTTGGGGGAACGCTTACAATTGACCACTGGAAACAGGCAGGAGAATTTATTCATGAAGAACTTACCAATTTTGGAGGAGAAGACGGCGTAAGCTTTATAAACCTTGATGGTGCATTTGGCCTTGATAACGATGAAATTAAAAAGACAATTAAACAGTTGCACGATAAAGGTGAAAAGGCAGGCTGGTATGCAGCTCCTTGTATGTGGATAGAAAAACTTGGCGCACGAACTTTTAACGAGGGAAAAAACACAGTAGATGAGCTGTTTTTAAAAGATTATAACGGCGGGTTTATGCCTAAAATAGACAGTTTAACGCCACTGGATGTTACGAACCCACTGTGGGAAGTTTTTACAAGAGAGACTATTAAAGAATTAATTGATTTAGAAGTGGATTACATTAAAATAGACTTTTTAACACATGCAAGCATTGAGGCAAACCACTATAAAAAAGGTGTAACAGGTAGAATGGCGCTTAACCATGCATACAAAGTTATTGAGGACGAAATATCAAAATCCGACAGAGAGGTTTTTGTAAGTCTGTCAATTGCTCCACTCTTTCCATACTTTTTGGGCAATGCAAGGCGCTCGTGCTGCGATGCTTTTGGGCACTACGACGATGTGCGTTATGTGCTTAATGCGCTTAATTTTGCATGGTGGACAAACGGCACTATATATCAGTACAGCGACCCTGACCATTGTTCTTTATACCACTCGATAATTGATGGTAGAAGTGAATCGACATTGCAAGAAGCGAGAAGTAGGTATATTGCAAGTATCATTTCGGGTACTGTAATTATGCTTAGCGACAACTACGGCCCAACAGGTGATGAGCAGCTTATAAAAAATGCAAGAAACAGAGCTTTAGAGCTTGCAAACAACAGTAGCGTAAACGATGTAGGACGATTAGGCAAGGCATTTATACCCGTGTACTTAAAAAGCGATACAACACCGTATTATACACTTTCACACGATGGAAAAAATTATGCGGCGATATTTAATTTTAACAGTGAAAAAAGCACAATGCAGTTTGATGCCAAAAGCGGAAACTTGCCAGATAGAGGCAGTCTTAAAAACCTTTATACGGGCGAAAAAACAAAATACAACGGCGTTGTAAGCATTGATCTTGACGGATATGATGCGGCTATATTTGAGATTGTTGATTAATTTACTAATTTAGTGTAAGTGCAAAATTGTGTTTATACTTAAAATAATAATAGAAGGGTGGATAAAAAATGAACACATTAAAATTGACAGAATTGACAATGGAAAACTTTAAACCGTTTGGTAGCTATGAACAAATGATTAACCCAACGGCAACAGGTGGAGGAATACCGGGAATGGCCTTTTACCCCGACCTTGTAAGCTTAGAGCTCAATTGTCAAAATCCTTCGTTTTCAATAACAAGGGTAGAAAAAAAGTTTGGAACAACAATTATGGCAATAGAGCAACACGACAAATGCGGAGAGGGAATATTATCTTTAGACGGCGATATGATTGTGTATTTTGCACCTGCAAGCAGCCGTTACCCAGAAGTGTTAAAAGACATAAAAGCATTTTATGTGCCAAAAGGTACAATGATGTGCATACACCCGGGTGTGTGGCACTGTATGCCTTTTGCCGCCGACACAGACGTTATTAATGTTTTAAACGTACTGCCAAGGCGCACATATAAAAATGACGTTTCTATGCAAATGTTAAAAGAAGAAGAGCGTATTACAATAGAAGTATAATAATAAAAAATGAACGGAGAATGAAATTATGCCATTAGTTAAAGTTAGAGATTTGCTTAAAACCGCACAAGAACAAAACACAGCAATATTGGCTTTTGACGCTGCTGATTACAATACTATTTTTGCATGTATAAAAGGAGCCGAAGCTGTTAACAAACCCGTTATAGTTATGCTTTATCCAACAATGCAATCTATTTTTAGTTTTGGGGCATTTGCACAAACTGTTATCGACCTTGCAAAAAGCTCGACAGCGCCAATAGGCCTGCATCTAGATCACTGCACAGATGCATCGATGATATATACAGCTATTCAAGGTGGTTTTAGCTCGGTTATGGCCGACGGAAGTGCGATGCCTTTTGATGAAAATGTTGCATTTACAAAACAAATTGTAGATGTTGCAAAAGCGTTTGACGTTGATGTTGAGGGCGAAATAGGACACGTAGGCCAAATTGCGGCCGGCTTTGATTACAGCGATAAAGAATCGTTTACATTGCCCGAAGAGGCAGCAAAATTTGCCGAGCTAACAGGCGTTGCAAGTATGGCAGTGGCTTTTGGTAGCTGCCACGGTGTTTACAAATCTACACCTAACTTAGATTTAGATCGCCTAAAAGAAATTGACAAAGCGACAGATACGCCACTCGTATTGCACGGAGGCTCTGGTATTCCGCAAGATCAACTTGAAAAAGCATTTACTATGGGCATTAACAAATTTAACATAGGAACAGAGTTTTTTATTTTGAACGAGAAACTAATTAAAGAATATTACACAAAACCCGAGGGTGAACAAAAGCCATTTGGTGCGACTATGTATGTACGAGAAGGCCTAACGAAATACATGGCCGAAAAACTAGACCTATGCAAAATTAAACTTTAATTTGCCTGTAATAAATTTGAGTACGGAGGAGCTTATGGAAAAGAAATTTGACGTAATAGGCGTAGAAGATCCAATAATGGACTTTGCCATGCAAATTAACGAAATACCCAAGACCGACAGCTTTACCATGATACACGACTACTCGTGGCAAGGCGGCGGTAATGCGTCCTCGGCAATAATTGCACTGGCAAGGCTTAATGCTAAAACGGCAATTGTTGGCAAAGTTGGCAGCGATGTTTACGGTACTTTTTGCCGCGAGGATATGGAGCGCCACGGTGTTGATACATCGCACTTAAAAACAATGGGCGAAAACACAACCTTGTGCGTGTGCCTAGCCGAAAAAGAAACTCAAGGTCGCAGTTTTTTAGGTTGGCCGGGTACTAATATTCAGCTTTCTAAAAGCGAGGTTGACGAAGAATTTATTAAACAGGCAAAGGCTATTCACTTAAGTGCAATGCTGTCGGATTCTCAAAAATATGCTTTGGAGTTTGCAAAAAAGCACGGAGTACTAGTAAGTTTTGACGGCGGTGGATACAGCCCACAGGTTTTGGAGTTTGCAAAAAAAACCGACATTCTTATAGTGTCTGAGCACTTTTATAAAGGCGTTTTCGGCGATGACGAAAACTACATAGAAAACTGCAAAACATTTTTGAAAGACGGCGCAAAAGTTGTAATAGTTACACTTGGCAAAAAAGGCTGTGTAGGCGTTTGTGAAGACGAAGAATTTGAACTTGACATATTTAAAAAAGAGAACTTTGAAATAATAGACACAACAGGTGCCGGAGATGTGTTTCACGGTGGATTTTTATATGCTTATTTAAATAGGTATAAAGCAGAACCTTACAATTATACACTAAAAGATTGTGCACGCTTGGCCTCGGCGGTAGCTTTTATAAATTGCAACCCTTTGGGTGGTAGGGCAGGCCTGCCAACATGTGAAATGGTAGACGAATTTTTAAGCACAGGCGATGTGGATTTGTCTTCGCTTCAAGAGCGTAAAGATTTTTACAGAACATCAATTTTTGGTTGCAAATAAGCTGCCAACAAATTATTAAATTAACAAAATAGGAGTGAAAACCATGAAAGATAATAAAGTTGTTTTAGGTGTTGTTCCCGTAACACGTGATATGTGGCCACCGGAACCCGGCATAAAATTGAGAGATGCAATAAATGCAAAAATAAAAGACATGGTGAGCCGCCAAGTAGACGTTGAAATTGTAGGAATAGACGATATTTGTGAAAACGGCATGCTGTGGGATAACGCAGATGTGCAAAAATTAGCCGATAAATTTTACAACAGTAGAGTAGATGCGCTGTTCTTCCCGCACTGCAACTTTGGCCAAGAAGAGCCTGTTGCGATGCTTGCAAAAAAAATGGGCAAACCTGTGCTTTTGTGGGGACCAAGAGACCCTGCTCCTGTTGGAGAAGAGTTTAGGGTGTACGATACACAGTGTGGACTTTTTGCAACGGCAAAAGCTTTGTCGCGCTATAATGTGCCTTTTACTTATATTGAGAACTGCACACTGGACGCACCTGTATTG
>CAYJLZ010000011.1:7337-29410 GCA_964371265.1 uncultured Bacteroides sp. | reverse complement strand
GAGCGCTGTTTTGACAAGTTTATTCGTGTTGCGGCAGTTGTTAAGGCTATGCAAAACATGAGAATAGGCCAAATTGGCATACGCCCAAGGCAATTTTTATCTGTTAAGGTAAACGAGAGCGAATTGCTTGAGAAATTCGGTGTTGAAGTTACAAGCATTTGGACAGAGGAAATAGATGCAATAGTTAATAAATTTAAAACAGGCAACGCACACTTTATTGGCGCTGTTAAAAAAGTAGAACTTCCAATGGCTGCGGCTATGCTAAAAATGGAGGATAACGGTCCGGATCCGAGAATTCAAGAGCGTGTGGAAGACATTAAAAAGAAACTTGATTGCACAGGAACAAGCGAAGAGCAACTTACAAATATTGCATGCGTAGAACTTGCAATTGAAGAACTTGTGAAATTAAATAACTTAGACGCAATATCGTTTGAGTGCTGGGCATATATGGCTAATACATACGGCATACGAGCATGTTTTATGCTTGGAGATTTAATAGACAGAGGCATTGTTGCCGCATGTGAAACAGACACTCATGCAGCAATAAGCGCAAGGCTTTTGCAAGCTGCCGCTAGGGGTCAGTCTTGCCCGTTTATAGCCGACATTACAATTCGCCACCCAACTAACGACAATGCAGAGCTATTGTGGCACTGCGGCCCATTCCCGGCATCAATAAGAAAAGACGGCTCGAGCCCAAAAATGGTAGACCAAAAGGGCTACTACGAAATTAAAGGCGGAAGAATAACGCTTGTTAGAATGGATCAAATTGGTGGTAACTACAACTTGTTTGCCGACGAGGTAGACGGAACAGACGGCCCTGTAACAAACGGCAACTACGTATGGGTAGAAACAAAGGACTGGCCAAAATGGGAGAAAAAATTCATCTATGGCCCATACATTCATCACATTTGTGGCGTACACGGCAGCTATGCAGACGTTATGAAAGAAGCTTGCAAATACATTAATAACTTAGTGCATGATTCGGTGGAAGAGATTTGTTATGAGTAATGATAAGCGTGCAAAATTTACTTGTGAAAAAATAACAACGTTGTTTAAGCAAAGTGAAAGCGATAAGGGTATAAATGTTACTTATTATAAGCTTAGTTGCAACAAAAATGGAGAATGCACTATGTCGGCGGATATATACCCCGACATGGGAATGAAAAGTTCATCACTTTTTTATAACGGCGTTTATTATCAGCCCAGTAATCCGCAGTGGTCACAGGTGCTTTTAAGTATGGGTAATTTTGGTTCGTTTGTGCTTTTTCCAACACCTAACCGTGTAAAAAACTGCACATATACATTTAACGGCGAAACAGTGTGCATGAAAAAGAACGGTGAAAAGCGAGATAATCACGGAATTGTGTACGACTCGAAATTTGAAATTATAAGCATAGCCGAAAATTTAGACAGTGCAAAAATAAAAGCACAGCTTATGATAGATGAGGGTGATGAAAACTATGAGAGCTTTCCGTTTAAATGTAAGCTTATTATCACCTATACATTAACGCATGATTCTCTTATTTTTGACTATGAAGTTTACAATTTATCAAACAAACCTATGCCGTACGGCATAGGTTTGCACCCTGCATTTTTAATGGGTGAAAACGATGTTTCAGCGCAGATAAAAATGCCTAGCGACAGCTACTACGAAACAGACGACAATTTGCTGCCAACAGGCAACAAAATTTTAACGGCAGGCAAAAATAACTACGATTTAAACAACTTTTGCAACATACGAGATTTAGATTTGGATACAGTTTTTTGCCGCACAGGCAATGAGGACGTTATAAAATACGATAAGAACAAAACACAAATAGTTATAAACACAACCGAAGAATTTAAAAAGGGTGTTGTGTTTACAGCATATAAACAAATGGGAACAGTATTTAACCAGCACCTTTTTTGTGTAGAGCATCAAAGTACATGTACAGATGCAATTAATTTACACGAGCAAGGACATAAAGACACAGGGCTAATAGTAATAAACCCGGGACAAAGTAAATGTGGCTGTATAAGCTACACTATGCAAAACATTTAAGTGTTGCAAACTGAAAAAATGATTGTCGTTTATATTATTAAAAATAGCAATATAAAATCGACGGAATGGAGTATACGATGAGGTATAAAACTTTTGGAAACACAAATGCAAAAATATCTGAAATATGCATAGGAACATGGGGCATAGGCGGCGCAGGCTGGGGCGAGGTTAACAAACAAGAATCGGTAGCTGCAATAGAGGCGATGATTGACAGCGGAGTAAATGCAATAGATACAGCACCTGTTTACGGTTTTGGAAACCCCACAGAGGACGATTTTGGATACGGTAGGGCAGAGGTTATATTGGGCGAGGCACTTAAGGGAAAAAGAGATAGTATATATATTATTACAAAGTGCGGCTTAAATTACGACAGGGAAAAAGGCCCGCAAAGCATGTACAAAAGCCTTGTTGAAGATGAAATTATTGGTGGGTGCGAGGCGTCGTTAAAGCGCCTGCAAACAGATTGCATAGATATGCTTTTTGCACACTGGCCCGATGAAAAAACACCTATTGAAGAAATAGTTGCATCGTTTGAAAAATTGATTAAAGCAGGTAAAATTAAAAGTTACGGTTTAAGCAATTTTACAAAAGAGCAAGTTCTTGCAGCAAACAAAATTTTACCTGTCGGTGCAATTCAATTAGAGTACTCGATGGTAAACCGCAAGTTTGAAGACGCATTTAAATCAGCGTATGAAAATAATATTGGCACAATGTCGTACGCAACGTTTGGTGCGGGTGTGCTTACAGGCGCTTACAGAACATTACCCGACTTTGGAGCGAGGGACACAAGAAGTACTTTTTACCCATACTTTAAGCAGCCAATGTTTGACAACATACAAAAATTGCTAAAAGTAATGGACGAAGTTGGTGCAAAATACGATGCAACACCGAGCGAAGTGGCAATTAACTGGAACGTACAAAAAGAATTTGTAAGTACTGCTATTTTAGGTGTAAGCAAAGTTAAGCACGCAAATCAAAATGCAAAGGCTTTTGATTGGCAATTATCGCAAGAGGACATGGTAATACTCGACAATGCAATAGATGAATTTGTACCTAAAGCATAACAGCTAAAAATAAAAATATAAAAGGTAGGAGATTATTTATGAATAGTTTGTTCAAAGTTAATGGCAAAGACTTTTTCTCCATAGGAGGGCAAGTTAACAATTCTACAAGTTACAAGCCGGAAAGAGTGGAAGAAGCTTGTAAATTTTGTAGTGAAATTAAAATGAATACTATTGCGATGCCTGTATACTGGGAAAAGTTTGAGCCGGAAGAGGGCGTATTTGATCCCACTATTTTGCACAATTTAATTGATAACGCTAAAAAATACAACCTAAAGTTAGTTGTTTTGTGGTTTGGAACATGGAAGAACGGTAACTCTCACTACACACCAAGGTGGGTGAAATTAGACCGTAAACGCTTTAGATGGGCAAAAGGGACAGACGGTTTGCCTGTTGCAACATTAAGCCCTCACTGCGAAGAGACAAAGCAAGCAGATAAAACAGCTTTTGTAGAACTTTGCAAAAGAATTAAATCGTACGATAAAAGCGACACGGTTATTTCGGTTCAAGTTCAAAACGAGCCGGGTTTAATAGGCACATCGAGAGATTATGATGAAAGTGTTACAAAACTGCTAAACGATGAAGTACCCGAAATTGTAGCAAAACACTACAACAAAAGCGGAACATGGGAAGATTTATTCGGTAAAGATGCGGGCGAATTTTTAACATCTTACGCAATTGCATGCTATTGCGAAGAGATTGCAGCTGCCGGCAAAGAAATTTTGCCGCTACCTATGTACACAAACGTTTGGATTGGCGAAATGTACAACAAAGTTCCGGGTTCTAACTACCCGTCGGGCGGCGCAGTTTGCAAAACACTCGAGCTATTTAGGCTTTGCTCGCCAAGCCTCGACACAATAGCGCCCGACATTTATTTGCAAGACCGCGACACGTGGGATTTGATGAACTCTACATACGGTGACGGTAAACAGCCATACTATTTACCGGAATCACTGGGTTCCGGACTTGGCGTTACAATGGCAATGAAAGCAGTTGCAGAACACAATATGTGCGGTATTCATTACTTTGGAATTGACATGTACGCAAGTGCACAAGGGCCGCTTGCCCAGCTAGCAAGCGAGGGTATAGAAGCTATAAACATTTTAAGCAGTAGTAAACACCTAATTGAAAAGTATCAAGGTACAGGTAAACTTCATGCCGTTTATCAATTAGAGGGAATGATTTCTCAAAGCATTGACTTTGGCGACTATACAGGTAGTGTTCGTTATATGAACAATAGCGGTAGCCTGTTTAATATGGGTGCCTCGGGCGGTATGGATAGCAGGCACTTTGCAAAACCGGGCGCAACAGAAAAGGCAAAAGGCTTTATTGTATACGAGGGCAACGGAGTGTTTTACATAACAGGCGCACATTACAAGTTAATGCTGTTCCCCACACGTACAGTCGAGCTTTCAACAGGTGCTGCACACAGTGCAGACTTCCTAAATGTACGCACAATACCGTACCTAAGCGTAACAGAGGGATATTTCGACGAGGACGGCGAATATGTTGTAACAAACAACAGAAGCGGCGACGAAGTTGATGCGGGATTCTGGACAGCAGCAGACGTAGGTGTTGTTAGAATTGAGCTTAACCCGGACTTCTTTGAGGAAGTTTAATATTTAGCTTGTTTATATCAATTATACATATATCTCCAAATTAACGCGTTAAAAGCAATAACCCCTGCCAACTTGGGCAGGGGTTATTGTTTTGTAATTTTTAGCATAGTATTTTTTCTATAATGTTAATTTTGTCATAAAGAATGTTCGAGATATGAAATTTGATAAAATTTAATTGAATTTTATTTTATCATGATAATTGATACAAAGTAAATAACAAGCGATAGTTGCAAAATTTCAACTAAAACACTGATTTTTGCTTTTTTTTAGTAATTTTACATTAAAAAAACATGTTTTGTACATAAAGTATGTAGCAATAGTGTATTGCAACGTTTATGTTTTTAGTATAAAATTAATTAAATGCATCTTAAATTAACGATGAGATGTAACTTTGCCTTTTAAATAAGAGGGAAAGGCGAAGAAAGGTGCTTGATAAGTGCCTATAATTATGGAGGTAATAAAATGAAAAAAGTATTAGCATTAATGTTGGTTGCACTATTAGCATTCAGCATGGTAGCTTGCGGCTCTACTGACGCACCTGCATCTGAGGCGACAAGCCAAGCAGAGCAAGGCGCAGACGAATCAGCTACAACAGCACAAGTTATTAAAATAGGTGGCATTGGCCCCACAACAGGCGATGCCGCAGTTTATGGCACAGCAGTTAAAAATGGCGCAGAGCTTGCCGTTGAGGAAATCAACGCAATGGGCGGCGACATTCAGTTTGAATTTAACTTTCAAGATGACGAGAATGACCCTGAGAAATCTATCAACGCATATAACACTTTAAAAGACTGGGATATGCAAATGCTTATGGGAACTGTTACAAGCACTCCTTGTATAGCAGTTGCCGCAGAAGCTGCTGTTGATAACATGTTCATGCTTACACCGTCGGCAACAGCTGAAGAAGCGATTGCTAACGACAATGCTTATCGTATATGCGGATCGGACCCACAACAGGGCGAAGTTTCGGCAGAATTTATAGCAGACAATGGTCTTGCAAGTAAAGTGGGCGTTATTTACGACGCATCGAGCACATATTCAGTAGGTATTCACGATGCATTTGTTGCAAAGGCAACTGAACTTGGACTTGAGGTAGTTGCCGATGAAAGCTTTACTGCTGACAGCAATACAGACTTCAACGTGCAACTTCAAAAATTGCAATCAGCAGGTGCAGAGCTTATTTTCTTGCCAATCTATTATACAGAGACTTCTCTAATTTTAACGCAGGCAGATGCAATGGGCTATGAGCCAATATTCTTTGGCTGTGACGGACTTGACGGCTTGCTAGCAATTGAAAACTTCGATGTTAGCCTTGCTGAGGGCGTTATGCTTTTAACACCTTTCTCAATAAATTCTCAAGATGAGCAAACGGTTGCCTTTGTTTCGGCTTATAACGCAAAATACGGCGAAGACCCCAACCAATTTGCAGCAGGTGCTTACGACGCTATGTACGCACTGTATGCAGCATGCACAGCTGTAAGCGCTACCGGCGACATGAGCGCATCTGACATGTGCGAGGCAATGAAAGGCGAGTTTGCACAAATGACTATTGACGGCGTAACAGGTAAAGGCGTTACTTGGGATGCAGGCGGCGCACCTATAAAAGAACTTGCTATATATGAAATTCAAGACGGCGCTTATGTTGCCGCACAATAATAATTTAAAATAAAAATAATTGCAAATATTGCCTGTAATAAGTTAAATAATTTAATTTTATTGCAGGCGTATTTGTTTTTATAATTGCGCTGGGGGAGAATATATGGATTTTGTTGCGTTTTTATTAAACGGTATAAGCCTTGGCAGTATATATGCCATAATAGCACTGGGTTATACAATGGTATACGGCATAGCGCGTATGCTAAACTTTGCCCATGGTGACGTTATTATGATAGGCTCGTATGTAATATTTACATTTGTAACTACGCTTGGTTTGCCAGCTATTGTAGCAATTGCGGTGGCAGTAATGTTTTGCATGGTGCTGGGCATTGTTATTGAAAGAGTGGCGTATAAACCTTTGAGGGCAGCGCCCAGTTTGGCAGTACTTATAACGGCGATAGGTGTAAGTTACCTTCTACAAAACATTGCACTTATTTTGTTTGGCTCTTCGCCAAAAATATTTACAAGCGTTGTAAATATACAATCGCTTAAACTGTTTGGCGGTAGCTTAGTTGTTACGGGCGAAACAATGGTAACCCTTGTTGTAAGCGCAATAATAATGATATTGCTAACTCTTTTTGTTAACAACACAAAAACAGGCAAGGCAATGCTTGCCGTGTCGGAGGACAAGGGAGCAGCTCAACTTATGGGTATTAATGTAAATTCAACAATCTCGCTTACATTTGCAATAGGTAGCGCACTTGCCGCAATTGCAGGCGCTTTACTTTGCTCGGCATACCCAACGCTAGACCCAACAACAGGTGCAATGCCGGGAATAAAGGCGTTTGTTGCGGCTGTTTTTGGTGGTATAGGCAGCATACCCGGTGCTATGATAGGCGGAGTTTTGCTTGGTGTAATAGAGAGCCTTGGAAAGGCTTATATATCATCTCAAATGGCCGATGCTATTGTTTTTGGTATTTTAATAATTGTGTTGCTTGTTAAACCTACAGGTTTGCTCGGCAAAAAAACACACGAGAAAGTGTAGGTGAATAAAATGAGTACAATATTAAAAAGTAAAACAACGCTTAACAATTTTATAACGTATGCAATTGTTGTTATTACATTTATAATTTTGCAAGCGGCCGGTAGTGCAGGTCTACTTAGCAACGTACTGGTAGGCCAGCTTGTACCTATATGCTCTTATATAATAATGGCGATTTCTCTAAATTTAACAGTTGGTATTTTGGGCGAGTTAAGCCTTGGTCACGCCGGGTTTATGAGTGTTGGAGCTTTTGTGGGTACATTTATTACGATAACAACACAAAACACATTGCCACCGGTTGTATCGTATATAATTGCAGTAGTTTTGGGCGTTATAGCAGCAGGTTTTGTAGGATTTTTAATAGGCATACCTGTTCTTCGCTTACAGGGCGATTATCTTGCAATTGTAACACTTGCCTTTGGTGAAATTATTAAAAATGTTCTTAATTCATTTTACATAGGTATGGACTCAAGCGGATTTAAATTATCGTTTGAGAACTCGTCGGCATTGCAGCTTGAAGAGGGCGGCGAAATGATAATTAATGGTGCACAGGGAGTAACCGGAATACCCAGACTTTCAAACTTTGTGTGGGGATTTATATTTGTTATGATAGCGCTAGTAGTTGCGCTAAACTTAATACGTTCTCGCACAGGTCGCGCAGTAATGTCTATAAGAGATAACCGCATTGCCGCACAGAGCGTTGGCATTAATGTTGCAAAATATAAAATAATTGCCTTTACAATATCGGCGGCATTGGCAGGGCTTGCAGGTGTGCTTTATTCTCATAGCCTTGCAACAGTTGTAGCGCGCCGATTTGACTACAACACAAGCATACTTATACTTGTGTTTGTTGTGGTTGGCGGCATGGGCAACATGCGAGGCAGTATAATTGCGGCGGCGGCACTTACTATATTGCCCGAACTTTTAAGAGAACTTGAATCGTACAGGCTGTTAATTTACGCTATTATTTTAATACTTATGATGATTGTTAACAATGCGCCAAAAGCGGTGCAAATACGCAATATTGTTGTATTAAAAGCCAAAAGCATAATTAGCGTTAAACGAACCTCGAAAGGGGGGAACTAGTATGGCATTACTTGAAGTTAGTAACCTTGGCATAGTTTTTGGCGGATTACAAGCTGTGGATAAATTTGATTTAACTGTAAATAAAGGACAACTTTACGGCCTTATTGGGCCAAACGGTGCAGGCAAAACAACAATATTTAACTTACTTACAGGTGTTTATACCCCAAACGAGGGCGATATTATTTTAGACGGAGAAAATATTACAGGCAAGCGCCCGGATATAATTAACGCATGCGGCATTGCAAGAACTTTTCAAAATATACGACTTTTTAAAGATATGAGTGTAATAGATAACGTTAAGGTAGCTTTACACGAACAGGTAAAGTACTCGCTTTTTTACAGCATAGTACACACACCAAAGTACTTTGAAAAAGAAAAAATAATAAAGGGAAAGGCAATGGCACTTTTAAAAATATTTGGCTTAGATGAAAGTGCAAAGCAACTTGCAAAAAATTTGCCGTACGGACAGCAGAGAAAACTTGAAATTGCCAGAGCACTTGCAACAAACCCTAAACTGCTTTTGTTAGACGAGCCGGCTGCAGGAATGAACCCCAGTGAAACACAAGAACTTATGGACACCATAAAATTTGTTAGAGATAAATTTGAAATAGCAATACTGTTAATAGAACACGACATGCACTTTGTAATGGGACTGTGCGAAGAAATTACAGTGCTTGATTACGGAAGAGTTATTGCAAAGGGATTGCCCGAAGAGGTTAGAGTTGACCCTAAAGTAATAGCCGCATATTTGGGGGGAGAATAGTTTAAATGTTAACGGTAAAAAACCTTGTTGTAAATTACGATGCAATAAACGCAATAAAAAATATAAGCTTTGAGGTTAATCAGGGCGAAATAGTTACGCTTATAGGTGCGAATGGAGCTGGAAAAACAACAACCTTACATGCGCTTAGTAATCTAATAAAACCTGCAAGCGGAGAAATAAAATTTTGCGATAAGCTTATTAGCGGCATGGAGGCACACAAAATTATACACCTTGGCTTAACACATGTACCCGAGGGAAGAAGGGTGTTTTCTCGCCTTACAGTGCAACAAAACCTAGAACTTGGCGCATATACAAGAAAAGACGGTAGCGATGCAATAGCAGCAGATTATGAAATGGTTTTTGAGCGTTTGCCGCGTTTAAAAGAGCGTCGCAAGCAAGCGGCGGGTACGCTGTCGGGAGGCGAGCAGCAAATGCTTGCCATTGGCAGGGCGCTTATGTGCAACCCTAAAATGATACTTATGGACGAGCCAAGCATGGGGCTTTCACCTCTTTTAGTGCAAGAAATTTTTAAAATAATTAAAGACATAAATAAAGCCGGAACAACTGTGCTGTTGGTAGAGCAAAATGCCAAAATGGCACTTGAAATTGCAAATAGGGCATACGTGCTTGAAACGGGCAACATTGCAATGAGCGGTGATGCTAAAGAGCTTGCAAATGATGAAAAAGTGCGTGCGGCTTATTTGGGTTCGTAATATTATAGAGGTAGCAAATGAACGATATACAAATAATTAATGCCGAAAAAAGACATTTTAGCGATGTTTTAAACTTGAACGAAAATTTGGTGCAGTTTTTATCGCCTATGGATATGAAGCTGTGTGAACAATTGTTTGAAAACGCAAAATATTTTTGGGTAATTGAGCAAAATGGTGTTGTGCAGGCGTGCTTAATAGCGCTTGATAAAGGTAAAGAATACGAAAGCGTGAATTATAAGTGGTTTAGTGATAGGTACGACAACTTTATTTACATAGACAGAGTGATTGTAAGTGAAGATTGTCAGGGCAAAGGGTACGGTAAATTTATATACAAAAGAATATTTGAAAAGGCAAAAAATGACGGCTATAAGTTCATAGCAGCAGAAATAAATATTAAGCCTATAAACACACCCTCACTTTCCTTTCATCAGATGTGCGGCTTTAAACAAGTAGGTGCGCAGCTAATTAACGACGGCGAAAAAGAGGTTTCAATGCAAATTAAAAAGCTTTAACACAATATTATATTTTGACAAAAAGGAGAAATAAAGTGAATTCACAAAAATATTACGATAAAATAATGAATTTAAATGGTCTTTCTCAAGCAAAAGATGTAATTGTTAAGTGGAACAATGCCTTTGACAATTTAAAAAGCAAAAACATTAACGCTCCTTTGCTATTGCCCAACATATTTTTAAACGCCAAACCCGGTGCGGGAAAAACAAATTTTTTACGCTTGATAAGTGAATATTTATACAATGTAGGATTTATGGACTTTTATGGTGACGTAAAATTTATTGAGTTTTATTTGGAGTATTGTAGGCCCGGCACTGAAGTTTATGAACTTAAAAGGCTTATTGAGCAACTGCGCAATGCCGCAGGTTTTAGAAATGAGTTTAGGGGCATAGTTGCAATAGATATTACACAGTGGGCCGACAGCACACATGAAGAAAATTTTATAAAAATACTGGACTACTTAACAGTAATTGACGAACACGTGTGCCTTATTTTTATGGCAGACAACTTTAAAGCAGACCAAACTGCGAAGGCACAAAAAGTGCTTAACGCTTTTTGCAGGGTTAGAAATGTAGATTTTTTATACCCAAGTGAGGCTGAGTTTACGCAGTACTGTACAGAAATGTTAAAACAATATAACTTGAATTTAGATGAAAGCGCGCAAAATTTGATATGCGAGAGCATAGCAAAACTTATGAAAAGTGAATATTTTTATGGATATAAAACGGTTAACCGCCTTTGTTTAGACATAGCGTTTGAACTTAACAGTACACTAAAACAAGGCAGTGAAACAATTATTGCCGACTACTTAAAAGATTTTGAAAAGAATAGCGACTTTATTGAAAAACTTCATTCTGAAAGCAAACTGCGCAAAATTGGGTTTGGAGGTAACGAAAATGAACAGTGATAATTATAAATTTTCAAAATATTTTTCAATGTACGGCGAAACACGATGGGCCAATAAGGAAGAAATTGCCTCTATGACGCAACCTGTTGTGCTTAGCGATGATAAATACGATAATGCAGGCTTGCCCGTTTTAAACGATGGCAAGGTGGCGTATGTTGAAAATTTAGATGGACACAGCATTATATTTGGAAGCACAGGCAGTAAAAAAACACGCCTTTTTTGTATGCCGACACTTAACTTAATAATAGGAGCCGGAGAGAGCTTTGTTGCAACCGATCCAAAGGGAGAGCTGTATGCAAAAACCTCGGGTATGGCAAAGCAAAACGGCTATGATGTTGTTGTGCTTAATTACAGAGATTTAACGCTGGGTGATACATGGAACCCGCTTGATTTGCCTTATAAACTGTATAAAAGCGGGGATAAAGAGGGCGCTATATCACGCCTAAATGATTTTGTTAACGCTATAAGCGAAAAACAAATGACAACTACAAACGACATATTTTGGGTAAATGCCGCAAGGAGCGTTGCGTTGTCAATACTAATGCTTATGCTAGACTGCTGTACTCTGGAGGAGTGCAATTTAAAAACATTTACTATGTTTTGTACAGAGTTTGCAAAGGGTACTTCCGACGAAGTAACGGCAAAGGCAATGGGCCTTAGCATGGACGATTTAACACAGAACTATTTAAAAAACATTATGGAACTGGCCGATAAGGATAGCATTGCAAGGCTAAATTACGACGGTATAGCCGGATCTTCCGATAGAGCAAGGGGAGACGTGCAGTCGGTTTTATTTACACTTATTGGTGTGTTTATGACGCAAGAGGCACTTGTGGAAAACATGTGTAGCAATTCGTTCGACCTTATGAATATTGGAAATAAAAAAACAGCACTTTACCTTATTGTGCCCGATGAGCGTACAAACTATCATTTTATTGCAACAACTTTTATAAAGCAGTGCTACGAGTCTTTAGTAATAAAGGCACAGAGCGAAAACGGCCTAAAACTGCCTGTTCGCGTTAATTTTATGCTTGACGAGTTTGCAAACATACCTGCAATACCGGATATGCCAAGCATGATATCGGCGGCAAGAAGTAGGAATATTAGATTCTTTTTGGTGCTTCAGAGTATGCATCAAATAAAGCAAAAATACCGCGATGAAGCGCACACTATTAAAGGAAACTGCGAAAATTGGGTGTTTTTAAGTAGTAAGGAAATTGAGCTTTTGCAAGAGATTAGCAATCTTTGCGGAAACATATATATTCATGAGGGTTCCGAAATAAGAAAACAGCCGCTTATATCTATATCACAATTACAAAGGCTTGACAAAGAGCGAGGAGAGGCACTTATTTTTTGCGGTAGGCAGTACCCGTTTATTACCGAAATGGCCGACATTGACGATTGCGAGTTTAAAACATACGCTCCAGTGCAAATGGCAAAAGTTAAAATAAGTGATTCAAACAGCGTTGATCCTGAAACAATGTATAAAGAAATGAAACGTGGTAACCGACATTATCCATTTAAAAAGGGCAGTACAACAAATGCTAAAGGCAAAGAAATTGAAGTTATTGACAGTAAAGACAGAGAAATTGTTTCGAAGCTTAATGTAAGCCAGGAAACTGTTAATTTTTACAGCACCATAAAATGTGATAATATAAGTGCGCTTACATATTACAACGTGCTTGAAAACGACGAGGGATCAATATGCATTTGGGCCGATGAAGATGATCATGTAGCTGCGTACTATCCAGCACTTATATACGGTGGAGGCGACCATGCCATACTGGTAAACGAGGGAAGTTCTGTTGTTATATGCGACCATATAAACATAAATGTTAGGGAAAAGATGAAAAAGGCTGAAGAAGTTTTGTTTGTATTTGACGATTCCGAATATGGAGATTTGGACTTGCCGGAAGATAGAGTGGAATATTGGGCAAAAGTAGTAGTGCGTGACGATGCGGATGATATAGCTAATATGCTTGCGTCTTATGCCGATATATCTTTATAAAAATTGTAAAGCACACCATGTAATGCTAGTAGCAATAACATGGTGTGCTCTATTTTATTAAGTAAAAGTTAAATCAAATCGGATGTGATATCAGGAAACTTTGCAAACAGAAAAGTTGCGGGAGCACAAATTAGTATTGGATAAATTATCATGTTTAATAAACCTGTACCCCATGTGGAATATAGTGCAAAACCGCCGTAACAAAATATAGTTATAAAAAAACTGGCATTCATAACAATACACATGTTTTCCCAAAGTGTGTTAAAGGGCACAAATATACTGTCTAATAGTGCAAAAATCCATAGAGGTATATACGGCATAATTGCAAACCATGCAAGGCGAACAAACCAAAACCACCACGCATTTACGTTTACAACGCCCATTAGCCAAATTCCCAAAAATTGAAATCCAACCCATACGCCAAAGCCTAAAACAAAGCCGGTAATAGGCACTTCTCGAAGTATAATAACAAGTATAAGTGCAACTATGCCTATACCCCCGTAAGCAAGTAAAGGCGGCAAACTTTGCCAAAATGCAATGGGCCCCGAAAGTGAAATACCCTCGATAGATGGCATTTGAATATTAAATGAAACTTCGGGCATGCCACCTGTTGCCAGTATAATAATTATGCCAGTAGGGAAAAGCACCATTGCTAAGTAATTGCTCTTTTCAAGGGTATAATACATGCCGCCCATAATACCTTGTTTTGGCGGAGGAGTATATTTGATTATTTCCACAATAATAGTACAAATTAAAAATGGCCCATAAACGCTTAAAACCATTAAAGCAAACAAAATTATGTTCCAAAGCCAGCCCGAAAGAGGTATTAGAGATAAAAGCCAAAAAATAAAAAGCTCGAAACAAACAAAAGACACTATGCCCAAAATAACGCCCACAGGGTATTTGTTAAGCTTTTTTAATAGTTTAAACGGCAATGTTAAAACAAACTTAATAGGTAGCCACATGTAATATAATATAAACAGTATAAATTCTATTACAACGCTAAAAATTGACCGCCGCGTTGAGCCGCCACCGGTAGGCCGAAATGGCGAGGGTGGGGTATTTGAAATGCCTGAGGGGGGAGCAGTAACAGGGCTTGGTACTTTAATAGGTTTTCCAATGGGCACAGGGTTTGGCTTGCTTAAAATGCCGGAAAGTATTTTCTCGGTTTCACAAAGGGGACAAGTGGAATTTTTGTTGTAATACTGATGATTAACAGAGTTAGGACACTGAATTAAGCTTTTTTCAAGAGTGCCAAGTTCATCGTACCACTGCTGTGGCGTTGCGCGTGTAACCGGTGATGAATTTGCTTTAGTGTCGAATGTTTTTGTTATAAGCTTAACTAAACTTGCTGGCAAACTGTTTATGTTAGGTGCATACTTCGGAGGTGAAACACGGGTTTCTCCATACCTATAAGGAAAAACACCGTCAACTATATTTTTATCCAGCGTAAACTCCGAACCCGAGTACTTAGGATTTGTAACACTGCAAGCGTAAGGGTGTGCACCGTTCATAAGCAACTTGAAAATATGTATGCCAAGCGCAAAATAATCGGTGTACTTTGTAAAGGTGGGCAAACTTGTAGTGCGCAAATTTTCTCCCATGTTAAGTACCTTGCCAACCTCTGCCGGCACGTACTCGGGTAAACCAACGGGGCACCTAAATCTGCGCCCGCGTTTACCTTTTATTTCGTACGAGTCAGTGTCCACAAGTGTTACAAGCGAAGTTATTGGATTGACATGAACATTGGCGTGGTTTAAATCTCCGCAAACATGCCCGCCACTGTGTACAGCATTAACTGCGGCACACAAGTTTTGAGCTACTTGTATATAAAAAGTAAATGGATATTTTTTTCTGTTATCAAAAGAGTAGATTTCGCTTATTTCAATTGTACCTGTAATTTTGGGCATAATAAAGCCCATAAATTCACCGCTTTGCGAGTACAAAATATCGGTGGGCCATGCTACTTGCTTTGATAAATTACCCTGTGGAGGGCTGCCTAACATGGCAAGTATTTTTTGCTCGCGCTCTTTTGTGCGCTGCTTTTTATGATATATTTTTGCAACGCTGTTTTTATCTCTTGTAATGTCGTGTACACAGCCCTCGCCACCTTTTGCAAAGTAGCTGTCCTTAATCGTTACGCTGCGGCTCTTCGTTTTCAGCAGCATTTTCGCTGTTCTCCTTTTTATTTAAGTTTGGATAAAGGCTACTGTAAATTTTGTTTTGAATAAGCGTCCAATCGGGTTCTTTTAAGTAATCTTTGCTAGGAAGTTCAATAACAGTACCGCTCTTCCAAACCGCCGCAGCAGATAAATCGTCTTTCATAAAATTGTAATCGTCGCTTTGTAACAATTGTACGATGTTTTGCTTTATTATCTCGGGGTTTGTGTTTTGTTTGTACGGTAAAAAAAGCGAAAAAAACCTGTTGTAAATTTGGCTATCTTCTTTTTTTAGCATGGGCGGCATTGCTACGTCAAGCACACCGTCGGTAAACAGTACTATGGCATTAAACGGCCCTTCAAACGCCTCAAAGCTCCACATCTCGCAAACAGATAAAGGGTAAACTTCGTTGTACGCATCGCCTTTTTGTACGCTAGTAAGGCTTTTGTAATTACCGCTTTCATCAACGGCAATAACTCCGCCATCGCCCACATGGCCAATAACAACACTTTGTCCATTATAAATACACGCTGTTAAAGTTGTGGAGTATTCGTATATATCTTGTTTTTCACTCTCGGCCAAATCTTGCACAGCGCAAAGTGCAGCGCAAAATCCGCCGCGAAGCAGCGTTAACAAATGAGCGTTTGTAAACGTTTCGTCGTAATATTTTTTAAAATATTCACACAGTGTTTTTGTGGCAAGTGCCGAACCTTTGTCGGAGAACTCGCTGCTGCCAACACCATCGGCAACTGCCAAAAAACACAGGTTATTTTCGGTTACATAGGCAATATTCGCATCCTGGCAGGGTTTGCCACTTATTACATGGCTGCGCCCTGTAAGTGAAAATGTATAGCCGTCATAGTATGTATTATTCTCCCCAATCATCAGGCACCACACTGCTTCCCGTGGGTAAATTGCTGTACTTAACCTTATCTGTCGGTTTAGACTGCGCTTTCACCGATAAGCTTGTAGAAAGCCATTCGAACAGGCCTGCAAAGTTTAAATTGGCATCAAGCTCTATTACACGCTTTGTTAAAGAGCAAATAATTTCTTTGTCGTACCCGGGAACGCCAACAGCCCAAAGCTCTACCTTTTTTTGCGATTGCATATCTTTTAAACGTGCAAACGCAGAGGCGTAATCATCGTTTGGGGCGCCGTCACTAATCATAAATATCCATGGCCTATGGTATGGTACACCAAGCTCTTTATACTGTGTTTTTCTTTGCTCTAGCATATCAAGTGCCACATTAAGCCCACCGCCCATACTTGTTTGGCCGTTAGCAACAAGGGTGGGAACCTCCATGTAGCTTACAGGTGTAAATTCTTGCACAACCTTAATTTCACTGTCGAACGTAACAACCGCAATGTCAAGGCCTCTGCACAAAGCATCGTCGGCCATGCACTGTGTGCGAAATGATTTAACAGCTGCGTTTAGGGCGCCTATTGCATCGGCGTTTTCCATACTTGTTGATGTGTCAAGCAAAAGAACACAGGCAAGGTGTTGGTCGTTTAACGATGCTGGCATTGCGCCGTTGCCGGATGTAAAAACTTGTTGTTCCATTATAATTACTCCTTTTTATATTAAAATTATTAAAAATAAATTAAACCGATAATAAAACAAACACATTAATTTATAACAAACGCTCTTTTGTGTTTGTCACATGAACAATGCACTGATTCAATAAAAGTTTTACATGTTCATCGTAAATTGAATAGTAAACATTTTTACCGTCTTTTCTCGCAGTTACAAGGTTATTGTGCCTTAAAACTCTAAGCTGATGGCTTATTGCTGATTGGCTCATGTGCATTTGTTGAGATAACTCACCGACGTTCATCTCGCCTTTTAATAGCAGGTTTAGTAATCTAATTCGTGTTTTGTCACTAAAAATTTTTAAAAATACAGCAACATCACTTATAATGTCCTCGCCGCCTTTGCCGCTATAATTATCATTTCTTTTTGCGCTCACTTTATCACCACCATGTATGAATGATTATTCATATGATAATATAAAATTTGTAATATGTCAATAGAAAATGCATCAATTATGTAAAATAAATGTTATAATTGCGATATAAACAAGTAAAACTAAAAACACATCAAAAAAAATTGATATAATTGTTGACAATTTAAGTTTAAAATAATATAATGAAAATACATTAAAATTTGTGTGGTGATAAAATTGAGCAAGAGTTATGAGAACGATGTAAAAATATTTAAAGCAGTAAGTGATGAAAAACGCCTTGCAATACTAGAACTTTTGCGCGACGGTGAAAAGTGTGCATGTGTGTTATCGGATATTATGTGCATAAAGCAATCAGCCCTTTCGTACCATATGAAAGTTCTTTGCGAATCGGGCATTGTTAATGCACGACAAAGCGGAAAGTGGACTCACTATTCACTTAACGAGAGTGGAAGTAAAAATGCATGTAATATGTTAAAAAAACTTACAACTCCCAACATTAAACAAACACACAATAATTTTTACTTAGATAAAATTGAAAATCCATCTGCTTGATGGATTTTATTTTAATAAATACATCAAAAAAAATTGATATATATAATATGGCAAAATTAAAGCGATAAATTAGTTTTATTACGTGTTACAAAACAAAAGGAGGATATTATGAAAATTGTAGTAATTGGGGCAGTGGCAGCGGGAACGTCTGCAGCGGCAAAGGCGAGAAGAAACGACGACAGTGCAATAATTACCATATACGAAAAAGATGAGCATATATCATATTCGGGGTGCGGTATGCCTTACTATATTGGTGGCGTTGTGCAAGATGTTAAAGAGCTTACACCAAGGGACCCGGAGTTTTTTAAAAAAAAATATAACATTAATATTTTAACCCTACACGAAGTACTTAGCGTTAATACAAAAGAAAAATATGTTGAGGTTAAAAATTTAGTTACCGGAGAAAAGTTTAACGACGCCTACGATAAATTAATATTTGCAACAGGTGCAACTGCTGTTAAACCACAAATAGATGGAATTGGCAAAAATAATGTTTTTACACTTAGAACTATAAAAGACGCATTGAAAATAGAAAATTATATTAAAGATAATAGCCCTAAAACGGCTGTTATTGCGGGTACCGGTTTTATAGGGCTTGAGCTGTGTGAAAATTTAATAAAAAAGAACATAGAGGTAACGCTGGTTGAACTTGCCGATAAAATTACACCAAACCTTGATGAAGACATGGCTAATATGCTTGAGGGAATATTGAAAAAAAACGGTGTGAAAGTTTGCAAATCGGTAAAAATTGAAAAGATAGAGGCAAAAGAGGTATATTTGTCATCGTCAGAAAAGCTTAATGCCGACATGGTGATAATGTCGATAGGAGTAAAGCCTAATGTAGAACTTGCACAGCTTAGTGGTGTGGAATTAGGAGAAACAGGAGCAATTAAAGTAAACGCCCATATGCAAACAAACCTAGCTGATGTTTACGCATGCGGAGACTGTGTGCAAACTTTTTCGAAAATTACAGGTAAAGCTACATATGCACCACTGGGAAGCACTGCAAATAAAACCGGAAGAATAGCGGGCGACTGTGCAAGTGGTGGCACTATGCAATATAAGGGTAACCTTGGCACAGGAATTTTTAAAGTGTTTGACACAGTTGTGGCAACTACAGGTTTAACTGAAAAACAAGCACATGCACAAGGATTTGATGTGCAAGTTTGCCACAATATAAAACCCGATAAACCGCACTACTTGGGTGGAAAAGAGATGACAATAAAAGCTGTTGCCGACATGCAAACAAATAGGCTTTTGGGTGTGCAAATAATAGGTGCACAGGGTGTAGATAAACGCATAGATGTGTTTGCAACACTAATAACGTACAAAGCTAGTGTTGACGAGTTGTTTGACTTAGATTTAGCGTATGCACCGCCGTTTTCAACTACGAAAGATCCTGTGCACTACACTGGTATGATACTTGACAATGCAATAAACAAAAACAGGCCGCTTGTTAGTTCAAGCAAGCTTGAAAATATTGGCGATGTACAGCTAATAGACGCTAGGAGCAATAGTGATTTTACAACTAAAGGCACAGTTAAAAACGCTCAAAATATACCACATGCAAAGCTTAGGCAGCAAATAAACACACTGGATAAAACAAAACCGACAGTTGTATTTTGTAACAAGGGCGTAACAGGCAACGCAGCACAAAACATTTTAATAGGAAATGGGTTTGAAGAGGTTTACAATTTGTCGGGCGGGCATAGTTTTTACAAGGCTAGTAAAAAATAGTTTAAACTTATAAAAATTGGAGATTTATAATGAAAAAAAGAAGCGAGAGTGCAATAGGATTTTTTGAGAGATATTTAACGGTTTGGGTAATACTGTGCATGATTGCAGGTATACTTATAGGCAAATTTTTGCCAATAATACCAAACACACTTGCATTGTTTGAGTTTGCAAACGTAAGCATACCAATTGCAATACTTATATGGCTTATGATATACCCCATGATGTTAAAAGTTGATTTTAAAAGCATAAAAAATGTTGGTAAAAATCCAAAAGGTCTTTTTGTAACATGGATTACAAACTGGTTAATAAAACCTTTTACAATGTTTGGTATAGGTTATTTGTTTTTCTTTGTTATTTTTAGTGGGCTTATACCCGAAGATTTAGCAACAAATTATTTAGCAGGTGCGGTACTACTGGGAGCAGCGCCGTGCACTGCAATGGTTTTTGTGTGGAGCCACCTTACTAAAGGGGACCCCGCTTATACGGTTGTGCAAGTTGCTACAAACGATTTAATTATACTTGTGGCATTTACGCCGATAGTTGCATTTTTACTGGGCGTAAGCGGCATAACAGTACCGTGGGATACATTAATACTTTCAGTTGTGCTTTTTGTGGTAATACCGCTTGCCGGGGGAATAGTTACAAGAAACATTATTGTTAACAAAAAGGGCAAAACCTATTTTGAAACACAGTTTATCCCAAAATTTAACAACGTTACAATAGGTGGGTTGTTGCTAACACTTACTATCATATTTTCTACGCAGGGCAATGTAATACTTGAAAATCCACTTCATATTGTGCTAATTGCAGTTCCGCTTATTATACAAACAGTGCTTATTTTTGCTATTGCATATATTGCAAGCAAAATTTTAAAACTGCCACACAACATTGCCGCACCTGCAGGTATGATAGGTGCATCTAACTTTTTCGAGCTCAGCGTTGCTGTGGCAATATCTTTGTTTGGCGCACAAAGCCCTGTGGCGCTTGCAACAATAGTGGGCGTACTTGTGGAAGTGCCTGTTATGCTTATGCTTGTAAAGTTTGCAAACAAAACAGCACATTTGTTTAATAATACGCAAAAACAAAATACTAATTAAATTTTGTTAAATTAATAAATATACAAAAAAAAACCCGACAGCCCTTTTAGTTAGCTATCAGCTTAACTATGGGTTGTCGGTTTTTTATAATTTAATTTAACCTATTGTAAAGTTACCCTCGTAATCAGTTTTGCTTATAACATAATATGTATTGTTCTCGGCAGCAGTCAGCTCATATGTATACATTGGAAGCTCGGCCTCATCAATATAAAAAGTATAATAACTCTCCTGTTGCATGTCATTGTTTGTGTATTCGTATCTAACCTCGCCCACTATTTCATTGTTAACTAAAATGTCAGCGTAATTCCACATATATTCGCTGTCACCTTCAAGCATATACTCGGCGGTGTTTACAATTAAATTGCCGCTGTCGGTTTTATATGCCGATATAAGCCTTGTCTCGTGAAAATAATACGATCCGCCCGTTGCATACCAGGTGTAACCGCCTTGAGCATCATCCCACATTAAATAGTCGTACAAATCTTCAAACACGTAGTCATCAGGGTAGGAAAAACTGGGGTTAATAAAGTTTTTAGCCGCATTTTCTATTCCTTGAGCAGTTGCAAATTCTCCCACACCTTCTTGCCCACGTAAAAAACAAAGGCCAATAACAAAATCTGTATCAATTTCTTCAATACTGTTAAATGTGGGTAAAAATTTATTAACAAAGCCGTTGTTTATCATCATTATATACGACATAGCGTTGTTTGCCTCGAATGAATCGGCTATAACAGGCGATAGCGATGTGTCTAGCGCAGAACTACTATTGCTGTCGGCATCAGAACTGTCACTCAGCTGTCCGTTATCTGAATCATCTAATTCAAGGCGTATTGCAGATTCTGCAAGGTTAACAATTTGCGCACAGCCGGTTAATATTATAGTAGCAATTAAAAGTATACACAATAAAAGTGTTGAAAATTTTTTCATAATTCCTCCATATTACCTATAACAGGTTAAAATAAAAACTAAACTCTCGAAAGCAAATTTATATAAGTTTGATATATAAATGCACTTGTTAAAATAACGCTGTACGAAACCATTGTCCACAAATAAATGTGCCTTGTTTTTTTGCTTTTAATTTTAAACGAAAACAATGCAAAAAGTGCACATGCAACAGACAAACTGATAATGTCGGCTAGTGCAAGAACGATTTCGGGCCTTGGTATTGAAAGTATTTTGCCTGTTGCAAACATTATAAAAACAACAAGCAAGTG
>CAYJLZ010000011.1:0-7327 GCA_964371265.1 uncultured Bacteroides sp. | reverse complement strand
ACGGAACAATTAGTGTTGGCATTACACTAACTGCATAATCTACATGTTTTGTGCGAACAAGTATAAATATAATAAATAATACAATTGTCAATATTGCTACACACTCTGTTACCATACAAAATACCTCCAGCATCATATATAATTACTATATTACCATATTATGCAATTAATTTTCAAGTTCTCCTTTTGAGTAGGCCTTTAAATAGGCGTTAACAAATCCGTCTAAATCGCCATCCATAACGGCATTAACGTTGCCGTTTTCAAAATTTGTTCTATGGTCCTTAACTAGGGTGTAGGGCATAAATACATAACTGCGTATTTGGCTGCCCCATGCAATTGCATTTTGAACACCTTTTATATCACTTATTTTGTCTAGGTGTTCGCGCTCTTTTATTTGGTATAGTTTTGCAGCCAGCATTTTCATGCACATCTCTCTGTTTTGAAGTTGACTGCGCTCGTTTTGGCAACTAACTACTAAACCTGTGGGCTCGTGTATTAACCTAACGGCACTTGATGTTTTATTAATATGTTGCCCGCCTGCACCCGAAGCCCTAAAAACTTCCATTTTCACATCGGCAGGATTAATTTCTATCATAATCTTATCGTCTAGCTCGGGCATAACCTCTAAAGATGCAAAGCTTGTGTGCCTTCTTCCCGAGGAGTCAAACGGCGATATTCTAACTAGGCGATGAACTCCGTTTTCGCTTTTTAAAAAACCGTAAGCATTGTGGCCGGATATTAATATAGATGCGCTTTTAAGGCCGGCCTCATCACCATCAAGGTAATCTAGCACCTTTGTTGTAAAGCCGTGCCTTGTAGCAAATCTTGTGTACATGCGGTATAACATCTCCGCCCAGTCCTGTGCCTCGGTACCGCCGGCACCGGCATGAAAACTTAATATAGCGCTATTTTTATCGTATTCTCCGGTTAATAGGGTTACAAGGCGCATCTCTTCAAACTGTGCACACAAACTGTCAACACTGTGCATAAGCTCATCATCGGGCACATCTTCAGGGCTTTCATCGTACATTTCGCAAAGCGTTTGCGCATCAGATAGCATTGTTTTTAAGCTGTCATAACTTTCAAGTTTTTGTTTAATTTCACCCATTTCGGCAAACACTGTACCGGAATTTGAAGCATCATTGTAAAATGACGGGTCGGCACTTTTGTTTTCAAGTTCGTTTAATCGCATTTTGCATTGATTAATTGCAAGTGCGTCGGATAAATCCAAAACAGCAACGCTCATCTCACCAAGTTTGCGCTTTATGTCATCAAGTATTATCATTATAACAACCTCGTAATAAATTTTAATAAAATTTTTAAAAAATACTGCCTTTTTTAAAAAAAAGTTAATATTTATATATTATATTATTTAAAAAGGCTGTTGTAAAGGTATACAAATTATAAAATTTAGGGTAAAATATAGTATATGTAAAACGTATAGTTAATATATGTTGTTTTATATAATTGTTTTTTATAACGTGCAAACATAATAAAAAAGGCTTAGTAGAGCAAAATATTAGTTTTAATGCAGTGAGTTAGCTTTACATCACACGGTATAATGCTGATGCGTAAATTTAAATTATAAAACAAGGCTAAAAATACAAAAATAGCCTTTAAAAGGAGATAAGTATGAACAGTTTTATCAATACGGCATGTGTCGTATGCGATGAAAAATTTAAAAGTGGTGATGATATAGTTGTTTGTCCTGAGTGCGGGGCGCCCTACCATAGAGCGTGCTACGCAAAAAGCGGAAAATGCATGTATGAAAGCGAACATGCAAGTGGGTTTGAATATAAATTGCCGCAGCCTGAAGTGAAAATGAGCACGTGTGCAAACTGCAAAGCCGAGAACCCCGAAACAAACCTATTTTGCGAAAATTGCGGAATTCACCTTGGGAGTTTAAACGAGAGCATACAGCAAAGCAATGCCGGGACAATGCAAAATAATATGCAAAACCAAAACATGCAAAATTCGAGCATGCCATTTGGTGGCGAAAATTTGGGTGCCGGCGCTAGCTTAGGTAGTATGTTTGGTTTAGGAACGTATGGCGCTGCGGCAAATAAAACGTTTGATGGTATTTCATCGGGAGATTGGAGCCTTTATATTGGAAATTCTGCCCCTTATTATTTGTACCAATTTAGCAGAATGGATGAAAGTGGAAATAAGCGCAAAACCTCGCTGTGCTGGAGCGCACTGTTGTTTTCGCCGTTTTACTTTGCTTACCGAAAGATGTGGGGATGGACTGCCCTTAGCATACTTGGCATTGCAATAATTAACATACCATCTATAATGGTTTTGCTAAAACAGCTCGGGTTTACTATGTTTGCTTCGGTGTCAGATTCAACTATAAATTCGTTATCGTTTATATGCATGGTGTTAAACTGGGTAATTAGTATATTTTTTGGGTTATATGCACTGTATCTTTTTAGGCAGCACGCCATTAAAAAAATACAAAGCATAAAAAACAAAAACCTACCACAAAACGAATATTCGCAAATGCTTGTAAAGAGTGGCGCACCAAGCATTATAGGAATAGTTGCAATATTAGTTGGTTTGTTTTTGTTAAGTTATTTATTTACACTTTGGGTAGGGCCACAAAATATTATGGCGCTATATGGAATGTATTATTAAACAACATTTTAATTTGAAAGGAACATTTGCGGATATGAAAGTAAAAAAAGCTATAATACCGGCAGCAGGCCTTGGCACTAGGGTACTGCCAGCAACCAAGGCAATACCTAAAGAGATGCTGCCAATTGTAGATAAACCGGCAATACAATACATAGTGGAAGAGGCAGTAAATGCAGGAATTGAAGAAATATTAATAATTACAAACAGGGGTAAAGGATGTATTGAAGACCACTTTGACTATGCACCGGAGCTAGAGAGTGCACTAAAAAGTGCAGGTAGCGCAAAAGCTGACTTATACGTTGAAAGTGTGCAAAGTGCAAAGCTTGCCGATATATTTTTTTTAAGGCAAAAGGAAACAAAAGGCCTTGGGCACGCAGTACTAAAGGCAAAGGCTTTTGTTGGCGACGAGCCGTTTTTGGTTATGTATGGCGACGATGTTATTATGGGAAAAGACCCTGTTGCAGCCCAGCTTTGCAGGGCTTACGAGCAATACAAAAAACCATGTGTAGCCATTAAAGAGGTAGATGCACTTAGCATACACAAGTATTCTTCTATGAAGCTTGAGTGCATACAAAATAATATATATAACATTACCGACATGATTGAAAAACCTACACCGGGCAACGAGTTTAGCCTTTTTAGCATACTGGGGCGCTGCTTACTAACACCCGATATATTTAATATTATTGAACAAACAAAACCGGGCGCAGGCTCGGAAATTCAGCTTACAGATGCAATGGCAACAGTGGCAAGAAAAGGTGGAATGGTAGGTGTGGACTTTACAGGCAAACGCTACGACATGGGCAGTAAGCTTGGCATTATGCAAGCTCAAGTTGAAACTGCGCTGAATCATAAAGAAATAGGCGAAGATTTTAAAGCATATTTAACACGTCTTGTTAAAAATTTATAGTAATTAATAAAAGTTGAGTAAATTATGTTTTACTCAACTTTTATTATTGTTGGCTTTTAAGTGTGTGTAAAAAATATATTATAATTGCTTAAAAAACACAAAATATAGGCAAAATATTAGTTAACACATAAAATTTTTACTAAAAGTTAAAATTATGCTTGAAATTTGTACTAACTTTGTGTATAATACATATGTTGCGTGGGGCTGTAGCTCAGTTGGTTAGAGCTCCCGGCTCATAACCGGTCGGTCCACGGTTCGAGTCCGTGCAGCCCCACCATTTTTGATAATGCACTTTATGTGCATTATCAAACAACTTGAATTATAGGACGGGCTTTTCGGATATTTTTCGAAAAGCCTTTTTTGTTGCATTTTGTTTTTTTATAAATAGCAATTAATTAAAAAAATAACTTACAATAAAAAGCGGAATGATAATTATGTTACAATTTTTACAAACCTTTATAAGTTTTTTGGCGCTTTGTGTTATATGTGTTTTTGTTGCTAGGCACACAAGGCTAAAAAGCTCTTTAGTGCCGTTGCCCATAATATGTGCAACAATGGTTTTGTGCGTTTTATTTGGCTATATAAACCTACTGTACCAAGCTGTGTTGTTTTTGCATATATTGGCACTTGCAATGGCACTTTACATGTTAATAACAATAAAAAAGGGCGGCTTTTATAAAGTTTTAACGCCCGGTTTTTTGCTGTTTATAATTATTGGCGTAGTTTTTTTGGTTTTATTGGCAATACAACAACCTATTGCTATTTCATGGGACGAATTCAGTATGTGGGCATATTCCTCCAAAGTAACAAAGTCGTTTGGTGAAATATACTCGGGTATTCAAACAGGTATGCCTTTCCCGATGACACAAAAACCCGGCTTGCCCACCCTAAGTTACTTTTTTAATTTTATTGGGGAATTTGCCGTTTGGCGCACATATTTTGCATACAATTTGCTTATACTTTCCGTTATAAGTGCATGTATAGGTGCGCTAGATATGAAACACTGGAAAATATATATTCCAACTTCTATTGTTGTGTTTTTGTTAAATTATTTTTATGTATATACTAAGTTTTTGCATTATAATCCAACGTATTATTCATCTTTGTCCGACTACCCAATGGCTTACGTTGCTGGCGGGCTTGTTGCCTGGCATTTTAACGCTGTTGCAATTTATAAAAGCAGTATGTCATTAAAACGGTTTTGTGTTATTTGTGCTATGCCGCTGTTTTTTATTGCGGGCGCAGTTACATTGTGTAAGGACACAGGCCTTGCGCTTGCTCTGCTTGGTATAATGATTGTGTTTTTTGATTTATTGTTCTCGGGCGCATTTAAAGGCCAGAAAAAACTAACAATAGTAGAATACGTTAAAGCTGTGCTTTTGCCTAAAGTGTCGCTTGCGGCATTTGCGGCATTTTCTGTGGTGCTTTGCTTTGTAACTTCAAGCTTGTATATTGTATCACTTGGCATTTCTGTGGGCAGTGTTGGTGGCGCCAGCCAAATGAGCTACTTTACTATGATGAGCGAGGGAATAAAACAACTTATCGGTTTGCCGCCCTCGCCCGTAGGTGAAGAGTTTGTGCATATTTTCGAGCAAATTAAAACTGAGATGATAGTAAGTTTTTTTCCGCATCAAATAACCGGTTCGTACAACGGATTAATTAATATGTTTGGCAGTGGGTTTGCCGTTGTGGCACTTGTGCTTTTTGTGTGCGTACTAATTTTTATTTTTAGTAAAAATAGGCAAATTGCAAAGAGCTCGATAATATTTTTAGGTTTTTCAAGTATTGGATTTTTGGCATATTATGCTTTTATCGGCTTTACGTATGTTTACGTTTTTAAAAATGGTATTGTGGATTATCCAAGATATATTAACACGTATTACATTATGTGGTTGTGTGCCCTTTTTGCCCTATTTGCCGTGGCTGCAATGCAAAAAAGTAGATGCAAAAATTTTATTACGCTTGCTAATATAGGTTTAAGCGCAATAATTTTGTTCAGGTTTACATCACTAATCGATTTAAGGCTTACATTCATCGATTATCCAAGTTCTGCATACTCTCAAGTAGTGCAGTTTGAAAACAGAGCCCAAGCAGTAAAAAACACGATAGATAAGGGTGATAGGCTGTTTTTTGTAAGTAGCTTTGATGATGGGTTTAAATGGTTTGTATACCATTATAATTTGTTGCCTGAAAACGTGTTGGTGTATTCTATGGGCGGAGGAATGTTTGCCGACCCATTGAGATTTGAAACATTAAGTGCAAAAGATTATATTAGTACAGGGCAAATGGTGCTAAGCCTTGAAGAGTTTGCAGCATACCTTGCAATGTATGAGTGCGACTATGTATTTATAGATGAGGCGGATGTAGCTTTTTATGAGAGTTACGACGAGATAATGAGTGATGGTGCAAAAAGTGCAATTGGTGCTGACATGGCACTTTACAAGGTAAACATTATTGGCACACCCGAATATGAAGAAATTACTGCAAGCGATGTTACATATGATAGCGAGCTTAACGAAGATGGAACAGTGGCAATAAACAAAAACTACGACACAAGGTATAAAATGACAAATGCGCTTGACTGTGTAAGCCTTACTCCTGTAAATGTGGAGGTGCAAACACATGATTAAAAATAAAAAAATTAATACATGTTTTTGCGTGTATGCATTGTGCTTGCTATTATGTATTTTAATAAGTACATTTTATTTTTTGCAGGCAACAATTAATTTTGCAAACGGCAATTTGCAAACAAATACCATTAGCATAACCGATGCACAGCTTATAAATTTACAACTTATTAGTGATGACGAGAACGGTACTGTTTTATATTCAGAATCGTACGATCCTCAAGTTATAATTGAAAATATTGACACTCCTTTTATTAACTTGCAAGTAGAATTAGAATTTGACAGAGTACCCGATGAAGTTATTTTATTTTATGCCGACAGTGATGAGGATTTTAGTACTTTAAGCATGGCATGGGCAACGAAAAAAAGTGAAAATACGTACTACTTTGATTTGCAAGGGTTTAGATTTGAAAAGATTAGAATTGATGCAACAAACCTTATTGCAAGTGAATTTACAATTAAAAACATTACTGCCAATACAAATAAACCGTTTTGGCAATATTACACGCCTACAAAATCTCAAATATTTTATTATATAGTGTACTCGGGCATTGTAGCGGCGTTTGTGGGATATTATTTGGACGAGTACAACGGTTTGTTAACTAATTATATAAATAAGATGACACGCAAAAAAAACAAGCACAGCAAAAATATTAACAAATAAACAAAAGATTGAAACCGGCATAATATTAGAACATTGCACATTAAATAAATTTGCAAAAATAGGAGGGGAATATGGCATTTACAAATTTTAGCTACGCTATATTACTTTTGTGCACAGTAGTTTTATACTATACACTGGCAAAAAAAATGCAAAATGCCCTGTTACTTTTTGCAAGTATGGTGTTTTATGCATTTAACATACCGTTTGGCGATGACATACCGCTTTACAAAACGCTTTTACCTTTATTTGCACTTTTTGCAAATATAATATTTACGTATTATATGGCACGCACAATACAAAAAAACGAGGGTGAAAAAAAGTTTGCTTGTTTAATAGTTTGCATTGTATCGTGCGTATTGGTGCTGTGTGTTTTTAAATACTACAATGCTTTTGCGCCTTCGCTACTTGGTATGTTTAATATAAGTTTTAGCAGTATTGCTTTGCCACTGGGTATAAGTTTTTACACTTTTGCAACCCTAAGCTATGTAATAG
>CAYJLZ010000010.1:6957-34712 GCA_964371265.1 uncultured Bacteroides sp. | reverse complement strand
TTCGTCAACACCACCGTTTATAGCATAAAGCAGGCATTTTGCTAGGTTGGCCCTGGCCCCAAAAAACTGCATCTCTTTGCCCACCTTCATTGATGACACACAGCAGGCAATGGCATAGTCATGCCCATGAACTTCTCTCATTAACTCATCGTTTTCGTATTGAATAGAAGACGTTTTTATCGACATTTTAGCGCAATATCTCTTAAAATTTGACGGCAATCGCCATGACCAAAGTACTGTCAAGTTCGGTTCAGGAGCAGGCCCCAGGGTATCTAATGTGTGCAAAAACCTGTAAGAGGTTTTTGTTACTAAGTGATTGCCGCCGGTGGCCATACCACCTATTGATTCAGTAACCCATGTAGGATCTCCGGAAAAAAGGTTGTTGTAATCTGCGGTACGAGCAAATTTCACAAGTCTCAATTTCATAACAAAGTGGTCGATATATTCTTGAATTTCCTCTTCTGTTGCTTTACCTGATTTCAAGTCACGTTCAATGTAAATATCTAAAAATGTCGAAACTCTGCCAAGACTCATAGCAGCGCCATTTTGCTCTTTAATGGCAGCAAGATACCCAAAGTATAACCACTGTATAGCTTCTTTTGCATTCGACGCAGGTTTAGAAATATCAAAACCATAGCTTTCCGCCATTAATTTAATCTCCTCAAGCGCTCTGTACTGTTCCGATAGTTCTTCACGCAGCCTAATGTTATCTTCAGTCATACGCTCGGGTGCAGTTTTAAGTTGCTCCTTTTTGTCCTCCTTAAGCATATCAATTCCATAAAGAGCAATTCGGCGATAGTCACCTATTATTCTTCCACGTCCATACGCATCGGGCAGCCCGGTAATAATAGCAGACTTTCGCGCAAGCCTTATTTCATCAGTATATACATCAAAAACACCGTCGTTGTGTGTTTTGCGGTATTTAACAAATATATCTTTGGTTTTTTGCGGCACTTCATATCCGTACTGAGTGCAGGCATTTATTGCTGTTCTAATTCCGCCAAATGGTTGAAAACTACGTTTAAAAGGTTTATCTGTTTGAAAACCTACTATAGTTTCAAGTTCTTGATCTAGATAACCGGGTGCATGCGATGTTACGGTTGAGACAACATCGCAATCCATATCAAGCACACCACCCTTTTGAGCTTCTAGGCTATTAAGCTGTGAAACTTTCTCCCACAATTTTTTAGTGCTGTCAGCAGCAGGTGCTAAAAACTCCTCATCTCCATCGTAAGGCGTATAATTAAGAGTAATAAAATCACCCGTATCTACTGCAACATTGCACCATCTACCTGTTTTAAAGCCTTTCCAAGCGTTTGTAAAATTAAACTTCATATTTTTCCTCTCCTGTTTATGTGTTAGTTATTTCTAACTTATTGTGCCAAATAATATCTATACTTATTATTATACTCTTTTTTTTGCTAAATAATAGCAGTAAATTAACCAAACTTTACTAATTCTTTGTTATTTTTTTGTCAAACTTTCCATTAGTTATTATTGTTCTTCAAATTATATTTTGTGTGTCCGCTATCATGTTTATTAAAAATTAATAATATATACAAAGGCCATAATTAATGTACTATCAAAACAAATTTGGGCAAAAATTATAATAAATTTTGGTATGTTATATGTAAAACTATTTTTGTAACAAAAAAAGTTGCTTACCTACTTGACAATTCAATATAGTTAGGTTAATATAGTTAGTGTGAAGTAGTTAGTTAAATGTATCTATTTAATTTTAAAATGAAAAGGAGCACATAATGAGCGGAAAATTAACAAAAGCACTGCACAAAATAACGCACGACACAGCATTATATGAACTTAGGCGTCTTTATTCTCACGATAAAAAGAGTGCACTCTCATATCATGACACACTTTATCTTAACATCATTGAGGCACACCCCAACGAATACACTTCTTCGCAAATTGCCGATTTATTAAATATCACTCGTCCATCTGTAACAGAGAAAATAAATACCCTTGCCAAAAAGGGTTACATTTTAAGAACGCAAAGTAAAACCGATAGGCGTATATTTTATTTATCGGTTAATCCAAACAGCCCAAAAGATTACGAAACAACAGCAAGTTATGAAGATGAAACAGAGCGCCTTGTTTTTGCAAAGTTTGGAGAGGAAAACGTAAATATATTTTGTGAAATGATTGAATTTTTGTCGGGCTTACTGAGCGAAAATACAAATGAGGAAAATGAAAATGAATAGTCCGCTAGCAAAAAACTTTAATATGAGAGAACTTTTAAAATACACAATGCCAAGTATTGTTATGATGATATTTATGTCTACATACTCGATTATAGACGGTGTATTTGTATCGGCGTTTGTAGGTGAGAGCTCCTTAGCTGCAGTTAACTTAGTAATGCCACTGCTTGGTATAGTAATGGCCGTAGGCCTTATGTTTGCAACAGGCGGCAATGCAGTGATTGCCAAATTATTAGGCCAAAATAAACAAATAGAAGCTCGGGAGTTTTTAACGGTAATATACATAATAGGAGGAATACTTGGTGGCATACTTACAGCAATTGTGTTAATTTTCCCAAACGAGCTACTTAATTTATTAAATGTAAGCGATAATTTATATCCTCTTGCAAAAGATTACATGCTTAGTTTAACAGGTTTTTTAATTCCTGTGTTTTTTATGATATTTATACAATCTTTTATGGTAACGGCTGGGCATCCAATGTTTGGTTTAATACTAGGCATAGTGGGAGGCATTTCTAATATTGTACTTGATTATGTTTTTATTTCACCAAGCATGCTAAATTTAGGAATTTCCGGCGCAGGATTTGCAACAGGTATCGGTTATGCACTTCCCGGAGTAATTGGTTTTTTTTACTTTGTTTTTAACAGAAATTGCATCCTTCATTTTGTAAAGCCAAAGTTTAAAATGAAAACTCTAGCTCAAAGTATGTTCAATGGTTCGTCAGAGCTTGTAGGTTCACTTGCTACATCAATTACAACGCTGATGTTTAATTTTATTTTAATGAGCATGGTAGGCGATGCAGGAATTGCCTCTATCAGCGTAATTTTATATATACAAATGTTCCAAAATGCTATTTATACAGGCTACACTTTGGGTGTGTCACCAATTATTGCATTTAAGTATGGCGAAAAAAATTATAATCGATTACACAAAGTTATAATGCAAAGTTTTAAAATTATTTCAGTTGCTTCTATATTTGTAATTGCTATTACCCTTGCATTTTCAAACGAAGCGGTAGGCATTTTCATCTCAATAGAAAGCGAAACATTTGAAATGGCAAGAAGTGGGCTTTTATTATTTTTGCCCGCATATTTATTTATGGGTTTTAACATTTTCTTCTCTGCAATGTTTACATCATTGTCAAATGGAAAGGTTTCGGCTACTATTTCGGTATTGAGAAGTTTAGTTTTTATTGTTATTTCCCTACTTATTTTACCGCAAGTATTCCATTTAGAAGGAGTATGGTTGGCTGTGCCTGTGGCAGAATTTTTAGCCGTAATTGTATGCTATTATTTATACAAAAAATACAAGCCACATTATCAATACTAATAAAAAGGTGAATTAAATGAATTTAACAGAAAAAAATCTGTCAAAAAAACTTTCTAACTATAAAGAAATTTGTCAGTTTATGCAGAGAGTTTTTCCAAAAGAAGAACTTATTCCGATGTGGCTTATAAGAATTATTACATTAAAGAAAAACTACGATTTCAAGGTTTATTACGATAATAGCTTATTTGTAGGAATTTTATTTACCATAGACACAAAAGACACACTGTTTGTGTTTTACATTGCAGTAAATGATGCAATTCATTCAAAAGGATATGGCTCAAAATTGTTGCAAGTGCTATTTAATAAATACCCAAATAAATCGGTAACACTTTTTATTGAAACAATGAATGATAAAAATGCTGCAAATTATGAGCAACGTTTGAAAAGACTTGCTTTTTATGAGAGAAACGGCTTTGTAAATACAAAAATTAAAGCAGGTTTTAAAGCTCCTTTAGACGATATTTTATCCACCGACAAATACTATGATATTACTAATGCAAAAAAACTAATGAAGTCAATACCGATGAAAATATTTTTGGAAAATTAAAAAAAGTGATAAATAGTTAATTTTTTTAACCCAAAAATGATATTTCAAAAACACTCACAACAGCAAAGCTTTTGTGGGTGTTTTTGTGTAAAAAATTATAAGTATAGCACAAATAATAATAAAAATTTAAACACACTGCTTATTATTTATTGTCTACCTTTAATCCTTTATGTGTTTGGACCACTTATCTTTAAATTTTTGAATGTCTTGCTCTGAGTAACAATGTTTAACGTATGGTTGACTGAAAGATTCATCAAAATATTTTTTCGTTATTTTAATTTCGTTCTGCGCCTGCTTATATGATGGCGCTATCCACTTATCATCTGCTCCATTTCCGTTTATAAGTGAGGTAAAGTCCTTGCCAATCCAATTAGAGAGCTCGGGAATTAAGTTGTTCAGTTTTTCTAACTGATAAACAAAAACCTCAATATTTCCCTCTTTAACTATGCTGTATCCTTTTTCTTTATCAAAAGGATACGCCAGAAAATCGACGACTTTTTCTTGAAAGTATGGCACAAAGTTTTGTATGGCATATGTGTGCTTATTTACAATATCACCATTACAATCCGGCACAACGCCTCTGAATTTTAAATGATAATCAAAACATTCTTGCGCATTGCCGCCATTTTTCAAAAGCATATTTTCATATTGTTTAACATCTTCTGCCGACACATTACTGTTAAAAAATACTTTCTTTAAATGTTGTAAGCAAGTTATACCGCCGATTTGCTGATATGCATCGGATAAATTTTGCATTATCGGCTCTCTTACTGCGGTAATTATTTTAACATTTCCTAATATTTTAACAAACATATCTTTGTTAAAAGAATTTATTCTATGCCATAAATTTACACAATTTATACCACTTTTTTGTAAAGTTTGAGTTATTGTAAAATCTGCTGTTTTAGGTGGCAAACAAATTAAAATTAAATTTTCCGGCGGAGTTATTAGTTTTTCTAAAAGCGATTGCTTAGCACTTAGAACGTTTGCATTAGTAGATGTAATTAAATTTGTATTAACAATAAAATCTTGGTTGTTTCTCTTAAATTTAATTATTTTTAATAAATTAGTAATAGCAATAAGCTCAGAATAAGAAATGTATTTTGATATATTTATGTACTGTAAAGTTTTAATTATTATAGTTTCATTCATTGGGTTTTCTAAAGCTATTTGAACCACAATATCATCATATTCGCTAGCTAGTGTTTCAAGCTCAAAAGGGGACATAACTTTAACTTCATTTACCTTACTTCCCCACAAACTGGCATCGTTATCGCAAAAAGCATAAACGTTTATATTAAAATGTAAAAGTAACGCTAAAACTTCAGGGCCTTTGTTTCTAGCGCTCCAGATTACAACTTTTTTATCACGTAAAAGCGATAAATTTTCATCAAGCTTTGTAATTTTAATCATAAAGCACTCCTTAAACTTTATCTGCTGCCAACTAATATGTTATATGTTTATACCACTTGTCTTTAAATTTTTGTATGTCCCGCTCTGAGTAGCAATGCTTAACATACGGTTCGCTAAAACACTTTTCAAAATAATTTTTTGATATTTTTATTTCAGACTTTGCCTTTTTATATGAGGCTCCTATCCACTTGTTCTCACTAATATTTGAATTAATAAGATTTGCAAAATTAACACCTACCCAGTTAGACAATTCCGGTATTAAATCATCTAACTTTTCCAGTTGATAAACAAATACTTCAATATTACCCTCTTTAACTATACTATACCCTTTTTCTTTATCGAAAGGATACGCCAAAAAATCAACAATGTTTTTTTGGAAATCAACTATGAACGACTGAATGTCCCATGGCCGATTTTTATGAGCAGTGCATTTTTCACCGCCGTTAACACCAATAGCCTCTAAAAACAAATCAAAAAATTCTTGTGCATTTCCACCATCTTTTAGTAATGCATTCTTATATTTTTTTAACCACTCTAAGTTATCATAGCCATGGCCTAAATATCTGGAATAAATAGCCTCCACAAAAGGACCAATGGATAGCCCACTAATAATTTCATATGCAATAGATAAATTTTGTATAATAGGTTCTCTAATGGCAGTAATTAATTTTACAGGCTGATTGCTGGATTCATAAAACTCTTTAGCAAAAACAGTTGCTGTATGATCAAGATTAGTTACCGAGATGTTATTGGAAGATAAAGTATTAATAACAGTCCAATCTCCTGTTTTAGGCGGTAGACATAGAAGAACATCAGGCTTTTTAGGGCCTACAATGCTAATTAATTGTTGTCGCTTATAATGAAATATTACATAATCACCCCACAATTGGGCGTTTTCAAACATGGACGCATAGTTAAGATTTAATTCGGAAAGCTTAATAAATGATAAAATTCCCAAGGCCTCTGCCCTGGAAATGTAATTAGTAGCTCCAATTTCATGTAGCAAAACTAAAACTTTTCGTTCTTCCTCGGCGTTTTCAAGGGTTAGTTGAACCACAGTGTTTTCATTATTTCTCACAAGTGCTGCCAGCTTAAAAGGAGATATTACAGGAACTGACTCAACGAGAGTATCCCACAAGTTGTAATTGCTATCGCAAAAAGCATAAACCTCTATATTAAACTCTTTTAGGTAATTAAGCATTGCAATGCCTAAGTTAGTAGCATTCCATATGATCACTTTATTTTTTTTGTAAATAGATAAATCCTTGTCAATTTTTGTTATTTTAATCATAATAACATCCTTATTTTAAAGTAGACACTAATTTTTTATATATTTTTTTGCCTGCGCTTGCATCAATATTTAAAAAACTATCCGACAAAGCCTTTTGCCGCACTTGTTTTTTTACATCTTCATTTTTTCCTTTTACAATATCAAAAAAACATTTTCTTGTGCGCCATCTTTCATCAACCATTTGCTCTTCTTCCACCTTATTTGGGTAATAAAGGCACGATAAATCTGTAAAATATGATTTATGTTCAAGTGCAGAAAAAAACCAAACTTGATCGGAGCAGGCGGGCTTACCTGTTGCAATATATTCATTAATAATCGAACTTGTTCCAAACATTAGTAGTGCATCTGAATAGTAATAAGCTGCCAGTGGGCTTGAATTTGTGTCGAGAATCATTCTATCATCATTTATTGCTAATTTCACAATTTTTGCAAATAAATCAAAGTTGACATTGCGACTTTTTGAAAATTCCAACATCAATGGGTGTGGGCGAATAATAAACACTAAATCGTCATCTCTAAAGTGCGATTCCATCCATTCTAAAAGTTTTACTAGTGACTGACGGTTTAACAATCTATCGAATGTAAAGGTGTATAATATAACTTTTTTACCGTCTATTATATCTTTCCATTCATTCGGCAATTTTGGTGGGTTACTCATCATATTTACTATTGCATCTATTTTCGGAGAGCCCATTGTAATTATTTTTTTGCTTGAAATCCCTCTTGAAATCATAGCATCACGAACTTTATTCGATTGCGCAAGAACATAGTCAGCATTCATAACACCCGGAACTAAGATTAATCTGTCACAATCTATATCAGTCGCATCAAAAAAAGTGAAATAAGGGGTGTAAACTAAGTTGTTAGTACATCGTTTCAAATTAGAAGAATGATACTCTTTATCAATTTGAGTTAGATTATTTAACTCGTCATACGGATTATGTATAAATATAAACTCCGGGTTAACATCTTTAAGATTAACCTGGCTGTGATTTACCGGATTCAAATGGCTGAATTCATTCATCTCACAGTGCCTGCCCAAAACCTCTCCCTCATAGCTTATAACACTGTATGGTAACGGCATTATATATGCATCGCAATTTGGGTCTTTTAAAGCAACCTCATAAATACTTGCCATGGAGTGCCACATGCCTATTTTATATGGTAAAAAATACATTCTAAAGCGTGTTTTAATTTTTTTCATTATAATATTTTCAGTAAGTGTGCATAACGAAAAAATTGCTTTTTGATGGTCTTTATACTCATTAAAAGGCATGTTAAAAATATTTTGCAACTTGTTTATAGGAGTAGTGTCAACGTCATATTCACTTATTGATGAACTAATATAACTTACAACCATTTTGCAATCGTTTATAAAAGATGCGTGTTTTTCTTCGTTTAACTCTATAACATCAACTAAGTTACTTAATGATTTTATCAAGTCTATCAGTTGAAGTTTTATGTTATAATACATTAATATTTCTCCTAAAAATTAGCTTAATAAAATGCTTTTACACGTTTTTATATAGTTATTATCATTTTTTAACGCTTTAATTTTTTCTAAGTTAACATTAGAGATCCTAAGTGCCGGTATATCGCAGCTCATTGCAAGTTCGCTATAATAAAGAGGGTGAAGATTTAAAATATTTCCTTTAAAGTTTTTAATTTCAAGCTTTGTTAAAATATAGCTTGCAAGCTCATCTCTAAAATGACCCATTAGTACAGGTGCGTTAGAACTATTAGCAGTAAAATTAGCGACAGAAATTGTATTCAATCCATCAAATGTACCACCCTCTCTATCATCATCAATAAATGCAACAGCTTTTTTACCGAAGTTTGAAATGATCATAGAAATGCTTTTGCCATTGTACCTATTTCCTGCAATATAAAGCTCTGCGTTTTTATTGGCTATGTCTACAATTTCTTCTATCATGCCTTTTGTTTGAACCATATCTTTGTTTGCTGATAATGCAAAGAAATCATAATGCTTTTTTAGACTTTCAAGGCCAAAATTATATTTGTTTTTCGGGTTAATAACACAATCGGTTAATACTTTTTCTTTTTCTTCTCCAATCGAGAGCATAGCTAAAGCATAATTTATGCAAAAAGAATTTACTCTTTTATATAAACTTTCTTTCAAATTTAAAACAGTTGTTTCTTTTAGCTCGCTTGCCAAAAGGTTGTGGATTGCAGTTTTAATTTTATTTGCTAAAACAGGGCCCGAAATACTTTCGTGGTAAATTTCATCAAGCATAGCAATTTTTTCTTCAATATTAATATCATCACAAATAATTTTAGCAATTCTCGGTTCAATTCTTCTTCTTAAAATCATATCGTTAATATGGCCGGTTAAATAGTTAAATTCAATAATTCCTTTATGTGTTAATTTATCAATCCAAGCATCAAGGTCAGCACCTTCTACTAAATTATAATCATCGTTTAAATACGATATTTTGTCCTCAGACCAAAATGATTTTAAATCAGCTATACTTTCAAGATTTATTACACCTGAAAAACCTTTGGTTTTTAGGCAAGACGCCGTAACGTTAAATAAATTAATTTCAGAAGATAAAAACTCATGGTATGTGCCGGGGTTAAAAATAATCGAATTCATTTTTTCTCTAAAATCACATTCTATTGTGGCATTTTCATTAATTAAGGCAATCCAATCTTTTTCATCTCGAATAGTTTTTGCTAAAGTAACCAGGCTATCTTTGGTGCTCGCTGTATCAACAACAGTAATGCCATCGAAATGCGCAGCGAACTTATCGGTATTTACATTGGCCGACGTTGCCAATACAACCCCATGCACTCTTTTTGGAAACAACGTTGTATTTCTATTAGTAAATCTCAATTCATCGTTTGATTGATACAAAAGCATGTTTTTTCTTGGATTTGTTTTTAGGCTGCCATCACCGCCAATGTCGTGAACAATAACTCCACCTTCTTTTTTAGCCTTTGGACTGCCCACATCGAGTAGCTTTTGATACATTACTGGTGAAACATCATCTCTCTCTTCGTTTGCATTTCTATCAAAATTAATAAATGCACCGCAGCATAGCTCGCACCAATGCAGTTGATCGTGGTAATCATTAAAATCGCGTTTCCACCAATCTTTTTCAACTTTCCATCCACCGGGGCCGTCAAAAAGGATATCCATAGCCGCGGCAACTTCGCAAAAAAACGCCCCTTTTGGTGTTATACTTGGCGAATTTAGTGTTCTATGCCACCAGCAATTATTGCGTATACCTTCCCACTCATTATCCGGTATGCCAAATTCTTTTCTTGTCATAAGCCAAGGTTGATGCTGGCTTACAGCTGTATGGTCGTTTATGCATTGGAAAACAAATTTGTCTTGAATTAATTCAAAGTGCTTATAATATTTTTCATTAACGGCAGACCAAAGCCCAAGGCCACGAAACTTGTTTAACGGCCCTGTTTTAATTGCATTGGAGTCAATAATATATTTGCTTAAACTTGCAGTTGGGTGTGTTCCACCGCCAATTTCATATTGTGCAGGGTGTTTTTCATATGCATAGTTAACAAACCTTTCAAACTGAGGATGAAGAGTGGGTTCACCACCCATAATACCTATCAATCTAGGCCAGTTTTCAAGTGAGTCAACAGCGTTTTTAAAAGTTTCCCATTCCATATAAAATGGTTTTTTATGGTGTCCACAAAACCTTGTACAGTTAGAACACGAGTGTATACACGCATTAGTAAGCTCAACTTGTATTGTTTTGAACTCATATATAGGTTTCATCATAGTTTAAAATCCTTTCGTTACACAATAATATTGTCTATTATCGTTTTTGCCGATACCGATGACCAATTTTCATTATCAAACAAATATTCAACACACCAATTAAAATCGTTATCATTTAAGCCGGTGCCTGCTATATTGTAGTAATAATCAAATTTGCTATTAACATCTAATCTATTATCTTTAAATTTTTCTTTCAACAGTAAAATCGTAAGCTCGGTTTCACTAAGCTGTCTTTCATACATTTTAAATTCATTAACACACTTTTTTATTATACTATTGCTGTGCCAATCCTCTAGTTCATAAACAATGTTAGATAAATTTTCTTTAGAATTTAACAGTTTTACATAGTGTAGCGAAACAAAATACTGTTTGCCTAGTTTTAAAAAGTTCTTTTTTGAAAAATCAAACTTAGTTAATAAATTCAACCATTGATCTGCATAACGTATGTATTCTAAATATCGGTTTTTAGGGTAGCTTTCAGAAGTTGATTCGCCATTAAACGTACTATATAATAATCCTTCAAAAGGAATAAAGCTTACAATAGGCTGATTGTAAAAAACCATTGTGTTTAAAAAGGAGTCACCCACATGATTTGATGATTCATCAAACTTCAAATTATGTTTTTCAAAAAAAGACTTTTTATAAAGTTTGTTCCACCAAACATCAATAAACATTACCCCCGAAAATTTGCATATTTCATTATTTAAAAAATTAGAGTATGATTCTTTATCCGTTAAAAAATATGGTGTATCAATTTTTTTGCGGTTTACGATATCTAAGTTTCCATCTAAAAATGTATACCCACAAACAGAGACATCGCTTTTATTTTTTATAGTATCTCCGTACATAACCTCTAAAAAGTTTTCTACATAAGCGTCATCTGCGTCTATTACACAAAAATAATCGGCAGTGGCATGTTTTAAGCCTAAATTTACAGCAACACCTATAAATCCGGAATTGACATCAATTGAAAGCTTTTTTACTCTATTGTCAAGCCTTACATATTTGTCAATGATTTCAGCTGTTTTATCAGTTGATCCATGATCTATAATAATATATTCAAAATCTGTAAACGTTTGATTTAAAACGCTCTGTATAGTTCTGTCAATAGTTGCTTGTGCATTATAAGCAGAGGTTATAACAGAAATTTTCATTGCAATAAACATACCTTTCTATAAAAACAGCAGTTATTTTTTTGGAATTGCATATAGCACTACTTCGGTATAGTCCATCGAGTAAAACCTTAAATAATAATTGTAGTTATCATTTATTGTTTTTATATATGATGGAATAGTAACAATATCGCACGGATTATGATAAATAGATATTGCAAGAATTGGTGTGTGCTTTTTTATAGTATTTTCAGCGCCTTTTAACGCCATAAGCTCAGCGCCTTCAATATCCATTTTTATAAAATGACAGCTTAAATTGTTTAGTATATTATCAATACTGGTGCATTTTATCACTATATCATTTTCAGAAGATACATTTTGCACTAATGTGTTTTGACTAACAGACTCGCTGATAAACGAAGCTGTGGGAATTTCGGTTTGAGAAAATTTTAATTGAACATCCTTGTCCCAAAGTCCAAAATTAAATACCTGTGAAATATTTTCAAGTTCAGGCCTATTATTAATTATATCAATGCATAATTCATAATTTTTATTATTAGGCTCAAAGGCTAAAATCTTTTTTGGGTTTTTATCGTATAAAGAAATATAATCTAATGATGTTTGCATATCATAGGCACCTGCATCAATAAATGTTGTTTGCTTAGTAGAGGCTAGGCCTATTATATCTTTTTCAAAATATTGCATACTTAAATTATTAATAAACGGAATAAGTTTACTCTCGTCAAATCCTTGAGAAATTAAAAGCTCATACTGCGAAATGTCACAAATAATAAATTCATCATTATTTTTATTATGGTTTAATAAAACATCATCAAAATCTAATCTATGGCTTAAAATGCGCTCACGCATATCATGTGACCAAACAACTTCACCTGTATATATAAATCCTAAAAAGCATAAATTTGCTTTTTCTAATAAAATACTTACTAAATTTACGGTTAAAAATGGAAAGTGAATATAAAATTTAGAAGATTTATTTGTTAATACACTACTTATGTAATCAGCTTTTAATTGTAATTTATTTAGTAAAAAAGCAAAATGCAGTTTACCCAATTGGGCATTGTGGTCAACTTTTAGTTTAACAATGTTTTTTTCGGCATAGCCTATTGTAATTAGCTGAATATACATTTCAACTTCATAAATATCAATGGGCACAATAATAATATAATCATCTTTATTAATTAAATCTTCAGGTACAATTACAGGAATGTTCTCAAATGATTTTTTAGTTTTTGAGTTGTCTAAAAAATAGCAAATATTATAACAAAGTGCATTTAATTGAGAAAATAATTTACCTCCGTTGTATCCACATCCAAATATTACTACTTTTTTAGTTTTATCAATAGCGTTTATTAAATTTTTATAGTAATCAGTTGCATAAGTTTTATAAAGTTTTTCCAGCTGAGAGGAATAGCTACAAGCTAGCAGTTCAACTAAGCTAAACCAACCTTTATCAGAGTCTTGATTTTTATAAAAATTGTATCGCTTTTCAAAAATTAATTTTGATTCATCATCAAAAAAATCATTAATTTCAATTAATTGTTCCAATATCGCTCTCCTGTAATATAATGCTAACTTTACAAGTTAAAATGTCATATTCTAAATAAATTTCTTTATTTAACACAAAATAATATTTTAAAGCTGCTAAAAAATCAATTAGTCCTAATAGATTATTTTCTATATTTATAAACATATGCTTTTGGGGGTAATATTTATTGGATAGTATATCTAAAAATTCAGTATAGTTAGAATACTCAAGTTTTATAGTTTTAAATGACTTGTTTTTTTTATAATTATTTAAAGATTTAGCAATTACATTTTTAAAAATCTGCTTACTCTTTTCATCGTTTAAAAAACTATAAATAACATTTACATGGCTTAATAAATTAGTAAGTGTTTGGCGTATAAACATGTTTTCTATTTGATATTTTTGAATTTCAAATTCACCGTCAGCACCGGAAATACCACGATAGACGTTTCCTAAAACATAGTATTTTCGCAAACTTGTTAAAACTGATTTATATAATTTGTCGTTACAAATAATTACGTTTTTGTTTGAATTACTAGAGAACAAATAATCTAAATCACATATTTTAACTCCATTATATTCTTTCAAGTTGGTACTAGGGTCAAAAAATCCAACAGTTTTAACATTGTTTTCCTTTAAATGGGTATGTACTTTAAATGCTAAATCATTAACGCCAACAATAACACAATCCAGATCTGATTGAAAATTAGAAAAATGACAAAGTCCCGAAACGTCTTTAAGCATTATGTTCAGTATATTTTCAAAGCCCTGGTTTGCGAAAAACTCAATAACAGGTTTAGAGATAGTTTCATCTGCAATTGAAACCCAAACATGTGTTTGTTTTGGCATAGTTTCAGCCAGTTCTTGCATAGACAAAACGGTTAATTCATCCATACAGCTTCCCTGTTTTGCAGGGCTGCCGTCGGCAATGGCTAAAATTTTTATATTGTGATACTTTAATGCGCTATAAATAATTTGCCCTTCTTCGCCCATACCGTATAGCGCAATTGGCGTTTTTAAGTTTTTTAAGTAGTCATACAAACTTGTATTGCCAAGATGTATAATTTTATTGTCGTGTTTTAGCATCTATTATTTCCTCTAATTGTGTATTAATCTATATAATTTAAAGATGTTCTATTAGGCAAGACAAAGTCGTTTAAATGCAATATATTTTCTTTTAAAAAGCCCTGTTCCAGCAGCTCACTTGTAATTTCTGCTATAACTAATTTATCATCGACCGTTATAATAATAGTAGCGATTTTATCAATATTTTTTAAGTAATCTACGTCGTACAATTTGTTAAAAGTATTAATATTTATGTTGTCCGAACTAGAATCGACTGCGACAATATTTTCCCGAACAGTTTTCATTTTATCTTGAAGAGTAGAGTGATTTGAGAATACAGTTTTAGATAGCATTAAAAAAGAGTAATAAATTTCATGGGTTCTGTGCCAAAACATGGAAAATTTTAAACCGGCAGCTCTAAATATAACAGGTCTATCAGACATCAATAAACTGTATAATTTTTCATAGTCATAAGGTGTTGTGAAGCACTCAAGCGTATTATATAGTTTCATATGTTTCTTCCTTTTTATTTATTTAACTTATCAAATAACTCTGCATTAAAAAAATCATTTAAAGGTATTTTAGAAATTTGCAACAGCTTGCCAAAAACATCATAACTTTTCCAATTATCCACCTCAGCCAAAAGAATCTTATCATTGCTTGAATAATGCTTTAATCGTTTAGGCGTTGCAACTGTTTTTAAAAGTTTTTTTGCGAGCATTTCATTTTCGCTATTATTTGCGTTAAAACTCTCAAAAATTTCAAAATATTTACTACAAACTCCCATTATCTCCTTAGCATACTCAGGTTTATATGTTCCAAAGCTAACGCTTTTGTTTCTTTGAAACCACTGTACTCCAATATAGTTACTGCAATAAATTTTAGGCCTTTTTAGCAATAAATTTAAATTAAAAATAGCATCACCGTGTATTAAGGTATCCTCTAAAAAAAACAAACAATTGTTTTTTATAAACTGCAACTTATATAATTTGTTCCACCAAACTGTAAAATATCTGGTTGGAAACGTATTAATATACTGCGGAATATTTTTATAATCACAATCGTTTTTTATTGCTACTTCATTGGGAATATCATCAATTAAAAAAACAATATTGTCCTCGTTTATTCGCGATGATCCGGTAATGGAAATATCGTAATTATCACTGGTAATATTTTCGTATTGAGTTTTTAAATAGTCAGGGTAATATTTATCATCGGCATCTAAAAAAGTTACATAATCTGTTGTTGCATATTCAATGCCAAGGTTAACTGCTTTACCAATAAATCCGGTATTTTCTTTAACTTCAACAAGTTTTATTCGGCTGTCCTTTTTTGCATAATAGGAGATTATATCGCCGGTTTCGTCGGTTGAGCCGTGATTTATAATTATGTATTCAAAATTTAAAAAACTTTGCTGCAAAACACTTTCGATAGTGCCAGCTATAGTTTTTTGCGCATTAAAAGCCGGAGTTATAACAGAAAGTTTTTTCATTTTTACTCCTTTGTTGATTACGCTTTACTATTTAAATGCATCAACTCTTTTTTCGTATTCGCTAAGCGTTTCTAAAGTTCTATCTTTATCCGACAAAATAATTTTTTCTACAAGTTCAGTAGGCCAACAAATATTTAATCTCTCATCGTCCCATTTAACACCGGTATCGTACTCTGAGTAAAATTTCTCGTTGCACATATATGAAACAATCGAATCTTCTAAAACTAAGTAACCGTGTGCAAATCCTTCAGGTATATATAGCTGCGAGCCATCGGCAGTTAAAATAAACGATTTCCATTTCATATAAGTAGCAGAGTTAATTCTTAAATCAACAATAACATCAAAAATTTTACCGCTAACACACCTAACCAGTTTTGCTTGCGGCTTTACCGTTTGAAAATGCAAGGCCCTTACAACACCCTTTTTAGAGTTAGTATAAAAAACCTCTTTAATTTCAAAATTTATATCATTGCTCTCATATAATTCTCTATGAAAATCTTTTGTAAAATCGCCGCGCTCATCAGCGGACAAAAACGGAGTAATAACTTTAGGCGTATCAAAAGGTGAAATATTATTAAAAGAAAAGTGTCGCATATTTACTCCTTATTTAATGTAAGTTCAATTCCCTGTTTAAAAGTAAAACACGGTTTATAATTTGTTTCTGCATAAAAATCCGATATATCAAACCATTTTTCTTCATAAAAAGTTCCGTCATCTTCACGCTCACCAATGCCTAGGGCAAGGTTTGGGTTTATAATATCTCTAACTTCAAGCAAAAACTCTTTTAGCTCTCTTGGGTTTCCTGTTCCTATATAATAAATATTTTTTTGCAGGGTTTTTGTTATTGCAAGTTTAATAGCCATAACACAATCTTCAATAAATACAAAATCTTGCAAAACGGTAGCAGAGGAATAACTGGGTTTTTCTTCTTTTAACAGGCTGGATATTGTATAGCTCATAAGATTTCCCGTTTCGTTACCTTTACCGTAAATATTTCCCAGCCTTAACCAGGTGAAATCTATTTCAGAGTTTGAGCACTCGATGTCAGCCATTTTATATGCAGCTGCTTTTGCGGCAGCATACATCATGTTTTGGCTTGTTATATTAGCATTGTCCTTTTGTATTAACAGCTCCGAAATAGTTCCTGTTGCTATTATTTTTTTGCATTTTAAAAGTTTTAAAGACGTTATACAATCCAATAAGCCTTTAATGTTTTTAATTTGTATTTCGTATTTACTTCTATTTACTCCGGAGTTTCCGTCCCAGCTTAAATAAACAGCCGCATCAATATCGCAACTTTTTATTTTATCACTAAGTGCAATATAATTGCTCATTTCGCACTCTACAACTTCAAAATTTTTGCTGTACAACTGTTTTAAACTCATTATTGCATCATTATTTACATTTCTTGTTACTGCAACAACTTTATAATTATCTTTTAAAAGGTTTTCTACCAGCGATTTTCCGATAAACCCAAAAGCACCTATTACTATAACTTTAGCCATAATTCTCCAATCTATATCCAATTTGTAGTATTTGTTTTCAAATATAATTCTAGGTCTTGTTTATCTTTCATCGAGTCAACACAGTGCCAGTATCCTTTGTGCAAGTACGCTCCAAGCTTATCCATTTCAGCAATTTTTTCAAGCGGATACCTCTCTAATACTTCTTCATCGCCGCGTATATGAGAAAAAATTTCAGGCTCCATAACCATAAAGCCGCCATTTATCCAGTCAACATCTTCTTTTGCTTTTTCAGCAAAGCGTACAACTTTGTTATTTTCATTGATATTTAGTACGCCAAAACGCCCCTGTGGTTTTACAGCGGTTAGCGTTACAAGGTTTTTTTCATCTTCATGAAATTTAACAAGCTTTGATATGTCTACATCGCTAACACCATCGCCATAGCTCATTAAAAATCGCTCATTTCCAATTAATTCTTCAATGCGCTTTATTCTGCCGCCTGTCATTGTATCTAGGCCGGTATTAATAACAGTTACGCTCCAGTCCTCTGTATTATCCTTTATAATAGTTGTCGATTTATCTTTAAAATTAAATGTAATATCACTATTCGAATAAAGATATTCGGCAAAATAATTGTTTATCATATGGTGTTTATACCCTGCACAAATAATAAATTCATCGTACCCAAAACGGTAAAAATTCCTCATAACATGCCACAATAATGGGCGATTGCCAACTTCAATCATTGGCTTTGGCTTACTTGTTGATTCCTCACTTATTCTAGTTCCGTATCCACCTGCTAAAAGTACTACCTTCATTTTTACACCTCTTTATTATAGTTGGCCACAGTTTCTTTAATTGCGGTTTCTAATGTGTAGCTAGGCCTCCACCCCAAATTTTGCAGCTTTTTCGATGTTGTTGGCATTATAAGTGTTGGAAGATATCCGGCATTTTGGTTTTCGCTAATTTCGAATTTGACATTCAAACTAAATAAGTTTGCTAAATACTCGGCAAGATTTTTCACAGATAATGTCATATCGTCATTACAAACATTGTAAGCGTGTCCGCTTTCGCCATGAAGAAGAATAGTTGTTAAGCCACAAACTGCATCGGGTAAATAACAATAAGTTCTCACTGTTTCGCCTTTAGTGTGTAAAACAATGTCGTTTTTATAAACTGCAGCTTTTATAAACTGCGCAAACATTCTATTGTCATTTTCTTGAATAACGCCACCGAAAACTTGTGATATTCGAGCTATATTAACAGGCATATTTTTTTCACTTGCGTATGCAATACACATGGTTTCGCACATTTTTTTCGACTGAGCGTAGCTACTTCTTGCGGTTAATATATCCATATAGCCATAATTTTCTTCAGTTATAACATCAGCGCCAAAACTTTTTATTCCATAAACTTCAATAGACGAAATGTAAAGAAAATTATCAACTTTTTTATCATATGCAAACTCTAAAAGATTTTTAGTTCCAAATAAATTCACATCTATTGTTTTTATTGGCTCTGTTATAAATGTTTTTGAATCGGTTATGCTTGCCGCATGAATAATATATGATACCTCTCCGTTGTAAATTAAAGGAGCTTGAATGTCTTGTTGTAAAATACTAACGTAACTTAAATTTTTAAACAATTTTTGCGCCTTGTTTTTATTTGTTGTTAAAGCAATAACCTTGCAATTAAATTTTGCTAAATATAAAACCAGGTAACTACCTATAAATCCGGTAGCACCTGTTATTAAAACGGTTTTCCCTTTTAATTTCTTGTCATCAATCATTATTACTACTCTTAAATTCTTTGTAAAATTTATTATAAAAACAAACCGCATTAAACACATCAACATCTTCACGTGTTGTAATTTTAAAATTTTGCTGGCCGTTAACTACTGCTCTTATTGGCAAATTAAGGCTCATAAAAAGATGATCGGTAGATATACAATCGTTTAAATTTTTTTCATCGGCTAAGTTAAAAGCCCTAAAAAGTGTTGCATACTCATACGCTTGCGGCGCTTGAGCCCTATACATTATATATGGTGGCTGATGCTTTTCAACATTTTTGCCATCGGTACAAATAAACATCGATTCCATAGCTTGTGCGCAGGCAACAGCCGCACCAAATTTTGATGCATCGTTTATTGTTTGTAACAATGTTTCCTCCGAGAACATAGGTCTTACCGCATCGTGAATAACTACAACATCTCCGGGCTTTGCCTTATTGTTTAAAGCTAATATACCATTTTTAGTTGAAAGATGCCCATTGGCACCACCTGTTACAATTTGAGATAGCTTAGTAATATTATACTTTTGCGCAATTTCTTGCATATAATCTTCCCAGCCCTCAAGGCACGATACAACAATATCATCAATAAAATTACTTTCTTGAAATATCTCAAGAGTATAAACTATAATTGGTTTTCCTAATATTTCAATAAACTGCTTTGGACAATCGGAAGGTTGCACTCGTACACCGGTACCCCCGGCTTTTATAACAACATAGTTCATAAAAACTCCTTAAGGCTATGCACTAAAGCGCATATAGCACTGTTTCTAAATTTCCAAGCGAATAGTGTCGCAAATAAAATGTGTAGCTCTTATTTAAGCTGTGCAATATTTCAGGAATTTGTATTATATCTTGGGGCTTATGATAAACACAAACCGACATTTTGGGTTTATGTTTTGCAATAATCGCCCTTGCTCCATTTATAGCATCTATTTCCGAGCCCTCAATGTCCATTTTTATCCAAGTAATAATCTCATCAGGCAGCGCTTTATCTAAACTAACAACCTTAATAGTGTTTAAATCATCACCTGATATATGCGAAGAACCACTAGATTTAAATGAAAAGCTAAGGCACGTGTTATCACTCCATAGTCCTGAATTTATAACTTCTATATTGGCATAATCGTGCAATCTGTTAGTGCAGTTTTCATAGTTTTTTATATCGGGTTCAAACGCATAAATTTTTTTATAATTGGTATATGTATTTATAAAATCAATACAATCATCACCGTTAAAAGCTCCTGCGTCAACAAACACTTCTTCTTTTGACGTTGTTATTTGAGGAAGGCTAAAATACTGCCTTTGCATGTCTAGGCTTGTAAAAATTATATTTTTTTCACTAGCTCCAATTGCGTATAGTTGTAATTGTATTTCTTTTATATAGCTTGGTATGGAAGTTCCGATAATAAATGCATATTCATCTATTGTATCGCTCAACGAGTTAACATCTATAAACGGAATATCATAAAAACATGAGTTATTATTTGCACCGTTAGTGTAATGAAAATCTATTTTCAAATTAAAAAAATTGAAAAAATTATAAACTTCATGCCCAATAGCACCTATGCCAAATAAAACTATTTTTTTGTCTGAAAAATTTTTTATAACACTTAAAAAAGATTTACCTGTCGCACTTTCATAAGAGAGCAAGCTTAGCTTGGCTATATAGCTGTAATCGCTTGTATTAGAATATTTAGTTCTTAAATCAAATATTTTTTCGGATAACTTATCGGCAAAAATCATATTGAATCACTTTCAATTTTATTTAAATATTCATTTATTTGCGCCTTAGTAATTTCTATCATATTTTTCAACTCAATGTCACACTTCGTCCACTCAACAGTTTTTATAATGGCCTCTTTAGCACTCCAAACACTTTTCCATTTTGAATTTGTTTTTAACTTAGTGCAGTCAAGTTTTAAAATATTAGCTTCATGTTGATTTTGCGCGGCGTTTAAAACTTTATACTTTATACCTTCACCCCAAGCATCACAAAATTCTTTTGCAACTGTTAATGTCGATATACAATCGGTTATTTCAGGGCCAATATTGTAGCTACCTTGAAATTCGTGATTTTTAAACTGCTCCATTCCTATTAACAGGTACGCATATAATGGCTCTATAACATGTTGATACGGGCGTATAGACGTAGGATTTCGCAATATTATATCCTCTTTATTAATTCCAGCTCTTATACAGTCGGGCAAAATTCTGTTTTCTGAAAAATCTCCGCCTCCGATAACATTACCGGAGCGTGCAGTTGAAACAGGAATGTTAAGGCTTTTATAAAAACAACGAATGTAACTTTTTGTTACCAGTTCCGAACAAGATTTACTATTAGAATACGGGTCAAAACCGTCTAAATTTTCGTCTTCCCTATATCCCCATATCCACTCTTTGTTCTCGTAAACTTTATCGGTTGTTATATTTACAAAAGATTTAACACAACCAGACAGCCGAACAGCCTCGCAAATATTAACTGTGCCCATTACATTAGTTTCGTATGTATAAGCCGGATTTTTGTACGAATCAAGCACTAATGGTTGTGCCGCTAAGTGAAAAACGAATTCAGGTTTTTCTTCTTTAAAAACCTCAATTAGTTTGTTTAAATCTCTTATATCATAAAAATAAGAGCTCATTGTATTTTCTAAGTTCAATTTGCCAAATAATTTTTGTGAGTCTGTTGGTTTTAGAGAATACCCCACAACATTTGCACCGGCAGAAATCAACATTTGCGCAAGCCAGCTACCTTTAAACCCGGTGTGGCCTGTAATTAAAACTTTTGTTTTGTTATAATCACTTAACTTAAACATTTAAAGCTCCTTATTTAGAAATGTTAATTAATGCGTGGATTACATATATAATTTGCTGTTTTATTACTAAACAAATTAACTATTTTTACTAATTTAAATTAGTAAAAATTTTTATTATACATCTTTAATTATATCGACAAAATTTGCAAAATAATAATACGTATAACTATACAAAAAATTACATATTACTATCTATTTTAACAGATATAGCGTTATTTAGCAATTGTAATTTAATTGATGGTAAGTAATTTAACGACATGTTAAGCTGTGTGTAATTGTAACAATAAAAACAAGCTTTATTTAGCTTAGTCAAGTGCTTATAAAACTGGTAATTTTATCTTGTTAACTAAGTGTATTTTAAGCACTTATATTATATTTTATTTTATAGCTAGCAAAACCTATAAAACAACTTGTACACCCATTTAAACAAAAATTAAAGTTTACATTTATATTGTTTTTTGTTCACAGCAAAGTAATTGGCTAAAATTTTAGAGGAGTTGGCCATTAGCGCCAACTCCTCTTTATTTCAATTTATTGTTTTAGTGTAAGTATTTTGTTTTAAATAAAGTTTTGTTTGCCTCAATAATATAGCTTGTTTAACACCTTTTTTAGCATATTTATTGCTTTTATGCATTTGCATTAATAAACGTTGGGCGCACTACATACTCCTCGGCGTAAACTTCATTATTATTACTGTCATAAAGCGAAGCTATCAGCCTCAATGTGTAGTCACCTGTGGTGGCAGAGCCCTGCTCTGTCCAGCTTAGCTGCATTGTATGGCCCATATAAAAACCACTTGCTAGTACAGGTTTAGCACCAGGAGGGTCATCATTTTCATATTCTCGCACTAAAATACCTTGTGTGGAGTCTATACTGTAAGTGACTGTGTAATCTTCTGTTGCAATTTTTAATTCAACGGCATTTGTTGTATCAATTGCTTTTGCAATGCGCAAATCATCAATCAACTCTACAACAGATTCAGCCGCTATAATCTCCACTTGTGCTACATCTGCAATTTCAGTTTCAATTCTCATTATTTGTACAAAAATTGCCGTAATAAAGCTTAAAATAATAGTTAAAACTGCAATTACAATAACCATTTCAATAAGCGTAAAACCTTTTTTTGCATGTACCTTTTTTAACAACTTCAAGTCACAGTCCACTCCTTTCCACTAAATTACTAAATTATAATTATGGTGTAGTATAAAAATATACTAAATCATTTTGCACTAAAATTTCGCCGCTATGTGTTACGGTAACCGGCGTTGGCGGCGTCACACCGCTAACCTCAAGCATAACTTCAATACCTGTGATTTGTGGCGTTAGTGCCGAAGACGACGTTATAAAATCATTAACTGTTTGTTGTACATTGTCCGCCTCGCGCTGTGTAGTTCTAATACTGTTTGTAGCCGATGAAATTATCATAGTTACGCCCACAATTAAAAAAGTAAATAGCATTATCGAAATAATAGTTTCGATAAGCATTTCGCCCCTTTTGTTTTTTATAGCCTCAGCCAATCTAATTCTCAACTTTTTCATATTCAACAAGCGTCCATTTCCCATAATTTGTAACTGTTTGTGTAGTATCGTCATATAAAGCTGAATCAAGGCTAAATCCCATGCGATATTCTGCCTTTTCTGAAAGATTTGTATCAAGTGGGTTTAAATCAATATTCGCATTAATAAATACTAGTCCGGTAAAATTGCTTGCACTTCTCTCAAGCTGTATATCTATCTCACACTCAACGCTGTGCGTAACAATTGTAGGTGTGCCGTCAGCTTGCATTATTGTTTCATCAACAGATATTGTCAATTTATCAAACATTGGCGGCGCATTTGTTGGGTCTATCGCTGTGTCATTATTATAAAATGATTTTATAATCTCCGTTTGCAAATTTCCACTTGCATCGTTGGAATTGAGCATATCTTGCAAAGATATTTGCACAGACTGCGCAAAAAGCTCTATTTGTGTTTTATTTTTATTGTGCTGCGTTGTAGAGGCAACGCCGAGCGAAGATGTTAGTGTAATTGTTGCAAGTGTTATTAAAAACATCATGCAAGCTAGAACAATAAGCAGTGATGCGCCACTTTTTTGTTTTAATATTTTAAATAGCTTTTTCACTCGTTTACCTCCCTTATAAAATTAATTATTTAAACTTTATGCTCCCTGTTCATTGTCTAAGTCGCCTTTGCTATCTGTGTCGTCTGTCGGCTGTTCTTCATCATCTTTATTTATAACATCACCTGCGTTATTGGCTGCATTATTTGTATCGTTTGTGTTAGGGCTTTCGCCTTCAATGCCTGTGCCATCGCCACTTTCTTCGCCTGTGCCACCTTGTATGTCTTCGCTGTTTTCATCATTAGTACTGCCCGTGTTATTTTCATTATCTGTACTTGTGTCGTTTGTGCTTGAAGAGTTACTACCACTCGTTTGCTCACCTGTGCTGTTTGACGATTCATCTGCCTCTTCTTGCAACTCGCTTGTGCTTTCTTGCGGCAACTGAGCCGCACTTGGCAATAGCGAGAACGGTGCTGGAGCCGGTGCCGGTAATGTTGCTATGGTAATTTTGCCTATGTTTTCAAAGGAACTACCTGCAACAGTTACTGTACCATTTAGTGCAACGCTGTTGTACGTTGTGTTAATATTAAATACACCGCCAGCTCCTGTATAAGTTAACTCATAGTCTAGTTGCACCGAATTTGTAGGTGCAATATTTAATATTGTCAGTATTGTTGTATCATCAGAGGGGTTTGTGGGTGTTTCGTTATCGCTACTTGTAATTGTATAATGTGTTCCGCTTATTAGCGGCGAGGCCACTGTTACATTATCAACTTTAAGTGCTAAACTGGTTTCGGTTATATCAAATCCATTTGGTATAACTTGTGTAAATGCACCCTTTTGAGTATAACCTGCTACATTTGAAGTATTAATTGCGGTATTTACAGGTATTTGAACCTGCGCACCTGTGTTTGCAACCTCCGAGCCACCATTAACAGTTGACGTTATCGTAGTTTGTGGCTGAATATAAAGTTTATCGCTTGTTAATGCAGCAGTGTGTACGTCAGTTCCCTTTGTAAGGCCTATATCAGCCTGCATTAATATGTAATAATAATATGTTGAAACGCCCGTAAATGTACCGTCATCAAAACTATTAGGCACATTTATATTAAACGAAAATGTTACATTATCGCCACTTGTCAGTGTGTTTGTTAGCGAGGTTGTGTCAATTTCTATTGCTCTGTTTGTCGTATTATAGGTATAGTTTGCCTGTGCAATAATTGTATTAGTGCTATCTAAAACATCTATAACAGCCACCGGGCTTGTATCCGGCGGTGCAATTTCAAACTGCGATACATCAATATAATTAGCATAATCGCCCAGTGCAATTTCTAATGTAGTCAACTCACTTAGTGTAAAGCTCTCTGTTGCAGATGTATTTGTAATTTGAAGAGAAACATTTACATTATTGCCCGGTGTTGTAAAATTAGTAAATTCACTATTAAACTTAAGTGTTGCACTATAATTACCTAAAGCATCTGCTGCAGTGCCATTGCCGGCAATAAAAGAGGTATGCTGTTTTGGGCGGTTTGCCGCATAAGGCGCATTTGTAAATTCTTCTATACCGCTTGGTGTTGGGTAAACGCTTGTAGTATGAGTTTGCCATGTGCTCAATTGCCCATTGCCGAACATTGCAAGCCAAGCCGTCGTAATATTTTCACTTGGCAGGCCTGCAAGTGCAGTAGCACTTGCTGTTGACGGCAAATGTGTTTGTAATATATTGTAATCTAAATCCGTCCAGCTTGAGTTGTTATTTGAGTAATATGTGCCTGACAGGTAAACATTATTATCCACTGTTGTAAATCCACTTGATAATGTGCCAACAAGCGGATAGCTAGTGTCTTGATTTCCATCACTATTAGTATCCATCGTTGGGGCAACAGCAAGATAAAGCGTATCTTTTACAGTTGCCTCATCGTTAATTAAAACGTTTGACACGTATTCATTATGTACAATACCGCCCACAATGCCGCCAATTGAATAGCGTGGATTAGGCCCTACAAGCCCTGCTGTACTGTCATAACTTATTGGTGTTATAGGCTCACCTGATGTAGCATCTTCTCCATTGTGCACAAAGTAGCTATTTTCAACTACACTCTCGGTACCCAAGGCTACACCCACAAGGCCACCAATAAAGTTATCGTATGCTGTTATTGTTGTATTTGTTGCGCCCGAATTGCTTATTGTGCCGCTGTTGCTACCAACAAGGCCGCCAGCGCCATGAGAGCGCAAGCTGTATGTAGTTTCCGAAGTAACTTCATGGCGCGTTATTGATGAGTTTGTTATGCTTACGTTGTTTAATGTACCGGAGTTTTCAGCAACAACACCGCCAACATTAGTAGGCCTGTTTGTTCCTATTGTTGTTGTTCCGGGTGGAGTATATGTGCTAAAAGTTGCAAGCACAGTTGAATTCTCAACCGAAACATTTATCAAATCTCCGGCATTTTGTGCAACAAGTGTTGCTCCTATTGCAAGCCCTTGAGATGTAATATCGAAATTTGCAAGAGTTAAGTTTTTTATATCTCCTTCTGCGTCAACAGCATTAAACAATGCAACGTTAGATGATGTTCCGCTTGCTGTTAAATTTTCAATTGTGTGTCCGTCTGCATCGTAAATACCCGAGAAAGGCACGTTGATAGAGGCAACGCTAGCTCCACCGGAGTGAAGATTAGCCCAGGCGCTATACGTGTCAGTGTTAAATATTAAGCAGTTGTAAATAATTATAGGGTTATTTATACTGTACGACCAATCCGCAACAACTTTACTTATAATTTCGTTGTAATTAGATAAATCAATATCTACTTCTTGGATAAATTTAGAATTTACAGACTCTGAATTTGCGAAGTACCCAATATTATTTAAATGCCTTGCCGAGCGAACTGAGTATTGCATGCTTGCTGCATCAGTTGCATCTACATAATAAATTGCCTTTGCAAACAATGGGTTTATATAAACTGTATTTACAGAACTATTACCGCTTGAAATTTGCAGTTGCATAACGTCTGTTGTGTCGGCATAAGTGGTGCTGTTAACCGCTTGCTGGAAAGTTGCATTGTCAATTGTAATTACCGACTCTATTTCGTCAGACGTAGAATCTATACGGAAATTATCGGTAAATTTGTCGTGTCCGGTATTTTCGGTATATGTGTTCAGCCACGATGATATATCACTCTCATCAATTTCTACACCATTTACTTTAAAAGTAATATCCTCGTCTTCAAGCATTGAATACGGGCGGTTTACTTTAATTGCATAGCCGTCGGTTAAAATCCTGTACTCACTGTCCACATCAGTGTCAATAAGTGTATTTTTTTCCACCATTCCGCTCGAATTTGTTTGGTAAACCCCTACTTTGGACTCGGTTACCACATTTTTATTTCCATAAACTTCATAGTAAACAAACTCTGCTTCAAACTCTTCAAGCTTTGCCACAGGCCAAATAAAGTTTAAATCTTCGTTTGGATCCGTTTTGTCTATAATATCATCATTAGGTAAAAAGTTACCAAAATATGGGTACGGGTATACTAAGCTACTAATATATTCTTCGCTCGGGTTTGTGCCGTCATCAACTGCAAGCGGGTCTGTTATTCCGCCTACAAATCTATACTGCGTAATTCTGTTCGAGCTACTATCTAGGCTAGTCATAAAATAATTATAAAAATCGCTTGTCATATCATTCATATCTTCGTACATATCGTTTGTACTTATGCCCTTGCCAAAGCCGTTAGTAACCGTGCCTACATTTAATTTACTGTGCGACGGTGCCGGTGTGTCTGCCACTCCGTCGCCATCTGCATCGTCATTGTACGGGCGCAACAATTCCCCTGCTAAATAGTAGCAGCTATTAT
>CAYJLZ010000010.1:2176-6917 GCA_964371265.1 uncultured Bacteroides sp. | reverse complement strand
CTTCTGCTGTGTTAGCTGTGCTTATTCTCAAATTCGTACCAATTATCGGGTAGTCGTACCGTGTTCGCCCTATTGCAGTGTCCATTTCTTCCGATGGTGCAACTGCAAGATAAAGCACATGATGTATGGCATCTTCGGCAATGCTATCGCCAACCATGCCCACAACTCCACCGACATAGTCTGTTGTAATATTTGTATAATCTTTATCCTCGTTTGTTCCGTCATCAAGGTCAAAAATCGGTGCTTCTTCGCTACTTGACATCACCGTAATATTATTAATTAAGCCCTCTGAAAAACCTGTTACAACACCGGCATATTTACCCTCATCCGGCACCGGACCGGGGTAATAGCTATCTGTATTTTTAACTTCCAAATATGGGTCAATAAACATTATGTGCGAAATTTCACCGGTAGTTGAAACTTTTTCAAATAAACCTACGGAGTGATTTATAATTTCCTCACCGGAAGTGTCGCTTGTATCTTTATTTACATCAAAGATATTTAGGTTTTGAATAGTATGCATACCAAGATATGTATCTGAACTTGTAACCTGTGAGTATAATCCTGTATATGTACCATGCAGCTCCGGCAGTGGCGATAGTTTTAAATTCCAGTCGTCATCCTCATCTTCGGTGCCGCCCTCTTCATGCGCAAAAGAGCTGTCGATTTCAATAAATCCGTTCTCACTTGCAAGGTCAATATCTTCAATTTGAGTATAAACATGGTCTTCGTCTGCAAAGTTGTATTGATGGCGTATGTTATTTAAATGCCTTGCCGTTGCAATGTTAGCCTCATCGGGGTTTGGGTTTGTTTTGTCGTCATTGTCGGCAAAAAGCGGGTTTTTTTCGTTAGAAGTAAATGTAAGCGAAGGCGATACCAAATCGTTTAGTGTAATTGAAGCAGTTATGCCTGTTAAATCTTCAAAGTCAATAGTGTTGCCATCTATATCAGTTATATTAGAAATTGAATATTTATACCTATTTGTATTTGCGCTGGACATATCTCCGCCAACATAGTCAATTACCCAAATAAAGCGTGCAAAGCTAGGGTCTCCCGTTATGTTGTCGTTGCGATAAATAAGCGCAGTTCTTTCGCCAGCCGCACCGTTATAGTACAATTCAAGTGCATCTTCAAAAGTTTCGGCTGTATTTGTAAATGTTGATAAATTGATATCATCTAATACAACATTACCAAGCGCTGATATTGATAAATCAAACGTATTCGGTGTTGCAAGCGTTGAATCGAGAAGAGATTTTTCAACAAAAATTTCAGCATATAATACATTTTCAAGTTTTTCGTCTGCAGAGTCATCGTTTACACTGTCAAGCGGTTTGTTATAACGGCTTAGTTCCGATACAAACGTATCGTCGTGCTCGTCGTCGTATCCATCGTAAAGATGTATGGATATTTCTTCTACTGTCTCGGGCGCATCACTGCCTGTGTAGTCAACACCGTAGTATCCCTGTTGCCTGTCATTTGCCGTGTCGTTATACAGCTCGGCACGCTCGCCATAAATGTCAGATGATGAGTCATCTTTCGCAGTGTAGTTAAACTCAGTAACACTGTCTAAGTCACTGTAAAATACCGACAAGATTTTTCCTGTCAATACGTTGTATTCAATTAAAATTGCACCTTCTAAAATACTTTCGTCTATAATTGCAGGTGCTAAAAATTGGTGTAGCGGGTGTGTTTCATCAAGTCCTGCCTGTTTTGATAAGTAACGCACATAGCCCTGTGTACCGTTTTCGGTGTCGGCAGTTGGATAATAATTATCCGAGCCGTTTATAAGCTCGTTATAAACGTTATTTAAGTTAAATACAGCGTCTGTTGTGTCAAGCACGTCTGTATAATTGCCTGTTAAGGCATCTTGTTCAAAGTATTTGCCCGAAATCTCTCCACCATATGCACTTTTTAAATGCCCAAGTGCGCGCAGTTGTGTAAACTGGTTTTGAGCCGTTAAGTATATTGTTTTTGCCGTTTCTGTGCGCACATTTTGTTCAGCCGTGCCCATAAGCCCAATTACAGAGGGCGCGGCCATCAGCATAACTATTGTTATTATAGAAATAACCGTAATCATTTCTATTAATGTAAAAGCTTTTTTTAACATGCTACCCTCTCGTAAAAAAAAATTAGTATATTATAAAATTCAAATACCAATTTGAAATAATATTTCCAAAGAAAACGCTTAACACACAGCCCATTGAAAGTGCAGGGCAAAACGGAACTTTACTTGTATATTCGCACTTGAAAAGTTTTTTGCGAATTATTAAAACAAAACCGTAAGATCCCATTATAATTACTGCCAAAATAAATGCAACAACAATGTTTTTTGCGCCAAGTAGCAGCCCTGATGCCGCCATTAGTTTAATATCTGCGCCACCGAAACCCTTTGTAAGTACTGCCAAAATTAGCATTGGCACACTTACTATTAAGGCACCCAGTGCCATTTGCCATATTTGCGTTGGTGATATTATAGCTTTTGCAACGCCCAGGCAGAAAATTATTATATGAAGTGTATCAGGCACTTCCATAGTGTCTAAATCAATAAATGCGGCGACAATTAGAACCGCAAAAAATAGTGCGTAAATTACTGCGTATTCAAGCTGCATTATACCGAAAACACCGCCACAAGCTGCAAAAAGTGTTGCAGTTAAAAGCTCTACAAGTGCATATCGTGGAGAAATTTTCTGTTTGCAAGTTTTGCACTTGCCGCCTAAAAATACGTAAGATAAAACGGGAAAAAGCTCTAAGGGCGAAAGTGTGTTTTTGCAGTGTGGACAAAAACTGCGCCCTTTTGCAATAGATATTTTTTGCGGTATGCGCCAAATGCATACGTTTAAAAAACTGCCTATTACAAGGCCAAATAGTGCGAATATTGAGGTTATTAATAGTGTCATGTAGTGTGGTTTTCCTTTGCGCACAAATGATAATTTATGTATGTGTTCTATTTTTGCGTATTAAACTTATAATAGCTTTTGCAAATTTTTTTATGGCAGGTTTACCGGCTAACCGTGTGCGAACTGAGATTTTTTGCTGTGCTGTGGGTGTAGTGCGGGCATGGCAAGCCTCTACCTTACAATTGTGCAATTTACGTTTGTAGGGTGGGAGGGCGCGAGCACCCCCCCTACAATGTAATTGTAGCCCCATAAAATTAACTAAATATTAATGATCCATATTTGCAACTATAATACTAGCATCAAGGTTTTCTATGTAACCAGTTTCTCCTTCTAATGCATGATAAATCATTGTATTAGAGTCATTTTTTTCTGCACCTTCTCTAACATATGACACCCAATTAACACTACCTGTTGAAAGCGTTACATTAAATTTAAATGTGCCATGAACGTTAGTACCCAAAAATTCTTGTACGGCTTCAAGGTATGGACCTACCATTTGAGTGGTATCGCCAATTGTGATTGTTGCAGTAGAATAAACCGTATCATGAGTTGTAGATGAGCCTATTGTTGCACCTGTTATATTAGCCGATTCACTCGGTGGGTACTTTGTTGCCGCACCCTCAAGAGCATTGAATATAACTTCGGCCGCACCTTTATCAGCTGTTTCGGTTGCGTCGGCACGGTAACCTGCAACTGCAGGAATTGCAATTGCTATAAGTATTACTATAATTAATATTACAACTAACATTTCAATTAGTGTAAAACCTTTTTTATTTTTAAGTTGAATTAGTTTTTGCATATTATGTACCTTCCTTTTTAAATTTAAGCGTAAATTTTACTTGTGTAAATAATCTTATATTATCTATCGTGTGTGTAAGGCCAAGCATTATACGGTGCAGCAAGTTCATCAAGATATCCCGACACATCGTCTGCAACGTGATATAGCATTACATTAGAGTTTGAAGCTGTGTGTCTTCCAGTTGAGGGGTCTATTGTATTGTCATCATGATGATATGAAACCCATACTATACTGTCAGTGGTTGTGTCATATCCAAATTTATAGTTTCCATAAAACTCTGAGCCTAAGCGAGCATTTACTTCAGCGCCAAAAGTATAGTTCCAAATACCATTGGTAGTAGACAGAACCTGTGTTCCGTTTCCTGTATCGTGATAGTAAATTATATTAGTACCTGCAATTGTTTGGTAGTCTGAGTATGCATTGGGAGGCGCTCCGTCCTCACCAGGCAACTCACCAAAAGTTGTTAATTCAGCTTCTAGTGCGGTATATACAGTTTTTGCTGCGCCAAGGTCTGCCGTTCTTTGTGTGTTTTCACGGTAAGCTGTCACAGAGGGAATTGCAATGGAAAGGAGTATTACAATAATTAAAATTACTATAAGCATTTCAATAAGTGTAAACCCTTTTTTATTTTTTAATTTTAATATATTTTGCATATTCAATTGCCTTTCTTAATTTTATCGTCTTAAGTGCATACCTACATATTATGGAGTGGAGGCCGGAATGTTATCAGTACGAACTCCGTAATAGGACCTAAGATATGAACCGGGATCCTCTATTTCATATAGCTCGCTTAAGTAAATCATACTTCTTGCCGCATCAACTGCTTCATCATCACCACCGTTTTCAAAATACTCGTGATAAAACATTATAGAATCATTTGAGGTTGCGCTGTCACTTCTCCAGTAGGACACCCAATCTATACGATCCCCATTCGGGTTATCAACATCGTAGCAGAAAGTAAAGTTACCTTGGAAGTTAGGGCCAAGATAGTCTGCCAGGTAGGCGTAAAAATCTCTGGTGTCTTGTTCAAGAGCAGTATTGTTTG
>CAYJLZ010000010.1:0-2166 GCA_964371265.1 uncultured Bacteroides sp. | reverse complement strand
CAAGGTTTACGCCAACATGATAGCCGTTAAATAAATGAAAATACGTGCTTCCATTATCGTCTGGTGTTGTGCGTATAACCGCCGCTTGAATAGCAGTACGGATAGTCTCGACTGCGCCTTCGTCTTGTGTTCTTAAAGCATCTCTTCTATATGCGGCAACAGCAGGAACAGCAATTGCCAAGAGTATAACTATAATTAAAATTACTATAAGCATTTCAATTAGTGTAAAACCCTTTTTATTTTTAAGTGCAATTAATTTTTGCATATATGCTTTCCTTTCTTGTATCTTTTAACTATATTTAATGTCCATGTATAGCTACTGTGTATTCTCCGGTGTAATCAGCCATTAATTCATCAAGGTAGCCTGTTCTATCATTTACCACGTCATACACCATAACCTCGCTTGAATCAGCATTTTGGTTGGTACTCGCAGGGCTAGTTACTACATCTTCATGATAACTTACCCAGTTTATGCTATTTGTTTCCATGTTATAACCATATCGAACATATCCCTTAAATTGCGTGTCTCTTAAAAATTCAGAAGCAGCTTTTCCGAGTGGGTAGGAATTTGAATTACTTCCCGGACCAAAAGCTTCTCGTAAATACGCTTCCTCTGTTGTGCCGTTTCCGTCAGCATCTCTATACCACCACGGCCACCCACCAACTGTGGGGTTTGTATTATCTATCACCTCATTAGTTAATGCCGCCTCCAGCGCAGTATAAGCCAGTTTTGCTGCTCCACTGTCAGCTGTTCTTTGAGAGTCTTCGCGGTAGGCTATAACCGAGGGTACTGCTATGGCAAGTAGTATTACAATTATAAGTATTACTACTAGCATTTCTATAAGTGTAAAGCCTTTTTTACTTTTTAGTTTTCTATTTAATCTATGCATATGTATGTCCTTTCCGTTTTAATTTTCACCAAAGATGTCAGTTAATAATTATTGCTTAAGACCATGGGAAATCATCTGCTGCTGACTCATTTATCCAATGCGTAACTCCGTAACCTTGTTCTGCCGCCTCAGAACAATATAACGGTTCATGTGTTCTATGGTCGCCAATATTATAAATCATAACATTTTCTTGAGATGTTGCATTATCCGAACGCCAATAGAAAATATAGCCAATTTCATTTGTTGCTTCTATCCACCTAAAGTAAAAATTACCTTGGAAGTTTGGCCCTAAATATTCGGATAGCAAATGGTAAAAATCTTCTGTTTCGGGGTTTGTTGCATCAGTATAATTTACAAGTGCATCATAATCAAGATGAGGCGATCTGTGACCTCCCCAAGTACTACCTGTGTCAGTTAGATGTAAATCTTCTCTAATCAGTGTAGACTCAAGTGCCGTTAAAATCGTTTCTACCGCGCCCTCATCTTGTGTTCTAAGCGCATCTCTTCTGTATCCTGCAACCGCAGGTACTGCAATGGCTAAAAGAATAACGATAATTAAAATAACTATCAACATCTCAATTAGGGTAAAACCCTTTTTGTTTTTCATTTCTATGAGTTTTTGCATAAGGTTTTTTCCTTTCCTCTGTGTAATTTTAAAATAGTTTGCATAAATATGCACTGCTCATTGTCACTCTTTGCGAAAATATTTGTAACAAATTACTGTTACAAAAGTAGCTTTTCAAGCGTCTGTTTATCAGCCGCTCTATCCAGTGCCACCTCCCTGTCAATAGCTCCCTGCTTAACAAGCGCCGCAAGGTACGAATCGAGCAAAATCATACCGCTTTTTGCGTTGCTTTGGATAATTGCATTAATTTGGAAAGCTTTGTTTTCGCGTATTAAGTTTGCAATTGCATCGTTTACCGTCATAATCTCAAACGCCGGCAAACGTCCGTCGCTCTGTTTTTTTGGCAAAAGCTGCTGTGTGATAACAGCCCTTAACACCGTTGCAAGTTGTGTGCGAATTTGCTGTTGTTGGTCAGGGGGGAATACATCTATTAAACGGTCAATTGTTTTGGCCGTGCCAACCGTGTGTAATGTGCCAAAAACAAGGTGCCCTGTTTCGGCAGCTGTAATGGCGGCTGAAATGGTTTCAAGGTCACGCATTTCGCCTACTAAAATAACATCGGGATCTTCACGCAATGCGCTGCGCAGTGCAAACGCAAAATCTTTTACATCTACGCCAACCTCGCGCTGGTTTACAATAGAGTTTTTAGAG
>CAYJLZ010000009.1:32489-35039 GCA_964371265.1 uncultured Bacteroides sp. | reverse complement strand
TATTTTTTTAAGCTCTTCCATTTCCACTTCTTCTTCAACTTGCTCTGCAGCAGATTCTGCCGGTTGTTCTTCTACAACTGGCTCTTCAGCCGGAGCAGAACAAGCTACCATTGTAAATGCCATAACTGAAATTAATAAAAATGCTAATAGTTTTTTCATAATTTTCCTCCAAAAATTAATTTATTTATAAAGCGAAGTCGCTTTACTTACCTTGTTTATTTTACGAAGTTGTATAACCTGATGATCTTCGTTTGCATGCGTTGGGAATAAATAAATGTTTCCTTTATTATCTGCTGCCAGGTCGTGCGCTCTTAAGTCGCAATTAAATGTTCCAAGTTGTGCTACAATATTAAATTGCAAATCAAAAATTGTTAAATATCCACCGCGGCCAATTACGTATACAAACTTTCCATCTGTATCAATTCCCGATGGCTGGCCCATATTGCGGCTGCAATATGCTACAACGTTACCTTCTCTATCAAAAACATGCACTGCATCTTTTTCTCTGTCACAAACCCAAATATTGTCGTTTGCATCTACTGTTAAGGCGTGTACAACTAAAAATTTACCGGGTGTTTCTGTTATTGTATCCCAAACGCCTACACCGCCAAAAGTTTTTTTATGTGTTCCATCCGCATTAAAAATATGTACAGCTCTGTTACCATATCCGTCTGCAAATACATATTCGCCTGTCGATAACATGTCAACGTCTGTTGGCATGTTAAATGGTGGTGCAACACGGTCTACTGTTTTCATTGCCTCTCCAAATGCCCACATATTCACTATACCTATGTGTGGCTCTGTTGGGTAAATTCCTCCCCATCTTCTTGTTTTGGAAAGTATTCCAAAATCTAAGCCCGATTCGCTTGGTTTATCGTACTGTCCAAAGTCGCGAATAAGTTCTCCGTCTGTATTAAACTCACGCACTATGTGATGATGCGTATCTGTGCAAATTACATTGCCTTGCGGTGTAAATTTCATAAAGTGCAAATAATTTCCAAACAATGACTCTCCAAAGCTTTTTACATAATTTCCATCATTGTCTAACATTACAACTCTGCTTGGGTTTGCACGTACACCTAAATATACATTTCCATCTTCATCACAACAACCTCCGGCAACGTTACTTTTAGCAACATCACTTGGAAGCCCTTTTGCAAAATCAGCTATATATTCATATTCAAAGTCTCCGCACATATATATAGTTTTTTGTTTTTCCTCTCGATTAACATCGCATTTGCTCACGACCATTAAATGCCCCCTAATATTTATATTAAAATTTAAAATGATAAATAATTTTAGTGAAATTGACTATATGTTTAGAATACATGTGTAATTGCACTTTGTAAAATATATATAATTTATGGTTTTGCATAACATTTGTATTATGCAACCAATTGTGCTATAATACAAAAAAGCATTTTTTTTATTCGGTTGTGCTCTAATGCAAATATATAAATAAACGTCGATAAATAGTTAATTATTTAATTTTTACTAACAGATGTTACAATTAAATTATAAATTTTTACTTAATAATTCATAAATATTTTTTGCAGCAAAAAATTATTTAGCAATTTGCACAAATATAACAATTAATATTTGGTTGCACAGAAAAAACAAATTATATATAAATAAGGAAAATACATAATGGAGCTTACACAAATAAGATACTTTATAAAAGTTGCCGAGTCTGAAAATATAACTGCTACCGCTAAAAAACTATTTATTTCTCAGCCCGCATTAAGCACAGCAATTAACAGGCTAGAGGCCGACATAGGAGTTAAACTATTTAAGCGTTATAATAATAAAATAGTTTTAACACCTGCCGGCAAAATTTTTTTAGAGAGTTCCAAGAAATCTCTTGAAATATTAGATAATTCAATAAAAGAGGTTAGAAATTTATCGGCTACTTTAAAAAGCAGTTATACTGTTGTATCGGCATTTGGTATAACCGATCATATCATCAATGCGTTTTTAAAAGATAACAGTGGCATTAACATAAACATTATCCTTGATGATAACAGACTAATTCATGAAAAAATCATTAAAGAGGATGCTGATTTTGGATTAAGTTTATCTTTAATAGATGATAGTAATCTCAACAACAGATGCATTATGCAAGGAAGATTTTGTGCTGCATTCCAAAAGGGAAGAGTAACTAATAAATTTAACGGCATTACAATAGAAGAAGTTAGTAAATACAGGTTATTTTGCAGCAAGTTGGGCGGAACAAAAAAAATTATTGAAAAAATGTTTGCTGATAAAGGAATTGCAACAGAAATAATAGAACTTGATGCCAAAGACTTTCTTTTTGAGGCTGCTGCAAAAGGGCTTGGCGTAGTACTGTGCATGCCAATGCTATACGATAGGCACAGACGTGCTATTGATGGCACTAAAATGGTTCACGATGACAGTGTTGAATTTATACCGATAAGTAATTTTGATACAAACGGCGAGGTTTACCTTGTTACAAAAAAAGGAAGGCCTTTAACTAACGACTTAGAACAAATTATAGACTTCACAACAGATTATTTCCATAAAAATGATGTA
>CAYJLZ010000009.1:31847-32479 GCA_964371265.1 uncultured Bacteroides sp. | reverse complement strand
CTAATTTAGTTGCCAATATGTTAACCGGCAACAATATTTAAAGCAAAAGGCGCAACAATAAATGTTGCGCCTTTAATTTTATTCACGTTCAACTGCAAGAGTACAGCCCATTCCTCCGCCTATACACAATGCTGCTAGGCCTTTTTTTGCATTTCTTTTTTTCATTTCGTGTAACAGTGTTACCAAAATTCTGCAACCGGATGCACCAACCGGATGACCCAGTGCAATAGCACCACCGTTGACATTCAATTTATCAATACTTATTTTTAATTCTTTTGCAACTGCTATCGCCTGTGCTGCAAAAGCTTCATTCGCTTCAACTAAATCAAAGTCATTAATACTCATATTTAGCTTTTTAAGTAATTTTTCTGTTGAAGCAACAGGACCAATGCCCATTATTTCCGGCTGTACGCCGCATAATGCACCGCCAATCCATGTGGCCATCGGCAAAACGCCAAGCTCTTTTGCCTTTTTCTCGCTCATAACAACAACCGCTGCTGCACCATCGTTTATTGTAGATGAATTGCCTGCAGTTATTAGGCCATCTTTTTTAAAAGCACTGCGCAACTTTGCCAGTCCCTCAGCAGTAGAGTTCTCTCTTATTCCCTCATCATTTTCAAATGCAATTGTTT
>CAYJLZ010000009.1:19150-31837 GCA_964371265.1 uncultured Bacteroides sp. | reverse complement strand
ATTTCTACCGGAACAATTTCATCGATAAACTTACCTTCTTGCTGTGCTTTAAAAGCTTTTTGCTGACTATTAGCTGCAAACTCATCCATTTCTTGTCTTGTTATATTCCATTTTTCTGCAATATTTTCAGCAGTAATTCCCATATGATAGTCATTAAATGCATCTGTCAGCGCATCATTTACCATACTGTCTTTTATTTTACCGTCGCCCAGCCTATAACCAAACCGCGCTTTATCTAATATATATGGCGCCATAGACATATTCTCGGTGCCTCCGGCTACAACAATATCAGCCTCGCCTGATTTTATTAAGCGAACAGCCATATTTACAGATTCAAGTCCAGAGCCACAAACCACATTAATTGTAGTTGCCGGAGTTTCAATTGGAACACCGGCTTTAATTGAGGCTTGCCGTGCAATATTTTGCCCAAGACCAGCTTGCAATACACATCCCATGTAAACCGCATCTACCATTTCAGGTTTAATATTTGCTCTATTTAAGGCTTGCTTTATAACTGTCGCGCCAAGTTCAGCTGCCGATATCTCACTGAGTGTTCCACCCATAGCTCCAAGTGCTGTGCGACAAGCGCCTGCCAGTACTACTTTCACATTTAACTCCATTCTACCTTTTAAAAAGATTTCGTTATTTGTTTTTAAATTTATCTGTTAATACTTAGTATTTGTTTTGCTTCAGTAGGTGTAGCAACGTCATTTCCTGCAATTTTAACTATATCGGCTGCTCTTTTCACCATTTGCGCATTGGACTTTGCAAGTTCTCCCGGGCCAAACATAACATTGTCTTCCATTCCAACACGCAAATGCCCACCTGTTGCAACAGCGGCAAGCATTATAGGTACATGTCCTTTTCCAATACCAAGCGCACCCCACGTACAACCTTCCGGAAGTAAACTTTTTAAATAAAGCATATTTTCAACAGTTGCCGCCGTACCACCTGCCGCACCAAGTACAAGTTGGTAGTGGCACGGTGCTTTTAAAACACCTTTTTTAAGGTAGTGAAATGAGTTGTAAATCATACCGGCATCAAAAATTTCAATTTCCGGTTTAACATTGTTTTCTTGCATTGTCATGCCAAGCTCTTCTAAAAACTTAGGATGATTAATAAATAAACTGCTATGCATCCAGTTCATAGAACCACAGTCGTACGATGCAAGTTCGGGCTTAAGTGCCTTTAAATGCTCTTGCCTAGTTTCATCTGTAGCGTTTAAATCTCCAGATGTTGTTAAATTTATTAAAATATCGCAGTCTTTATATTCTTTTATTAAATTAACAGTTTCTACAAATTTATCTTTGCTCATAGTGCCTTTGCCTTCATCATCTCTCATATGCAAATGGCAAATTGCCGCACCGGCTTTCCAACACTCGTATACATCTTTTGCAATTTCACTCGGTGTCATTGGAATGTTTGGATTATGTTCTTTAGTTGGCCAAGCACCTGTTGGCGCAACAGTAATAATTGTTTTAGATTTAGGCATATTAAATTTCCTTTGTATGTATTTTTAATTTATTCCATTTTTTCTAAATTTTCGCTTATAATAAGCTCCGATTCAGTTGCAGCTATAATGTCTTCGATAGTAAATTCAGGGTTGTATTCAACAAGGTGCAATCCATCTTCTTCTACATCTATAACAGCCATTTCGGTAATAATTCTGTTTACACAATTAACTGCTGTGTATGGAAGCTTGCACTTATTTAAAATTTTAAAATTGCCTTTTGCTGTATGCTCCATTGTTACAACAACTCGTTTTGCACCTACCAGTAAATCCATTGCTCCGCCCATTCCGGGCATACGTTTACCCGGTATTAACCAGTTAGCTAGTGAACCCTCTTTGTCCACTTCAAGGCCTCCAAGCATTGTTAAATCTATGTGTCCGCCCCTTATAAGCCCAAAAGATAACGATGAATCTATAAAGCATCCACCTTGTTTAATTGCGGCAGGTTGCCCGCTTGCATCAACAACATTTAATGCATCTTTGTTCTCTTGTGTGCATTTTGTTGCACCTACTATTCCATTTTCTGAGTGTATTGTTACATCTACTCCTTCCGGAATAAATGATGCAGCCAAAGTAGGTATACCTATGCCTAAATTTACAACAAATCCATCTTTCATCTCTTTTGCTGCTCTTTTTGCAATAAATAATTTCATTTGTTCTTTATCCATTTAGCGCTCCCCCTTTTACAACATAATCTACCAGCAAGGCAGGAGTTCTAACGTCTTCCGGGACAATATTGTCTACTATTTGCGCTGCCTCGGCAATTACTGTTTTAGCCGCCATTGCCATGCATATATTAAATGTGCTTGTTGTTCCCTTGTACCAAACGTTTCCTTTTTCATCTATTTTTTCGCCGTAAATTATTGCAAAATCTGCTTTTAAAGGTTCCATCAGCAAATAATCTTTGCCTTTAATGTTTTGCTTTCCAAGGCAATACTCGTTGTCTTCAACTACTGTTCCAACTCCTGTCGGAGTCAAAACTCCACCTAGTCCCATTCCACCTGCCCGTATCATTTCAATAAACGAACCCTGTGGTATCAAAATAGTTTTCAACGTTTTGTCTGCAAAAGATTGAGTTGCAATTTCCGGATTAAGGCCAACATGTGTTGCAATAAGGGTTTTTATTTGCTTGTTATGTATTAATTTTGCAACACCGTAATACTCTTCACCATCAGGGCCATTAGCATACGCACCATCATTACATATTAAAGTTAAATTTTTTACATTTCTTTTGCTCAATGCATCAATAAAAGTATGTGCATTACCACACCCCATAAATCCGCCTATCATAATAGATGCACCGTCAAAAATAAGTTCTGCCGCTTTGTCAATAGTTGTTAATTTACCCATATAGTTCTCCGTAAAACAGTTTTATTTTAATTTTGAAAAACACATGAAAGATAATGCCTTCATGTGTTTTTATAAAGATTGTTTTAATTAAATACAACCTGCGTATGTATATTTTCTGTCCGGCACGTCTTTATTAATTTCATCCTCGTCAATTTCTGCTACACATCTTACCATAGCACCATCGCCCATATACCAACGAATAGGGAAACAGAAAAATCTAAAACGCTTGCCCGAAACTTTATCTAAATCTCCGCCTAAATTCTCAACGCCTACAATTCCGTTGCCAAGCATTAATTTATGGCAAGGCTCCCATGTTCCCCAACAGCCAATCGCCTCAAGTTCGCCAAATTTTTCATCGTAAGCCTTTTGACCATGCATTTCAATGTAAAGTTCTTTATCAAATTCTGCATATGCTTCTTTGCCAAACTGCTCAGTATATTCCTCGGTAATGGACCTTCCCGATGCGCCCATTAGGTTAAGTTTTGTTGCGCCGTTTACACCCATAGCTGTGTGCAGTGGGTGATCAAGAGCTTGCATATCCATTGCAACACATTTAACTTTATGCTTTACAAACCACTTGCCGGCATCAACACCTGTTCCGCATGAATAATGGTAGTAATCTTTGCTATCATCAAATTGACGATGCATACCTGTATTTAAACATACAACCATGCCCTCAAGCTCTGATGGCTTAATGTTCGCCCTCTTACAAGCATCTTCTAAGTGCTTATCAGTAATAAGTTCCCATTTAGCTGCATTTATTTCAAGGCAAATAGCTTCGCCTGTGTAGGCATCTACCGGCATTTCATGTGTGTATCTTGCCCTTTTGCCGTCAAATTCTTTTTCCATAACGTGCCTTGGTGCATCGCAGTGTGTTCCTGTATGCTGCACGCAGTCAATTCTCTGAGTAAGCACACCGCCTTTTGCAAGAGAGTGCATTGAATCTATAACCGGTTTTTGAAAATACGGCCAGCGCGGTGTGTCCGCACTAAAAGGATGTGTTAAATCGATAAATACTTTTTTTGACATTATTATTGCTCCTCTGTTTTTATTGTTTTATTATAATTAATTAAATATTCTTTTAAATTTGTGCTAATTTTTGTTACTTCATCCTGCGTCCAATTTTGCCAACCCGATAATGTTTTAAAACCGTTTTTACCCTCGTCAAGCATTTCTTTCAGGCATTTAGACGGCTCATGATTATCGGCAAGATGCTTTAAAATATAATCGTGTATGTTATAGCTTAGCTCAATTGAAACAAGGTCGGAATTTTCCATAGGGCCCAAAACAGGCCAGCGCAAACCGGGGCCAAATTTACAAGCTTCGTCAACAGTTTGTGCATCGGCAATTCCGTTTTCAACCATGTAAAACGCTTCTCTCCACATAGCATGTTGCAATCTGTTGGCAACAAATCCCGGTACATCCTTTTTGCAACAAATTGGTTTTTTTCCAACTTTTCTTAGCAGTTCCATAGTTTTTTCAATAACATCTTCACTTGTGCTTTCAGTTTTTACAACCTCAACTAGTGGTATTAAGTGTCCCGGGTTCCAAAAATGTGCCCCTACAACTCTTGTTTTGTTTTTGCATTTTTCAGCAATTTCTGTAACGCTCATAACCGATGTATTAGTTGCTATTATGCAAGTATCACTGCAATAATTTTCAACATTAGAAAGCACATCTTGCTTCAAGCTCATTACTTCAGGTACGCACTCAATTACAAAATCAGCATCGGTGTACACATCTGCATCTTCTTTATAAAATGTAATTCTGCTTAATATTTCTTCTGATTCTTGCTTTGTGTACAGACCTTTTTCTATCATTACAGCAAAATCTTCTTCCATTTTGCCGTACATGTTTTCTACCCATTCAACTGCTTTAACTTTTACTGTTATATCTTTGTGTGATGCAAATACTATTGAAATTGCATTACCCATAAGCCCGTTGCCTATTACGGCAACGTTTTTTATTGCAGCCATTTTAGCACCCCCAGTAACCGCCTGTTGCATCATAATTGCCACCTGTTAAAAAGTCCGATGCTCCGCTTGCTAAAAACACAAACATTCCAACAAAATCAATTGGCTCACCTAGCCTACCCACCGGCAAACGCTTTAAAAAGTTTTGATATACCGCAGACTCTTTATCAAACATCCACTCTGTCATATCTGAGCGGAACACTGTTGGATTAACTGTATTTACATTTATACCGTATTTTGCTGTAAGCTCACACGCCATGGATTGCGCCATTATATCGCATGCACCCTTTGAAGCGCAGTAACCGGTATACCCCGCCATACCCGCTTTTGAGCGAGCTGAAGATGTGATAATTATTTTTCCGCCTTTTCCTTGCTGTGCCATTTGCTGAGCCGCTAGTTTTGAAACAATATAAACACTTTTTAAATCGGCATCCATAATTTTTTGCCAATCTTCTACTGTTTGTTCAAGCATTGGTTTTGGGCTATTGTAACCATGGCATACTGACAAAATATTTACTTGTCCATATGTTTTTACAGTAAATTCAACAAGTGTTTTTACATCTTCTTCCTGCGATGGGTCTGCCACGCAACAAGACACTTTTACTCCTAATTCTTCTATTTCGGAAGCACATTCCAAAAGTTTATTTATGTTTCTGCCTGTTATTACAACCTTTGCGCCCGCAAGGCTGTATGCTATTGCAACCGCTTTACCAAGTGCTCCTGTTGCACCGGTAACTATTGCAACTTTATCTTTTATCGAAAACATGTTCTCTACATAGTTTTTTGTTATTTCCATATTAAACTCCATATTATATATTTTTTATTCCGGATAATTAAAAACAACCAACATTCTTACAGGTGCATTTGTCTCATTTTTTAATGTTCTTCCCTCATTTGGTGCAAAAGAAATTGATTCATCTTTTGCCATTACATACTTTTTACCGTTATCGTCTGTAACAGTAATTTCACCTTCAAGTATATAGTAAAATTTTTCAAGAGGATTGTCGTTATAAGCATATTCGGCGCCTCCGCCCGGTAAAAAAGTAGATAGCCCTACCCAAAATTTTTCTGCATTTGTCTCTTCTTTTCCGTGTATTCTCATCGCTGTCGATCCATAATGCAATGGTGCATCATAAGCTTTTAATTCTGATAACGATCTTTTAATCATTTTATTTTCCTCCAAAATAGTTCTTTTTATTTAGTTTATACATTTGTTAATACATTAACAATGCTGATTAATTTATCACTACCATACATAATGGTAATTAGTTACTTTTTGGTAATATGTTTTTTTGTGTTATGTGCATAAATTTTATTAATTTAATAGTGCAAGGCACACAAAATAAAACTGTTAATTAAAAAATATTAAAGTAAAAATAAACAAAAATATAAAAAAAATTTCTTCACAAGTATTTTTTTGATTTTGTAAAATAACAAAAAAAGGTTGCAAATGTTTAGCATTTGCAACCTTTTTATAACATTATTTATTCTTTTTTTCTCTATCCTTTATCACAAATTCATTTTGTTTTACCGCCTTGTCGGCTTTTGATATATACTCTTCATAGTCCACAATACTACTTAAAGCTTCCTTATATTTTTCATTATAATGAACTACAAAGGCATCCGGGTCAATCTCAATTTCTTTTTGCTTCATGTCCTTTATTGCCCACACAAACAAAAGATCCATTGCTTTTATTACTTCATCTCCGGATTCAGTCAAAACATATTCCACTTTTACAGGTATGCAATCGTAAACTATGCGCTTTACAAGGCCTGCTTTTATCAACTCTTTTAGTTGTTGGCTTAAAACTTTTTCCGAAACAGGTAGTATATTCAATGTTTGATTAAATCTAATAGCACCATAATTATGAATATGGTGTAAAATTGTCATTTTCCATTTACCAAAAATACAATTCCTTATATGATGATATGGGTTAACCTGTTCGGACTCACTACTGTAATTAATAATTATACTCACCCTTTCTTAATTCTACAAATATGCAATTACAGCTATCTAGCCACAAAACAATATTTTTTAATACGGAAAGCTAAACGAAGTATTAGCAACAGTAATCATTGTAACAAGTGCTGCATTAACTATACCGCCCAACCAAATGCTACCTGTTTTTTTGTACAACTTATACGATATAACACCGGCTATGCCCAAAATAGGTACAAACGGTATTACAAGAATTGGAATAAGCGCACCGGCCATACCAATTATTCCCGGTACACCGGCAAAAATTGTTTTTTGAGTAAACAGTATAGGCAAATATGTTACAAGCACAAACAGTAATGGAGCTAAAACATTAAACATCACAGACAATCCAATTTTCTTAGCCTCGCTCCAGCTTTCAATATCATTGCGGCTGATGCAAATACTATTGACAATGTAAAATAGTAAGAAGAATGGTAAATATTTAATTGCAACCCAAATTTTTGGAGCACTGAACACACGCACAACGAGTGTCCAAATACGAAAATCTGTTTGGAATATGTAATCTGCCAAAAATACAAGCAAAAATGTAAACGTTAGTATGGTAAAGGCCATAATTATTGTGCGTTTTAGCATTCCTTTTTCCAGTTTAGTGTGCAATTCTGCGCCGGCACCTTTTAATTTTTTACCAAAACCAATGCGCAACATCAATAGGCATACAAGCCCACTTCCCAATGTCCAAAAGCCAATGCCACCTGTTGTGTCCTGCGGCCAAAATGGGTTAATTAATAATACATAACCTACTAACAAAAGCGGCATTAGCAAAATTGAATTTATTACTCCGCCTAAAATATTTGTCGTCCAATATCTGCATTTATCTTTTCCTTGTGGTGCAGGAATTGGCAAAATTTCTTTAGCCTTTAGTGGTGCAAAATACGGGAGTGTAAGTAATAAATCTGTAAAAGGCATTATAAATGCAAAAAATCCTATAAGTCCTATCATGTTGAAAAGTTCTTTTAACCACCATAGCTGATTTTGTGCCGAAAGTGGGTTTGGCGCACCTAAGGTCGTCTCAAAAAACTCTACAAGGTCAGCCGCTTCAAGTATAGAAAAATGGTTTTGAGCATGTGTTTCTGCAGGGTTATAAAGCGCTAAAGTATATCCGTTTTCCGCATTTGTATAAAAGTGCCCTTCTTGTGCGGCGTGTGTAAGCTGTTCACCTGTTTGAACTGCTACCAATTGCTGAGTTTCGCTGCTTGTAAGTAGCTCGTAGCCAAAATTGTTAGACATTCCAACATAAAACTCATCATATTTTCCTGCTATTACGGCAAGGTCACACAAGTATCCGCTTTGGCCGGTTGTATCCTGTGTGGTTGCAAGTGCAAGCGGGTAGTTTCCAACAATTGCAGCAGAGGCAATTTTATTTTTTTCTTTAGCCTCTTGTGGGCTCATGCCCGCTTCAAGGGCCTCTCGCTCTAGCGATGTATAATAAGCGGCTGTGGCATCAGCAAATCCACCGCCCATAGAATGCCCCGATACACCAATTTTTGTGGCATCTACAAAAGAAAGCGATGCTACATATTCTACACCTTGCACCATTCCTCCTGTTGTAACCTCAATGCCTTCGCCTGTTGCCACAGAGGAATCTCCGTGTGCATAAGCACTTTGAACAAAAACAACATATCCACGGCGTGCAAGCTCTACATAGTTGTTGTCTTGCATCTCTCTGTTATTAAGGTATCCGTGGCTTAATACAACAGCAGGCGCAGGATTTTCATTTGTTGCTGTTTTTGGTACAAGTAAGTAACCTGTATAAAGTCCATTTTCTGTGCGCAAAGCAATATCCGAAACTTCAACTTTACCAAAGTCAGATTGGATTAAAAATGCTCCCATAGACCCAACTAAACATAAAATAAGCGCTATACTAAGCCAAATTTTTGATTTTTTACTCATAAAACGTACACCTCTTTATAAATTCATTATTCTTGTTTTCTATTATGCCACAGCAAGATAGTATAAACAATTGATAAATCGTCCAAAAGAGCATACTTTATGTTATATATTATGACTACTGCAAATTAAAAAAAATTTTAATTTAACCTATTACTCCTCGTATTTTAATCAATAATCATTAATTATTCATCTTGTTGTTCCAAAACACGCGAAGTCATTCTTGATTGCTTACTGGCAATTTTATTGTCATACATCTTTTGGTCAACTTCTTTAAAAAATGCATTATATTGGGTTATCGATTGACCGACAAAATGGTCAACACCAATAGCCAGCGAATATTTATATACAGCATTTTTGTTTGCTTTGTTAATTTGGCTCACAACTTCTATAATCATTTCATCTACTTCTTGTTTTGTACAGCCAACTAACAACGATACAAACTCATCTCCGCCAATACGAAACGTTTTGCCATATTTTCCAAAATTACCATTTAATGCATAGTAAGAGTTTCTAAGTGCATTATCCCCCTCAATGTGACCTAAATTATCATTTATTAATTTAAGGTTATTCATGTCGGCAATTACGCACCAAATCTCTTTTTTGGTTTCTTCTTCTATAAATATTTCGTTTAGTTCTTCGTGGTATGCCTTTGCATTGTATCCACCTGTTAGCGTATCGTTAAAAGAATACTCAAGTAACATAGTTTTCATTTTATTTGCCACGTTTGCAATTCTTCCAACTTCGTCCTCAGTGTAAAGCTCGCTTGGTATTTCAATCTTCATATTCCCTGTCTCAGCTATCTGCGACATTGCTTTTTCAAGCTTTATAAGGCTCGAGCTCATGCTTGTTGCAAAAAATTTCGTAAAGAATATTACTCCGATAATAATTGCTAAACTGATAATTAGGCCTGAAATAAGGATTGTTAAAACTAATCCGTCATTTATATCTAGGGCCTCATTCATAATGGCTTCCTCAGCAAGTGAATATTCGTCAATGCTTCCAAAAAAATCATTTGCTATTGGAGTTACCACTTGTAGGGCATAAAGCGCTTCATCATAATCGCCGCTTTCAATCCAAATATCAGACGAAAGAATCATGCTTTCTTTATAAATATTCTTTTCCGCTATAATACGCGTAAATTCTTCTAGCTGCGAACCTGTTAAATACTTTGCATACTCGTCCATTTTATAATCCAGCTCATCAAATGCTGCAATATAATCGTCGTAGTACTCAAGTTTTACAATGTCATCTTTAGCAAATAAAATATCCCTACCCAAAACACGACAAACATACATATTTCTAATAATTGCACTTAACTCTTCTTTATGCTTAACGTTCGTATTAATAATATTTTCCGAGGAATAGTTTACCATTGCAATTGCAAAAAATGAAAATATACTTATTATTAGCACATTGATTATTACAAATAATTGAAGGGGTAAAAATTTGCGTTTTATTGTGGCGTTGTTAAGCCAATAAACAAACTTTTTCATAATTATGCTCCTTGTTTATCATAAATAATAATTAACCTAAAAATTCTTTAAACTTTTCTTCAAACTCATCAACCGCAATAGGCTTTGAATAATAATATCCTTGTACTGCATCGCAGCCTAATTTTTTTAATGCTGTAATTTGGTTTATTGTTTCAATACCTTCTGCAACTACATACATATCAAGTTTGTGCGAAAGTTTTATAAAGCTTTCAACTACATGTTCTGAACGTACAAGTTCTTCATCATCATTAAAGAAACTTCTGTCCATTTTCAATGTATCTGCTTTTAAATTATTTAAAAGACCAAGCGAAGAATAACCTGCGCCAAAATCATCGATAGAAATTTTAAATCCGGCTTCTCTCAAATCAGAAAACAACTTAACTATAAGTGTTTGGTTTTCTATTGTAGTGGATTCTGTTAGCTCAATTTCCAAATAATTATGTGGAACACCTACATTGTCTGCAATTTCACTTATTTCTTTAACTAAGTACTTGTTAATTAAGTTTTGCCTTGAACAATTTACCGAAACAGTAATAGCTTCTTTGCCCTCATCCATCCATTTTTAAGGGTTTCGCAAACTTTTAATAATACATATTTGTCAAGTTCTACAATAAAACCATTTTTTTCAAACAAAGGAATAAAGTCATTAGGAAATATTATATTTCCATTTGCCTCTTGCCAACGAACTAGCGCTTCTGCTCCAACTAATTTGTCACTTTTTAAGCTAAACTTTGGTTGCAGGTAAATCATAAATTCATTGTTTTTAAGTGCATCGCGCATTTTACTTGTTATTTCTGCATCTTTAAGTATCTTTTTACTATAACTTTCATCATAGTCGTATATCGTAAGCCCTTTTCGCTCTTTCGAAATTCTGTGTGCTAAATTAAGTCTGTTAATTATTTCATCAACATCTGTATATCCCAGCGGAATATGATATCTACCGTATTTAAATGAAATTCGATAATTACCAAGCTCCGGAATAAACTTTTGATAGTAAGATTCATAAATATCTGTTCGATTTTCCATATCATCTAAAAAGCCATTGCCGGAAAAAAGTGTAAATTCATCTACTCCTGTTCTCGCAATCATTAACGATGGTTCCGGCACAGTTTCTCGAATTTTTTTAAATGCTTGCAGCACACGGTTTCCTATATCAAAACCAAACATTTCATTAATTGCTTTAAAATTTTCTATATCAATTTTAACTACCGCATATTGTCTATCTTTATTTTTAGTCAATATTTCAGCCATGTCTTTTTTAAGTTTTGTTAAATTAGGCAGTTCGGTTAGCGTATCATAATACGCTGTTTTTTCAAGCGAATAAACGGTAAAGTGCCTGTACGCCCAAAGGTATGCCACAAAAAACAGAGTAATTATTAAAACTATTATACTAATATTGGTAATTTGGTTAACCGAGGTTTCAAGGTCAATGTTAATAGCACTTTCCTCAATAGCTACTACCAATACCCAATCCGACATTGAAATTGGGGCATATGTTAATATTTTTTGTGTTCTTCCATTACCATAATCAGCCGTATATGTAAAGCTACCATGCATTCCATTTTTAGCATTTAAAACACCTTGTTCAACGTTTTTTGCACCCAATGTTTCTATGTCGCTGGGTGGTATCACATCAAAATCCATATGGCCTAAACTAGAGGTAAACAAAATATTTAAATCAAAATCAACAAGAAAAATCCATCCGGCTTTTGCCGTGTCATCCATAATTTCGTAAAGATCATTTATCGACACTTCACTTAAAAGCACACCTGTTATCACACCATTTTGTGTAACCGGCACTGCAACATCAAAAACTATTTCTCCTGTTATCGGCGAAATATGCGGTTCAGCAATTTGAAACTCATCATTTAAGGCTTGAATGTATGATTTATTTTGTTCAAAGTTAAACGTTTCATTGTTAAGCGACAAGCCTTCTCCGTTTAAATTTATATAATACAACGCTTCAAATTCTTCAACCTGTGATTGCGATTTTAAAAACTCCGCTGCATTTTCAAAATTTATATCTGCATTTGAAGCATACTGAGAAAGCAAAGACAAATCGTCTTCGCTCTCCTCTATACTTCGCTCTATTTCAACACCCATTCGAACGCTTATATCTTCCATTTTAATACGTGTCACATCTAATACTTCATCATCAACCGTAGTAACATACAAAAAAACCAAACCTGATATAAGCATAAAAAAAATTGTAATTATAATAATAGAAAGTTTGTTAAAAAATACTTTTTTTGGCATCTACGCACCATTCCTTTTGCAAATAGTTGCATTATATAGTTATATTTCACCATTAAAACAACCATAAAAATTATAAATATTGCAAAAAAATATGAGCTTACCACAAAGGGCAACTCACACCATTATTTCTCAATTTTTATTAGTTATGTAGAATATAATACCCACACTAATTGTAACAAAATATGTTTAAAATGTCAACATCGTAATTGGTTTATT
>CAYJLZ010000009.1:15212-19140 GCA_964371265.1 uncultured Bacteroides sp. | reverse complement strand
AACAGCTGCTTTACTTTCCTTATACTATTCAGGTCCTTTCTGCCTGCTATATAGCAGCTTAAATAGTCTTAAAAACTATCTTTTTAACAATTGAAAAATTAAGCCGAGTTAGCATAAAGAACGTTATTGCAAACTGTACAATAAACAATGCATTTGTAATATATATTAAGCATATTACAAATGCATACAATAAAACAACCCGTTTGCACTGTTGGCAAACGAGTTGTTTTTTATTTATTAAAGTAATCTCATTTTTATGAAAATTCTGCTAATCCCTCAATTGCATATGCTCTAACTGGGCAAGAGTCAGCACCTACTATTGGCAGTGGTGAGTATGACATAAAGAATATATCTTTTTTAAGTTCTTCTAAATTCTTAAGCACTTCCAAAAACACAATATTCTCTGCCATTAATATGTCGTGGAAAGGTTTTACATCTTCCTCACAGTTTTCAATAGACACTCCGTCGCCAAAGCCAACACACTTAACTTTTTTCTCGCTAAACCATTCTGCACTCTCTTTGCCTATAAACAAACGCTTGTCCTCTTCTGTGTTTGTTTTGGGTGTAAATGGCTCTATTTTGTACTGAGAGTCAAGAATTATTATATCGCCCTCTTTTATTTTATCACCAAGAACTTTATCTAAATCCTCTTTCATAATATGAGCATTTGGCTCTAAGTGTGTAATAACTACATAAATTGCACGACCCATAAATGTTGTAAGTGGCAAATCGGCCACGCTTGGCCAATTATCGTCGTGGTGGTAGGGGCACTCGCAGTGTGTGCCAAGGTGGCTAGTCAAATCAAGCGCTGTATGAAAATCTGGTATAGGACCACCGGTGTTGTATCTTATTAGGTTGCAACGCCTGCTCTCTGTTGCCGGGTCCAGTCTTTTTGTTAGGTCTACTATGCGAAGTCCGTTCAATTCGTATGTTGTTTGCATTTTATATCTCCTTTATTTTTTATTTAAATCTTGCATTGCATGAATAATTTCTACTATTGTTTTGTGTGTTTTTACTTGCACGCCATTTCGCTCGCCTATTTTTACAACGCTACCACTAATTGTATCTACCTCTGTTGTGCGTTTTGCCATTATATCGGCGTAAATAGATGTGTATCCGTTAGGCGCATTTTCGCAAACTGTCTTAACTGCTGCTATTTCTTTTGCTCTGTCAAACTCAATGCCCTCGCTATTCGCAACGTCTATTGCCTCGTTTACAAGCGTTTCGCATATTCCCCATGCGTACTCACTTTCAGCAATAAATCCAAGTGGGCACTTTAAAACAGCTGTAAGTGCACTGGCCGAAACATTTGTAAACATTTTACCCCAAATAAGTTTTTTAATGTTTGAATCCACACCAGCTTGTAAGCCTGCACTGTTAAATGCATCTGCTATTTTTTGCAGTTTTTCGGCATTACCCGATATGCTACCCATATATGTAAATCCCGCTCCGCCATGGTTAACCTGGCCAATATCTTTTATACTGCTGTTATGCTGTGTTGTGCCTATTACAACGTGTTCTTCGTTTGCAAACTCAAGCAATGTGTCCTCATGTCCACAGCCGTTTTGCAATGTCATTAAATACGTATTTGGGCCTATAAGCGCTTTATTTGTTGTAAGTGCGCTTTTGCTAAACATGCTTTTTACAAAAACTATTACTAAATCAACAGGCTCCATATTTTGCGTATCATCTGTTGCATAAGGTTTTACGGTTTTCGTTGTCCCATCTTTCTCGTGTATTATTATTCCGTCGGCATTAATTTTATCTATAACCTGTTTATTTATGTCCACCAAGGTCACTTCGTTTGCCGTACTCAACATTCCACCTATAAGCATTCCCATTGCCCCTGCGCCCAGTACTGCTATTTTCATATAAACTATACTCCCATTTTTTTATTTATTGCACACTCTATACAATATCAATTATCGTTGTACAAAATTAAGGCAATCATTTCAACCGGCTCATCACCTATTGCCTCTATTCCGTGGCTCTCGCCCGGTGGTGTGTATGCAACATCACCTTTTTTAAGAATAACTTCTTTGCCGTTATCGCTTAATTTTGCCGTACCACTAAGTATATAATACGTTTCGCTCTCGCTTGTATGGTTATGATACCCTATTTTACTGCCGGGGTAAACTGTTGTATGCGCAAATACTCTTCCGCTTTTTTTCATTTGAGCTTCGCCGTTTAAAAGGTGGCGCACGAGTATTTCTCCTTCGCCGTTAAACGGTGCCGGCTTTTGCTCTTTTACTACGTCTTCTTGCTTAACAACCATGAATTCAAGTTACCTCCAATTTTTAATATACCCTATAACAATATCATAACTGTGCGCAAACAGCAATACAAAAATACAAATTTTTTATATATTAAATACTTTACTTAATTTTTTTTGCAATGAATTAGTAATAAATTAAACAACTACATGCACTAAAATTTTCAAATACATTCCGTCATCATATTAAGTATTTCTTTGTCTGTTTGTTGCATTCCGTAATATCCAAGCCTACCGATATTTACTATAAAATTTTCAACGCCCTTTTGTACAATTAATCCATCACCGGCTAAAAATTCTTCGCCCTCGCTATACATTTCCATGCCTAAAATTCCTGTATTTACAGCCAAAACTATTTTTCCCGCACACGATGCCTTCGCACCGTCGCACACAACACCCGAGGATATGGCAAGAGCATTTACAAGAGTGTGTTCTATTACACAAAGGGTTTTGCCTTGTACATATGCAATTCCACATGCAGCGGCGGCACCGGCGCCAATGGCTCCACAAAATGCCGAAAGCCTACCTATGCGTGTTTTGATATGAATACTTATTAAATTAGAAAGCACTAGCGCTCTGTACATTTTTTCGTCGCTTACATTTAACTGCTGTGCATACGTTATTACGGGAACAGACACAGTTATGCCTTGGTTTCCACTGCCTGAATTAATAATAACAGGTAGCTCACATCCATTCATTCTAGCGTCGCTGCCGGCGGCAGCACGTGCCGTTGCAAGTAGCTTTATAGCCTCATCAGTGTTACAATTTCTTGCAACAGGGTTGCTTTTTAGCATAACTTTGCCAATATTTGCGCCGTAATCTCCCTCTAAACCGGCATCTGCAATTGCCATATTGTAGCTTATTTGTCTATCAAGCAAATCTTTAACATCGCACAATTTAACGCTGTTTGCAAAGTTATAAATAAGCTCTACTGTTAAAAAATCTCTTTTAGTCAGGTCGTTTTCGTCCTCAGCGTCGCTTTTTATATCTTGTTTTTCTAAAATTTTACCGTTGTGTTCAATTTTAACAACGTTTGTATGGTATTTTGCAATTTGCACCTTTGCACTGTCGTTGCCGTGTATAGCTGTTATTTCTATATTAAATATTAGTGGCGAATCTGATAAACACACTTCAATAGGGGTATCGTTTAAATATTTTTCAATTTGCTGTTGTTGTTCATCTGTTGCACTTGAAATTACCTCGAGTTGCAGTTTTGGATTGCCCACTATTATACCGGCACAAACCGCGGCCGGTATGCCCCTTAAACCGCCTGTGTTTGGCACAACAACACTTTTTACATTTTTAATTATGTTGCCACTTGCCTCTACAAGCACCTTTTGCGGTGTTTTGCCAAGTGTTTGCCTTGCTATTGCCGCACCGTATGCAATTGCAATAGGCTCGGTACAGCCCATTGCCGGCTTAAGTTCTTCATGTAAAATTTTTACACAATTTTCATATTGCTCAGTTGTCAATTTGCTTGCATTCTCTTTAGTACTGTCTACCATTTATTCTACCTCTAAATTGTTTTTATTCGCACTCATCAAATTCTTGTTTAATTTTTTTGTACAAATTTTCATCGTTTGCAATTTTTACGCCCATAAGTGCCAAAACTTGCGATGCAAAAAGCATGCCTTTGTGTGCGGCGGGTTTGTTTGC
>CAYJLZ010000009.1:0-15202 GCA_964371265.1 uncultured Bacteroides sp. | reverse complement strand
TATATCTTCCGTAGCATGCAGTATTTATATTTACTGTCGGCACAACTTGGCTTACATCAGCAATATCACTGCTGCCGTTATCTTTTTTAATTGTTCCGTCGGTTTCCATAATTGACTCGTCTAAATTACCTACAATGCCATCAATGCCTATGTTTTTTGCAACTTCCTTTGCATATGCTTTGTCTTCCTCGGTAAAGTTCGGCGTTCCAATATCTTTCATGCTCTCACATGCAAGATTTGCAAGTGTAAAGTTTAATTTGTTGTCTTGGTTATCTCCTAAAACTTCAAATTCTACTGTTGTATCAGTCATCATGCATGCGCCTTTTGCAATGTTTTCTACTCGCCTTTGTAGGTCTTTTGCCTCTTTGTGTGTATATGCCCTTACAACATACCAAAGCTTTGCATCTTCAGGCACTATATTTGGGCGGTCGCCGGCGTTGATGTAGCAATAGTGCATATAGCAATCTCTGTTAACATGCTCTCTTAAATAGTTCACACCAACGTTTGTAAGCTCTGCCGCATCTAGCGCACTTCTGCCGTTTTCGGGGCAGTTGCATGCGTGTGCTGCTTTGCCTTTATATGTCATTGTAAAGCTTATTGCCGCTTTAAATTTTACCTCGCCCGGGTTGTTGTGGTCAAGTGGGTGCCATCCAAGGCAAACGTCTATGTCTTTAAAATATCCATTTTTAAGCATAATTGTTTTACCTTGTAAAGTTTCTTCGGCAGGTGTTCCATACACAACAACTTTTGCGTCAATAAGGCCTTTATCTATCATATCTTTAATTATAATGCCTGCGCCTGCACTACCTGCGCCAAGCAAGTTGTGGCCGCAGCCGTGGCCGGGGTTTCCGTTTCCGCACTGATAGGGAACCTCGTCTTGTTGCAACGTAGCTAGTGCGTCGTATTCGCAAAGGTATCCTATGCTAAGTTTACCAGTGCCATATGTTGCTCTAAATGCCGTTGGAGATTCCTTTAACTCACGCTCTACTTTAAAGCCTTTTTTCTCAAGCATATCGGCTAAATCCTCACAGCTTTTATACTCTTCACTGCTAAGTTCGGCATAACCATGTATGCGGTTTGCACAATCTATCAAGTCTTGTTTGTGTGGCTCTAAAATATCGCCTATAATTTTTGTGTTATCCATAGTTTAAATTGTTCCTTTCTGTATATGCTTAAAATACATGTAAATTATAGCACAATTTACTTTCAGTTCTTATTTAAAATGCATAAAAAAGATTAATATAAAAATTACCCAAACAAAAAATAGTATTTTATATTTGGGCAATTTTATTAAATTTTTAATTGATACTAATGATAAAACTAGCCGCCCAAATATGCTTTGCGAATACTATCGTCGCTTTGAAGCTCTGCGCTTGGGCCGTGTTTTACTATTTCACCGTTTTCAAGCAGGTATGCCCTGTTTGAAATTTGAAGTGCCATGTTTGCATTTTGCTCAATTAGCAAAACGGTTTGGCCGCTTTTTTGAACTTTTAGTATAAGTTCAAAAATTTCTTCAACTATAATTGGAGCAAGTCCAAGCGACGGCTCATCGAGCATAATCATATCCGGATTGTACATAAGCCCCCTTGCGATGGCAAGCATTTGTTGTTCACCGCCTGAAAGTGTGCCGGCAGCTTGATTTATTCGCTCCTTTAGCCTAGGAAAAAGTGTATACATTTCTTCAAGTTTTATTTTTAAATCGGCTTTTGAAATCTTTTTTAATGCCAATGTGCCAAGTATCAAATTCTCTACAACTGTCATTTTAGGAAAAACATGGCGTCCTTCCGGAACATGGCTTATTCCCTTTTTCACAATTTCTGCAGCGGGCATACTTGTAATATTTTCACCTTTAAATGTAATTACACCCGATTTTTTTTCGGTTATATTGCTTATGGCACTTAGGGTAGATGTTTTTCCTGCTCCGTTAGAGCCTATTAAACAAACAATTTCGCTTTTATCAACGTGCAAACTTATATCTCTAATTGCATGAACATGCCCGTAGTCTACCACGAGATTTTCAATGTTAAGCATTTTTTCCATTTTTTATTCCTCCGTTAAAACCTCGTTAGATTTTTGTATAGTACCACGCCCAAAGTAAGCTTCTTGCACTTGCTTGTGATTTTTTATTGTGTCGGGAACGCCCTCTGCAATTTTTTGACCAAAGTTCAAAACCATAATATAATCGCAAAGGTTCATAACAAACTTCATATCGTGTTCTATAACAATAATTGTTTGGCCGTTTTCACGTATTTTTTTAATAAATTCAAGCAAACTCCAAGTTTCGGCCGGGTTCATTCCGGCGGCGGGTTCGTCTAGTAGCAACAGTTTTGGTTTTGCCGCAAGTGCTCGTGCAATTTCAACTTTACGTTGCAATCCATATGGTAAGTTGCCTGCTTTCCAGTCCTTATATTCAAGCATGTCAACACTTTCAAGAACTTCAAGTGCCCTATTCGTTGCATACTCTTCATCTTGCTTATAGCGTTTTGTGTGAAAAATAGCGTCAAAATAGTTTGTTTTAGTGTGAATGTGGCACCCTGCTTTTACGTTTTCAATTACCGACAAAAATTTAAACAATTTAATGTTTTGAAAAGTACGCACAATTCCTTTTGTTGCAATTTCTTCAGGTGGCTTATTTGTAATATTTTCACCCTCAAATATTATGTCACCCTGTGTAACGTTATAAGTACCCGAACACAAGTTAAAAAATGTTGTTTTTCCGGCGCCGTTTGGCCCTATTATTCCAAAAATAGCGCCCTGCTCAACTTTCATGTCAACCATTTCAACAGCTTTAAGGCCGTTAAAATATTTGCATACGCCTTTTGTTTCAAGCATAATTGCCATTTATATTTGCCCCTTTCCGCTGTCGTTTGCAGTTTTGTCTTTTTTTCTGAATATTGCAAGTAAGTCAATAGACGATTGCCCGGCAATAACGCTATCTTTTGCGCCAAAAAGGCCTTGTGGGCGAACCCACATCATAACAATAATAAGAACAGCGTACATAACAAGGCGCCAGTCTGAGGCAAAGCGCAAGCCCTCTGTAAAGGCATTAATAACAAATGCGCCAACAATAGGCCCTATAAGTGTTCCGCTACCGCCAATAATAACCATCGACAAAACGCTAAATCCTTCGTCTAAAACAAACATTTGAGGATGCAGATATCTGTAATAGTGAGCAATGAAAACACCCATGGTACCGCAAATTGTTGCACCTGTAACAAAGTTTATGCAGCGATACTTTGCAACGCCTATACCAAGCGAGCGAGCTGCGTCTTGATCTTCTCTTATAGATATCCATGCGCGTCCGATTCTTGAATGAAGAAGTCTGTACAATATAAACACGACAAACAACAATATTCCAAGTGACATGTAGTAGTATGGTGCGCCAGGCTCAATAGTAAAGCCGAATATTTGAATATTTGGTATGCTGTTAATACCTATTGGCCCGTTTGTAAGGCTTTGCCAGTTTAATGCAAGAAGACGCATCATCTCGGAAAAGCCGAGGGTGATAATTGACAAAAACATACCATTTAGCTTTAAAATTGGCAAAGATACCAAAAATCCCATTACAACGCAAAACAAAATTGTTATTAAAAGACTTGCCCAAAATGGCATACCCACTGTTGTAGACAAAATAGCACTGCAATATGCACCTATACATGTAAAGCCAACAATGCCAAGGCAGCTTTGTCCCGAGTATCCGTTAATAATGTTAAGGCCGCTTGCAATTGTTGCGTAAATAATAATGCGGGCCAAAACACCCCTAATATAACTGTCGTTTGTAAGCAATGGCAATACCAATAGTATGGCAATACCAACCGCAATAGAAAGCTTTTTGTGACTATCAATAAAGTTTTTAATTTTTTCCATAATTATTTTCCCCTCTTTATCTTTGTACTTCTAAAGTTAAATACAAATAATCCCTCGGGCTTAAATGTTAATGCAATAAGAACGAATGCAAACGCAAAAACATCGCGATAACTTGAGGAGAAAAATGTAATGCCGAAGTTTTCAAGTATTCCCATTAATAGTGCGCCAAATGCCGCACCGGGTATATTGGTCATGCCGCCCAAAACGCAAGCCGAAATTGCCTTTAAACCAACAACCGTACCAAATATTGTGCTTACGTTAGATAAATATGTACCGTACAATAAGCCTGCAACACCGCCAAGGCCTGTGCCAATAATATTGCCTATTAGTGTAACTTTTTTTACATTTATAGCAACTAGGCTAGCTGCCATTTTGTCTTGGCTAACAGCCCTAAGCATAAGGCCAACACGCGTTTTGTATAAAACAAAAGTTAAACCCACTGCTAGTGCAATAACCATTGCAATAACGGTAATATGAATTGTTGTTATGTAAAGGCCTGTATCGCCCAGCATAAAAGGTGTAACCTCAATTGTTTCAGGCATAGCATTTGCCTGTGAGCCAAAAAATATTTGCGCAAGGTTTTTTATTAATATAGAGCAACCAACGGTACAAAGCAGTGAAATATGCTTTGGTGCATCTAAAAACTTTTCGTAAGCAAGTTTATGGATAATGATACCTGCTATGCCTGATGATATAAATGCAACCACCATGCCTAAAAAAAAGTTTGGTGTAACGTATGTATAAAATAGATAAGCAGACATTGCACCTATCATTATCATTTCGCCATGTGCGAAAGTTACAAGGCCAACAACGCCCACTATAAGTGTGTACCCAATTGCCATTAAGGCGTAAATGCTACCTTGGGATATTCCGTTAATAAGTTGTTGTAGTAAATACATTATTTTCTCCTTGATATTAGCTGTTAGGCAATAAAATTAACCGGCCTAATTACTGCTAAGTATTGTTGCACAAATATGCACTATAGCATATTTTAAAATTTAAGGGGCGACTTACTGTACTACAAAGTAGGCAATAAACCATTTTGTGCACAGTAAGAACACCCCAAAATTTTTGCACAGTTTGTTAATATACAAACATTTATTTTATACTATTTACAAATTATTTTGCCATAGATGCTACTTCGTAATCTGTAACAGCTGTCCATGCGCCGTCTACAACTTCAAGAACACGGTATGCTCTGATGATGTCGCCGTCCTCTGTGAACTCGTAAGAACCTGCAAGGCCTTCAACACCGCTAATTTCTGTAAGAGCTACACGAATTGCCTCTCTGTCTGTTGAACCTGCGTGCTCGATAGCAGCTGCAAGAACAAATGCTGCGTCGTATGTTCCGTGAATTGTTGGCGAGAAACCTGCACCCTCAGAAAAACGTTGTGCATAGTCCCAAGCCTCTGCATCTTCTTCGCTTAGGAAGAATGCTGAAGGAGCAACTAGGCCTTCTGCCATTTCGCCTGCAAGTTCAATAACTTGGTCTGAGTATAGTGCGCCAACGCCTACAACAGGAATATCCCAGCCCATAGCTTTAATTTGGTTAAGAATTAGTGAGCCGTCTGCTGCTTGTGTTGCCAAAACTAAAACTTCTGGGTTTGTTTGACGAATTTTTGTTAAAACTGCGTTAAAGTCTTTTTCACCTGCGTTGTAGCTCTCTGATGATGCAACTTCAATGCCAAGTTCGTCACATGCTGCTTGCATTGATTCAATAGAAGATACACCCCAGTCATCGTTGATCCAAACAACACCGATAGATTCAGCGCCAACGTGTCCACCAAGTACTTTTTCTACAAAGTATGGCATTTCAGCAGATTGACGACCTGCAAGTGTAAAGCTGTATTCGCTCATTGTTGCATACTCGTTGTTACTTGCAACAGGTGCAAGCTCTACTAAGCCGTATTCATCAAATATTGGTGCGCAAGCAATAGCCTCAGAACTCATCATAGGGCCAATTACTGCTACAATTGATTCGGCTTCTGCTAATTTTTTAGCAAGCTCAACTGCTTCTTTTGGGTCGCCTTTGCTATCTTCCAAAACAAGCTCTACTTGTTTGCCCAAAACGCCGCCTGCTGCGTTGATGTCTTCAAAAGCAATTTCAAGTGTTCTCCACATGCTTTCACCCATCTCAGCGCTATCGCCTGTAACAGGTGCAATTGCACCAATGCGAATAACTTCGCCGTCTGCAGGTGCCTCAGTTCCTGCATCTGCTGCTGAAGTTTGTGTAGACTCAGCTGCAGGTGCACTGCTACAGCTTGCAAGTAAAGATACTGTCATAACCATTACAAGTGCTAGAAGTAATAACTTTTTCATATTTCCGCTCTCTTTCTCATTTGTGTTCATTTTTTAGCCATATTTAACAGCCAAGTAGAGTATATCAAGTGGTTAAAATAAAAACAATGTAAAATTTCTAAGAAAAGGTGGACAAAAATAAGATAATGCATTTTTTATAACTAAACACAATTAATTACACAATAAACATACATAATGCACAAAAAAACAATGCATATTGCAAATTTTATTCATTTATGCTACATTAAAATGAAGAAAGCAGGTAGCGAATATTGAGAAAAAAAATAATTTTAAATCACATTATCGTGCTATTATTATTTGTGGCACTAATTTTTGCATTTGTGCTTAACACAGTGTACAATATGATAAACTCTAATATTATTTTGGTGTCCGGCCAAGCTATGACTACTCAAAGTGACAGTTTTGAGTCAATATTAAATTTTGCAAATTCTTACATGTTGCAAATAAGCACCGCCGATGCTGTGCAAGACGAGCTTAGACGTCTGACTCAAAATAGCCAGGATGATACTGCGCTAAGCATTGAAAGAGATGCACAGATGCAAGAAACATTTTTAGAGTATATATTTAACAGCGCAGTTACGCTTGACAACATACCTTTTTTGCTAGAGATTACATATAAGGATCAAAATGAAAATTTTGTGCCTGTGTACTATTCTTATAGGCAAAATCAACAAGCTCCAAGCTACTATGCAAGCAATGACGAGTGGGTTGAAGAACTTTTAACACGTGAGGGTAAATTTTTATGGTCAACTTATGTAGACAATTCAAATACATATATAAGGCTTTCTAAAATAATTTACGATATTAGAGATTACAGTAAAGTTTTAGGTACAATATCACTTGACTTCAGCTACAACCACATTGCACTTAATGTTATAAATAATTTATACAATCAATCGGGCATAAACGCCGCCATAGTAAATAATTTAACCGGAGAGCAAATTGGATATCGAACATTAAACTTGCCCCTTGATAAAAACATGCTTCAAAGTGATTACGAATACATGTTGCCCTCAAATAAAGACTATTTTTATGTGCGCCCGCTTAACGGAACAAGTTTTAGTTTAGTTGGCATAAAACCTTTACAAGAGGCGCAAGATATGTTTTTAAACAGTGCCCTGATTTTGTTAATAGTTGTAGGTATTGTTATCGGTCTTGCAATTATACTTGCATTTATACTGGGAGATAAAATTTCAAAGCCCATAGTGCAGCTTTCAAACACAATGAAGCAAGTTGAGGGAGGCAATTTAAAATTATCGGTAAGCACAGATCAAAACGGCGAAGTTGGAGAGCTGTACCACAGCTTTAACTATATGATAGATACAATAAACAGGTTAATAGATGAAAAATATATTTCGGTAATAAATCAAAAGCAATTAGAGTTAAGCGCACTACAAAATCAAATTAACACTCATTTTTTGTATAACACGCTTGAAACTATTAATTGGCTTGCCAAAAACTATAATGCAGATGACATTTCGTACATAGTAACAAATTTATCAACACTTTTGCGCACATCTTTAAATAACGGCAACCCCGAGCTAACCGTAGAAAAAGAACTTGAGCACGCTAAGAGTTATATTAATATACAAAACGTGCGCTTTAAAGATAACTTTACTTATACGGAAGATATAGACGAAAGTGTAAAAAACCATAAAGTTATTAAAATGTTGATTCAGCCGCTTGTGGAAAATGCAATATTGCATGTTTTTAACAATGCCGACAATGATAAAGAGGATAACAGGCTTATAATTACAATTAAAAAAGTTGATGACTATATAATGTTACAAGTATCTAACAATGCAAACCCTGAGGATTTGGACACAATTTATAACATTTTAGCCCAAACAGTATACGACAAGCCAACCGATAATTATGGAATAAACAGTATTATGCGTCGTTTAAAAATAGCATACGACAATAATGCATCTTACGCATATAATCTCGATCATTTTGGTATGTTGCACGCTACAATTTTAATACCTTGTAAATACACCTCAGTAGATAGAAATATTGTACCAAAAACAGTACCACTGTAAGTTTAGCAATATTGAAAAACCAAAAGGAGCTTTTTATGATTTTTCACAAAGTTTTAATAGTGGATGATGAGCCTATCATAAGAGAGGGGCTCCAAAACCACGTAAATTGGCAAAAACTTGGCCTACAAGTGGTATATGCCGCCCAAAGTGCGGAAGACGCCTTAGCGTTTGCAGTACAAACCCCACCCGACATTTTAATTACAGACATATGCATGGGTGGAAAAGATGGCCTTACACTAATTGCAGATTTACTTGAAAAAGGTATTGCGCCGCAAGTAATATTAATTTCAAGTTACAGCGATTTCAGCTATGCACAAAGAGCAATTAAATTTTCGGTAGTAAAGGCTTATATTTTAAAACCGGTAGACTTAAACAACCTTTACGAAATATTAAAAAGCACAAAGCAATCTATTTTAGATAACGAAGTTGACAGTAGCAATAGTGTTTCGATGATTAAGTACCGAGAATTTTTGCAGGCACTCGCTCAAAATAATTACGACAGAAACGAATTTATACACCATTTAATGAGTGGAAGGCAAGACGAAAGTGAAAATTATTTAGATATTATACAAAGCACCGCAAAAGAAACACACGTTGCCTTTTCTTTATTAAAATTCTTTTTTGCAAATATTACTGTATCTCTTGTTGCAAATACATTAATTAGCGAAAAAGCATTAGCCGAGCTGGACCCCATTAAAACTATTGAAAATTGCACAACTTCAAAAATGCTTTTTGACAGTGTAAAAGGCATAGTTTCTTTTGTATGCACACTTGTTAACAGCAAAAAAAACAACGTAAAAAGCGCATTAATAATAAATAGCTTAAAAATAATAGATACAGAATATTGCAACACTAACTTCAATTTAACGTCTTTAGCATCAACCTTAAACGTTGCCCCTAATTACTTATCAACCTTGTTTAAAGAAGAAGTAGGTATAGGTTTTATGAAATATAGGCTTGACAAGCAAATGGAAAAGGCTCTTGTGCTACTAAGTGACAGCACAAACAAAATATACACAATATCAAATTTAGTAGGATTTCAAGACGAGAAGTATTTTTCCAAACAGTTTAAACGATACTACGGTTCAACACCTAAAGATTACAGAAATAAAAATGCTGTAACGACAGAGTAAAAGCAAATAATGCAGCGTTTTGTGATCAAAATTTTTAACACAACCTGTTTTAATTTAACAAATAAAACCGAACGGAGTAAAATTATGTATTTTTCATCTATTAAAACAAGTATTACAGCGGGTGTTTACCCAAAAGCAATAGAGAGAGCAATAAACTTTATAAAGTCGAATAATTTAGAAACTATGGAGTGCGGTGTTTACGAAATAGAGGGCAAAAAAATGATTATCCAACTTTTTGAAGACACTACATTGCCTGTATCACAAAAAAAGCCTGAGTCGCACAAGCAGCACATAGATTTACAGTACCTAGTTGCGGGAAATGAGCGCATAGGCGTAACGCATCTTACGCAAAACTATGAGGTTGAAGAATTTATAAAGGAACGCGATTTATTATTTTATAAATGGGCTGAAAACGAGACCATGCTTGAGATGAAACCGGGAAATTTTGCGGTGTTTTTCCCGGAAGATGTTCATAGACCGTGTTGTATTGCGCAAACAAGCGAAAAGGTAAAAAAAGCTGTTATAAAAATACATTTGGACTTATTAACTTAAGTATAAAAATAAAAAAACGTTGAGTTTATTATTAATCTAACACTTTCGCCATAAGTATTCCACGTGTAGCTGCGCATAGTGTTACAAGTGATGCCGAATTTTGCGCAATTGCTGTGCTCACCAATATATCGCCATCCATTCGTTGTTGTTCGCTGAATTTGACTTATTTTTTGTGTGCTGATATCATTGATATGAGTAAAGCCTTAATGCTTTTATTTGTTGAAATATATAATATAAGGAATAATTATAATGAAAAGTAAAAGTAAAGATAAAAACTATAACCCAAAGCAAATTATAAATTCTTACACAAAAGCTAAAAGTAACATTATTAATGTTTGCTTATATTTGCTTGTTTTAGTGTTGCCTCTAATATATTTTAATGGTTATTTTAATATTTTAGAGGCAAAATTTTTTACTTATTGCGCTATTATGCTTTGCATGTTTTTTTTATTGTTTGTTTTTTATATAAAAAACAGTTTTAAGTGGAAAAAGTTTTGGGTGCAAGAAACTAAGTTATGGTTAAAAGAATTTTTCAAAGATAAAAACAACATTTTTTCTCTTTGCTTTTTAACTGTTGCAATAATATCAACTTTATTCTCTTCTTATCCACAATATGCTTTTTGGGGCACTGCCGGCAGATATTCAGGCCTTTTTTTAATTGCAATTTATGTAGTTTCATATATTGTTATTAGTACTAATTTAGTTAATACACACACTTTAATTAAACTGTTTTTAGCTAGCAGCGTTATTGTAATGGCTTTAGGTATAACCGATTATTTTAGGCTCGACATATTGCAGTTGCGTGTAAATGTGCACCCACTCGACAAGGATATCTTCGTATCTACTTTGGGAAACATCAATACTTTTGCAGCCTTCATTTCGCTTGTTACAGGGCTATGTGCTACATTGTTTGTATTCGAGCAAAAAAACAAAAACTCTTTTATTTATTTTGCTATTGTTACGCTTGGTTTTTTTAATGCAATTATTAGCAGAAGCGATAGTGTTTACATAGCGTTTGCAATACTTTTTGTTACTTTACCTTTTTTTGCATTAAAAAACAAACTTTTTATGGTGCGTTTTTTTGCTTTGGTTGTATCTTTTTTACTCTGCTTAAAAATAGTTTTGTTCTTAAATTTAACAATTCCACAACAGGTTATTTTAATTGATGAGTCAATTATATCAATTTTGAAATCTCCGTTAATTTGGTTTTTTGTTATAATTTTATGCATATTGGCATTTTTAACACACAAATTTTATAACGAAAAATACATAAAATATGTGCTTATTTCGTATATAATATTTGTTGTATTAATTTTAATTACTTTGGTGTACGCATTGATTGATGTAAATATTTTTCAAAACTACGATAGATATGGTGTTTTTTTAAATTATTTACTGTTTAACAATGAGTGGGGCTCATTTCGAGGAGTTATTTGGCTTTCTTCGTTAGATATATTTAGTGATTTTTCGTTTATAAACAAGCTAATAGGGTCCGGCCCCGACACATTTATTTTGTTGATATCAAACTCTTTGGCGCAACAAACCTTTTTGCAAAACGGCGTCGCTCTCGACAACGCTCACAACGAATATTTACATTATCTTCTTACTTTAGGCCTATTGGGCGTTACTTTTTATATTGCTTTTTTAACTTCATCATTAGTCTACATATACAAAGCCGCTGTTAAAAATATATATGTTTTATCTTGTTTTGTTGCTGTTATTTGTTATGCAGCCCAAGCAATTGTAAATTTAAATTTGCCTATAGTTACGCCTTTAATGTGGTTGTTTTTATCAATAGCAGTGTCTAATGCAAGGCATAGTAAAAATTAATACATAATAGTTTAACATTGCGCTTTATTATGCAAAGATACTTTATTTTATATTTAATTACAGCTTAAGTTAAGGGGTAGCAAAAATTGCTACCCCTTAACTATGCATTTATCTATAACATCCAGTTCATGCTCTCGGTTTGAATTCTAATCATGTTTTCGTAAACGGCAGATTTTTTCAATAGCTCACTGTGTGTACCCTCAGCTGAAACTTTGCCATCCTTAAGTAATACAATTTTATTTGCACCCGCAATTGTTCTCATTCTATGAGCAATAACAATAACAGTTTTATCTTTTGTCAGCCTTGATATGGCTTTTTGAACAGCGCTTTCGTTTTGAATGTCCAGTGACGAAGTAGCTTCATCAAGTAAAACGATAGGTGCATTTTTAAGTAGTGCTCTTGCAATAGATAATCTTTGTCGTTCGCCACCTGAAAGTTTAGAGCCGTTTTCGCCGATTAGTGTGTTATAACCATCAGGCATATTCATAATAAACTCATGGCACTGCGCATTTTTTGCGGCCACAATAACTTCATCATCAGTAGCACCTTTTTTGCCGATGCGTATGTTTTCCATAACTGTATTGTTAAACAACGTTACATCTTGGAACACTATTGATATTTCTTTTAACAGCGTTTCAGGTTCAATACCGTTTACATCTTCACCACCTATGGTAATTTTACCGCCGCTTACATCCCAAAATCTTGCGGCTAGTTTCATTGCTGTGCTTTTGCCGCCGCCCGACGGGCCAACAAGTGCTGTAACCTCGCCTTGTTTTGCCGTAAACGACACACCATTTAACACAGTTTCGCTTGTATCGTAGCTAAACTTTACATTGTCAAAATTAATGTTATAACCTGTGGGGTGCATATTCTCTGTTCCCTTTTGTATTTTCGTGCTCTCAAACTCTTTCATTCGCTCAACACTTTTAAGCGAGATAAATATACCTGCAAGGTTTACAAGCGCACCTGCAAGCGGGTCGTAAATTCGAGAGGCGATCATCAAAAATACTAGGAACGTTAGTAGTGTTATTTCTCCTGTCGCAAGCAATGTTACTCCTGTTATCATAGTAGTAGCTATTCCCACTTTCAATATCATCTGAGATAAGTTTACAAATGTACCTGTAATAAATTCGGCTTTAATGCTTGCTTTTTCATGGTTTTCAAAATGATTATTCATTATGTTAAGGTGAGCATTTTCTCTATTGTTAGCTTTAATGTCTTTAACATTTTCAAGGCACTCTTGTATTTTATCAAGATATGTTAACTGAATAGCCTTTGTTTTTAACAGAAAATAGTCTTGAATTTTTTTACTGGCTATGCACATTAAAAACGATACAGGGATTACCCAAGTTAGTGATATTGCTAATCTCAAGTCAAACACAAACATGCCAACACCCATAATTATTGTTGATATAATTGAGCCGATAAACCCCGGGATAAAATGTGAAAAAGCGTTTTCCATCATTGTAACGTCACCCATAATTGTTGAGGTAAGGTCTGCTAAATCTTTTTTACCAAAGAATGACAGTGGCAGTTTGCGAAGTGTTTCCGCAAGGGAAATTCGCATATTTGCACTTTCTTCATAAGCCGAAATATAACAAAAATTATATTGAAAATAATAAAGTACCGAAAGCAAAACCAGAATAAAAGCTGCATAAACAATATAAACCAAAACTGTATAAACTACACCGGTGCCTTCTAAAATAGGCATTAAAGTATCTTGTATAAAGTAGTAAGATATACCACTAACCGCCATAATAACAATATTTATAAATACTGTTATTATACTTGCCTTTAGCAGTTCACTTGCTCCAAGCTCAGTTAATGCAAATGTTTTTTGTAAATATTTTTTCATTATGCTAATACCTCCTCAGAATTTTGCCCATTCCAAATAAATGCACTTTGGTATTCTGCCCACATTTCACTGTATAGTCCGTTTTTCGCCACAAGCTTATCGTGATCACCTTGTTCTATAACTTTTCCATCGGATATAACATAAATTAAATCAGCATTTCTTATGATCGAAAGCCTATGTGCTATCATCAAAACCGTTTTACCTTTGGTTAGCTCGTTAAACGCAAGCTGTATTTGATGTTCATTTTCAGGGTCGGCAAAGGCTGTCGCTTCGTCAAGCAAAATAATCGGTGCATCACGTAGTATCGCCCTTGCAAGTGCAATTCTCTGCGCCTCGCCACCTGAAAGATACACACCTTTAGTTCCGTAAACAGTGTCTATTCCATTTGGAAGTTTAGCAATAATATCTTCGCATCTTGCAGCTTTTAATGCCCTGTTTACTTCCTCTATTGTGGCATTCGGTTTGCCCTCACGCAAATTATCCAAAATACTTGCCTTGTATAGATTTGTATTTTGAAAAACAAATGATATATTATTCATAAGCTCAGTGCTATCAATATCACGAACATCAACACCGCCTATTTTAACACTTCCGCTGTCAACATCCCAAAAGCGTGGAATAAGGGTTGCAAGTGTGGTTTTTCCTCCCCCCGATGGGCCCACAAAAGCCACTGTTTGCCCTTGTTTTATACTTATGCTTACATTATTAACAGCTTTTTTGTCTGTATTCGGGTATGTAAACGAGATATTGTCCATATTAATATCAATGTTTTTAGGAGATTTTGGATTGGCGGATTTTGCAAGTGGTTTTTCAGCAAGTAAATTTTCTATACGATCAACCGCATCACTTGCAAGCATCGAGTGTTGCATTACCCACATAATTTTCATTAGCATAAGCGAAGCTATGGGAGTAAAAATTAAATAAAAGAAAAAGCTTAAAAAGAAACCCATCATATCGCTTTGGCCGGTTATGATAAAAATTGAAGACAACACCAAAAAAATTGGTGTGCTTGCAAGAAAAACTTGAAACATCGTCATTGGCATTCTCATACGATATGAATACTGCGAAACATACTTTTTATAAGTATTTATTACACCGTGAAACCTCTCAAAAGAAAATACAGATTGATTAAAAGTTTTTACAACAGGAACGCCGCGCACATATTCGGTAGCTTCATTATTCATGTTTTCCAATGCCGATTGATACTGTTTTATCCTTTCAGGTTGGTCTTTGCCCATTCCCGACATCATTGCAATGGCCGCCAGTACAATTGGGGCAAGGCTTATAAGCCCAAGTCGCCAATCAAATACAAAAAGCACTACCAGTACGGCAATCGGTGTTGTATATGCTCCCACTAAATCCGGAAGTTGGTGTGCAAGATACGTTTCTGTTGCTCCTGCACTGTCGCTGATAATTCTACGAAGCTTACCGCTTCCCATATTGTTAAAAAAACCGAGAGGCAGTGTCATAATGTGGTTTAGCGCTGCTTTTCTCATGTTTTTTGCAATTCTGTATGCTGCAATGTGAGTACTCATAAGTGCAATTAAATATATTAGCATAGCACCAATGGCACAACCAACCGCAAGCCAAGCATTTACCACAATGCT
>CAYJLZ010000008.1:23689-40677 GCA_964371265.1 uncultured Bacteroides sp. | reverse complement strand
AAAGCGGAGGACACAACTATTTGCGGCACAAGATACGGCAACGTTATGTGCAGTAGGGGCAGTGTTATTCCGCTGTTTATCGATCAAATTCGTGCAGGCAACCCGCTAACTATTACCGACCCCGAAATGACAAGGTTTTTAATGAACCTTGAAGAGGCAGTAGACCTTGTTTTGTTTGCGTTTGAGCATGCAAACCCGGGCGATTTATTTATACAAAAAGCGCCTGCATGCACAATTGAAGACCTGGCAAAGGGTGTTCAAAAACTGTTTGGCAACACAGGCATAAAAATAATAGGCACACGCCACGGCGAAAAACTTTACGAAACACTTATGACAAAAGAAGAGAACTTAAAAGCAACCGATATGGGCGACTATTACAGAGTAGCGGCAGATGCAAGAGATTTGAACTACGACAAATTTTTTGAGCAGGGTAAGGTTGTAACACAGGCCGAGGAGTCTTACACAAGCCACAACACGCACAGGCTAGATGTAGATGGTGTTGTAAAAAAATTGCTTACAAACGACTATGTGAGAGCGGAGCTTGAAAAAAATGGAAAGTAAAACCCCACCTATTTTAATAACGGGCGCAAACGGCTTTGTGGGCAAAAATTTAACAGCACAGCTTAAAAATTGTGGATATAGCGATTTAATGCTGTTCGACATAGACACAAAAAGCGAAAAACTTGAAGAGTTTGCACAGCGTGCAGGTTTTGTGTATCATTTGGCGGGAGTAAACAGGCCCAAAGACCCGCAGGAGTTTTACAGCGGCAATGCCGATTTGACAAGTAGGCTTTTAAATATTTTAGCAAACAGCAAAAGTAAAGCGCCCGTATTGCTAACAAGCAGTACCCAGGCACTTTTAGATAACGACTACGGCAAAAGTAAATTACAGGCAGAGCAAATAATGCTGGATTACGGCAAAAAAACAAATACCGAGGTGCTTGTTTTTAGAATGCCGGGTGTATTCGGCAAGTGGTGTCGTCCGTCGTACAACAGCGTTGTTGCCACTTTTTGCCACAACTTAGCAAACAACTTGCCAATAGAGGTGCGCGATGAGAGCTATGAGTTGCCGCTTGTATATATTGATGATGTTGTAAAGTGTTTTATAAACGCTATGGAAAACGGAGCAAATAAAGGCGATGACGGTATTTGCAAACTTGACTGCGAGGTTTATACTGTGAGTTTGGGTAAACTTGCATTGCTAATAAATGGCTTTAAAAATAGCCGTAATACACTAAAATTACCAAATGTGGGAGATAGTTTTACCGAAAAATTGTACGCAACATATTTATCGTATTTGCCTATAAATGAATTTAACTATGACCTGAAAATGAATGTTGACAACAGGGGCAGTTTTACCGAGCTGTTTAGAACAGAAAATAACGGCCAGGTAAGTGTTAACATAATTAAACCGGGAGTTGTTAAGGGTAACCACTGGCACAACACTAAAAACGAGAAATTTGCAATTGTAAAGGGCAAGGGCACAGTTCGCTTTAGAAAAATAGATGAAAGTGAAGTAATTGAATACTGTGCCGGCGAAGAAAAAATTGAAATAATTGATATACCGACAGGTTATACACATAATATTGAAAACACAGGCACAGAAGATATGACAGTTGTAATGTGGGCAAGCCAGCTTTTTAATGCTGATGACCCCGACACTTACTTTGAACAAGTGTAGATTTAAATGCAGATGCTGAGTGCGTTTTTATAAAATGCAACACAATAAACTTAAACATAACAGGCAAAATAATTTAGGGGGCAAAAACGTGCAAAAATTAAAAGTAATGACAATAGTGGGTACAAGGCCCGAGATAATAAGGCTTAGCGAAGTTATAAAATGTTGCGATAAATATTTTGATCATATACTTGTGCACACAGGCCAAAATTACGACTACACATTAAACGGCATATTTTTTGAAGACTTAAAATTGCGCAGCCCCGATTATTACCTGGAGAGCGTGGGCGACGACTTAGGCAAAACAATGGGCAATATAATTGCTAAAAGCTATGAGTTAATTAAAAAAGTAAAGCCCGAGGCTGTACTTTTACTTGGCGATACAAACAGCGCATTAAGTGCAATAAGTGCAAAAAGGCTTAAAGTTCCCATATTCCACATGGAGGCCGGCAACAGGTGCTGGGACTGGAACGTGAGCGAGATGATTAACCGCAAAATTGTAGACCATATAAGCGACATTAACTTGCCATACACTGAACACAGCCGCAGATACCTTATAAACGAGGGAATAGACGGCAAAACTATTTTTGTAACGGGCAGCCCAATGCGGGAAGTTCTTTGCATACACAGTGATGAAATTGAAAAGAGCGATGTATTGCAGCGCCTTAATTTAACACCGAGAAAATACATTTTGCTAAGCGCACACAGAGAAGAGAACATAGATAACGAAGAAAATTTTATGAGCCTTATGGGCGCTGTAAACACAATTGCCGAAAAATACAAAATGCCGGTAATATACTCGTGCCACCCACGCAGTAAAAACCACATACAGGCAAGGAATTTTAAGTTTAACGAGGGCGTTGTTAGTATGCAGCCGTTTGGATTTTTAGATTACAACAAACTGCAAAAAAATGCGTACTGCGTATTAAGCGACAGCGGCACGCTGAGCGAAGAGAGCGCTATGCTCAATTTCCCTGCAGTGCTTATACGCACATCTACCGAGCGCCCCGAGGTGCTGGACAAAGGCAGCGTAGTTATAGGCGGCATAAACGGCAAAGACGTTGAGCAATCTATGCAGCTTGCCGTAAGTATGTTCGACGCAGGCGAAAAGTACGTTATGGCAGAAGACTATGCCGATACGAATGTATCTGTAAAAATAGTAAAAATAATACAGAGCTATGCAAAAATTGTAAACAAAACAGTGTGGCTAAAATAATTTTAAACAGGAAGGGTGTAACTTTTGCGCATACTTGTAATAAGCCAGCACTACTGGCCCGAAAATTTTAGAATTACAGACATATGCAAAGGTTTTACCGATAAAAATATACAGGTGGATGTTTTGTGCGGTATGCCAAATTATCCAAAAGGCGAGTGGTTTGATGGATACACAAGCAATGGCCCAAAGCACGAATACCACGAGGGCACGCAAATTTTTAGGTGTAAAGAAATTAGGCGAAAGGGCAATACAAATTTAAGAATTTTTTTAAACTATGTATCGTACCCTTTTTTTGCTACGTTTAGCCTTTTTAGGCTTAGAAAGTTTAAGTACGACGCTGTGTTTTGCTACAACACAAGCCCTGTTATTATGATGTTTCCCGCAATTGTGTACAGCAAAATAAAAAAAGTGCCCCTTACAACGTATGTGCTCGATTTATGGCCCGATAACCTGTACACAACGCTAGAGGTTAATAACAAATTTTTACGCAGTATCGCAAAAAATGTATCGCACTGGTTTTATAGGCGTTGCGACAAGCTAATTAGTTTATCACAAAGTATGCTAGGCAAAGTGCAAAAAATTGCACCTAGGGCAAAGCATGCCGTTATTTGCCAGCACTGCGAGGACTTGTATTTTGAAAGACCGAACTGCACTGAATTAAAAAAACGCTTTAGCGGCAAATTTAATATTCTATTTGCAGGAAATATTAGCCCTGCCCAAAATGTAGACTTGCTTTTAAAGTGTGCAATTATGCTAAAAAACGACTATAACCATAACATACGCTTTATAATAGTGGGCGACGGCATGAGCAAGGCAAAACTGGAAAACGACATAATAGCGGCAAACGTACAAGAATACTTTGTTTTTGAGGGGCAAAAACCCGTGCAAGATATGCCGCTTTACTATGGTATGTGCGATGCGCTGTTTGCGGCTTACTCGAGTGACGAGGCACTTGAAATTGCTGTACCGGCAAAACTTGCAAGCTATTTTGCTGCGGGTAAACCGTGCGTTGTTGCAATAAAAGGCGAGGGTGCAAACGCTGTTTTAAAATCGGGCGGCGGCCTTGTAAGCGAGCCATCGGATGAACAGGCACTTTACAAAAACATACTAACGCTTGCAAATATGCCAAAACAGCAGCTTGAAAACATGGGAGACAGCGCTAAAATTTACTGCGAAAACAATTTTAAACGAGACTTAATTTTAGACAAGCTTATTGAGTTTATTTTTAATTAGTAAATAACAATTGGCATGTGGCATTTAAGATAAACTGTGCCGATGCACCTTATAATCATAAAAAACAATAATAAATTATTTTAGCAAACATAAAGCTAATATTTAAAATACATGTTTAGCTATAATATTAACAGTAATTACAAAATTGCAATAAAAAATATAAAAGGAGCAAAGCGTGAAAGTACTTGTAATAATACCGTGTTATAACGAAGAAAAAAATATAACTCGAGTAGTAAATCGCCTAAAAGAAACAGCGCCGGACGTAGACTATTTAATTGTAAACGATTGCTCTACCGATGGCAGTGCGCTAGTTTGTATGAAAAACAATTATAACTATATTTCGCTGCCAATAAATTTGGGAATAGGTGGTGGCGTGCAAAGCGGTTACCTGTATGCTGCCCAAAACGGATACGACATTACCGTGCAAATGGACGGCGATGGACAGCACGACCCACAGTACCTAAGCAATATAGTGCAGCCTGTAATAAATGGCGAGTTCGACATGTGCATAGGTAGCAGGTTTATTACAAAACAAGGATTTCAAACAAGCTTTATGCGCCGGCTTGGAATTAATATATTAAGCGTAATTATAAGAATTTTATCCGGGGCGAAAATTAAAGACACAACAAGCGGTTTTAGAGCTTGCAACAAACAGCTTACACTGTATTTTTCGCAGCACTATGCACAAGATTACCCCGAACCGGAGGCAATTATGGCGGCCGTTCTTGGCGGCTTTACAGTAGGCGAAAAAAGCGTTGTAATGCAAGAGAGAACACAGGGAGTGTCGTCCATTAGCCCTATAAAATCGATTTATTATATGGTAAAGGTAACACTGGCTCTTGTGGTGTTTCGTATAACTCAGGGCAATAAGCCTAAAATTAGCACAGAAATTTAGCTTGTAAAAACTTAATAAAAAAATAGGGCTTAAAATTACTGTTATTTTAATGTTGGTTTGCGCCTTATTTAAGAAAGGACTCCAATATATTTATGAATATAGATAGTATAGCGCCAATTACGCGTATAATTTTAATTGCCAGTGCCTTTATATATTTGTTTTTAATTTTCTTTTTATTAAAAAAACAAAGATTAACTGTGCGCTACGCAATAATATGGTTGTTTTCGGCATTTGTATTTATAATATTTGCAATAGCACCTTATACGGTTTTTGTATTGCGTGATATTTTAAAAATGGAAATGCCTGTTAATGTGGTATTCGTAATTGTATTTTGTTTTGTTCTTTTACTGCTGTTAAGTATATCAAGTGTAATAAGCTCGTTTTCCGACAAAATAAAACAAATGGCACAAAAACAAGCACTGCTTGAAAAGCGAGTGCGTGAACTTGAAGATGAGCTTGAAAAATAAAATTAGTGCAAAAGCATATAAATAAGGGGTATTTATAATGAGTTTTATTTCGTTTGCATACATGGCATTTTTAGCACTTGCGGCGCTTATGTATTATGTAATGCCAAAAGTTACAAGGCCGTTTTGGCTTTTAACATGCAGCATTGTGTTTTATTTATACGATGCTGCAAATGCGTTTTTTATTGTTATTTTAATGGCAGTTACAATAGTAACATACATTGCAGGGCTTATTTTACATAAACTAAACGACAATAATAAAGCAGCCAGAATTGCAGTTGTTGCAGCAAGCCTTGTAATATGTTTAGGTATATTAATATACTACAAATACTCGTCGTTTTTATTTGGTACAATTTTTAGTTTAGTTGTACCGCTTGGCATAAGCTATTTTACGTTTTCGTCTACGGGATATTTAATAGATATATACAGAAGAAAAATTAAAGCTGAAAAAAACTTTTTGTACTATGCACTTTTTGTAACATTTTTTCCCAACATAGTAGCAGGCCCCATAGAGCGTGCAAATAACATGATAACGCAGTTTAGAAAACCAATTACGTTTGACTACAACAAGGTTTCGGGCGGGGCGTTTAGAATACTTTGGGGTATGTTTAAAAAACTTGTTGTTGCAAATGCGCTTTTAGGTATAGTAAAACCTGTTTTTTCAAGCATGGAAAATTATTCGGGCGCAATGCTTGTTGTTGCAGCGCTAATATTTGCGTACCAGTTGTATATAGACTTTTCGGCATTGTCGGACATTGCAATAGGTAGCGGTGCGGTTTTTGGCCTTACAATTATGGAGAACTTTAAGCGGCCCCTTGCTGCTACAAGCATTACCGATTTGTGGCGCCGCTGGCATATAAGCTTGTCAACATGGTTTCGAGATTACCTGTACTTTCCTCTTGGAGGTAGCCGAAAGGGCAAGATTAGAGCAAATTTAAATCAGCTTGTTGTTTTTGCGGTAAGCGGGCTGTGGCATGGTGCATCAATAGGCTACCTAATATGGGGCGTATTAAACGGTGTATTTTTAATTGTTGGAAAAGAGACCCTTGAGCTTAGAAACAAAATACATAAGTACAACCCATTATATTACTTTAAACCAGTAAAAACTGTTATACAAGCGTGCATTACCTATGCACTTTTTGCCGGCGCATTTGTATTTTTCTGTGCCGAGCTTTATTCTCAAGATGGTTGGCTTAGCAGTATTTACTTATATACAAATATGTTTAGCGGCTGGGAAGGGCTTTTTAACGGTGATATTTTAGCTACGCTGGCTACTTTTGGCATTGAGGGTACAAAAATGTGGGTAGTGCTAGTAAGTATTTTTGCCATAGAAGGATTTGAATTTATAAACATGCCCACAAACGAGTTAATACGTAAAATGCCGGTATTTTTACGTATGCCGCTTTATTACGCAATGTGCGTGGCAATATTCTTTTGGGGAGAATTCGGTGCGTCCGGGTTTGTATATCAGGCATATTAATAATGGGGGAGAAGCATTGCGAATTTAAGTAATGCCAATAATTAAAATGCAAGTTAAAGAAGTAGCACTTACAATATTGAGTCGTATTTTTTCGGCTATAAAATTTATATTTTGCGCAGCAGTACTTATTACGGTGCCGCTATTTACATACTATTACAGTTTTGTTATAGATTGCTCGGGATACTTTCAGGGCGATTTGGAAATGCGCAGCGTTGTAGACATGATTTTAAGCGGTGAAAATATTATTGGCTACGAGCAATTAAACGCAAGAGAGCGTGATATTGTTCAAATAATTGCATCGGATATGAACCCTGCGCCTGATACAATTGCGCTGGGTTCAAGCAGAATTTTGCAGTTAACACAAGAAACAGCGCGCAGCGAAAACTTTTTTAATTTTGGGGTTACGGGCGGCGATGTTGCCGACGTTATGGGTATATTTTACTTATTTGATAAGCTGGATAAAATGCCGCAAACTGTTATAATAGGCCTAGACCCATGGCATTTGAGAAGTGGTATTTTTGATGCAAGAAGCGACAAAGAACTGTATTTTGAGCTACTTAACGAAGAGCTGGGATACAATGTAATATACGAGAGTGAAGACGACAGCGCCGCATACGAGGCACTGTACTCGCCACAATATTTTCAAGACAACATATCTTTCAGCCTAAGGGATGAGAGTGGCGTTGCAGGGCCGCAAGTTGTACAGGGAGATTTATACGACCAATCGACAGAGGTAAAAGTAAGCGACGGCAGCTTGCTTTATGATGTAAACTTTAGAAGCAGAACGGCTGACGAGCGGCTGCTTGACGCTATGTATCAGATTAACAATTTGCTGTATATGACAGGTTACCCCGAAATGGATACAGAGCTTTTGGACCAGTTTGATAAGTTTTTTGAGTATGCATCGCAAAAAGATGTAGAGATAAAAATAGTTTTATCGCCTTATCATCCGGCAACATACGAAGGGATAGTGGCACTTAACGCACAAGATCCAACTATGTATGGGGGCTTTTTGCAAACTGAAGCTGCTATACGCGAGCTTGCTCAAAAATACGGTATAAGCGTGTACGGCTCGTACAACCCAAGCGCCATTGAGGGCGTAACTGCCGATAATTTTTACGACGGCCTGCACTGTGACACAGATGCACTGGAAAAATCGCTTTGGGGTTATACAACGCCCGATGGTTCATCGATACCGCAACAAGACACCGAACAGGCATAATAGTGCCTTTAATAAGCATAAATTTTTACTTTAAAGCGCTACAATTTTTTATTTTAACGGAGACTTTATAATGTATACAGAACAACTGAACAGTTGCCCAAATTGTTTATCTACTTTAAACGGAAACGAAAATAAATGCCCTACATGTGGCATTGATTTAGTGTCGTTTAAAAACGCAAATTCGGCAAATCATTTACACAACAACACTACACAAACGCAATACAGCCCACACAGAGACAGCTATAATAATAACGCGCACTACGCACAGCAACAAAATAACAATGCGCAAAATTACAACGCACACCAGCAAAATATGCAAATGGGCAATAGCAATTTTTACAACAACCCAAACACAAATCAGCTTAAAACAAAAAAAAATACTGGCATAATTGTGTTTTTAGCAATTATATTTTTGATTGTTGCAGGATATGTAATTTTTAATGCAATGTCGTTAACTCAAAGCAGCTTTGGTAGCGAGAGTGAAATAAATTTTGACGAATTTTTAGAACAGGGCAGCGATACTAATTTTGCTTACGATACACCATTTCCCGAGGGTGTACACTTTACAGAGAACACTACCGTTGAAGAAGTTGAAAGCCATTACAAAAGTGCAAATGTAATTAATATGCCGGCGCAAAGTTGGGTTAATACACAGCAAGAGTTTTCACGTGCGCCCGACAAAGAGGGTGAGAGGCAATACTATTATATTTCGCAAGACGGTACGCTTGCCAAGGCAGTAAGCACAAACGAGGCACAAGTTTACTTTAAATACGATGACGCTGCCGAAGTTTATTCGCACGATGAAAACAGCGCAAATGTTTTTATGTATATACAAGAGGGCGAAATAGAGTACGATTTTTATATTTCTATGATTTTGCTGAACTATTATGAAATAAAAAGTGTATTTGAATTTATACAACAACATGCAGTACTATTTGATGATTACAGATACGAACTTGTGGATATTGTTGATTTTGGAAACGGTGTAAAGGGCTATGGAGTATACGAAATTTCCGATTACCGCCATAGTTATATAATATATGTGCCTGTGCAAATTGAGAACTCTGAGTTTATAGAAGTTATTGAAATAAACGTCGACTGTTCTTATTACGGTGACATCGACGGCGAGTTTAAATCTATTAACGATTACGACAAGTTAGTTGAATATATGACTGAATACTTGCATGTTGAGCTTTCAAGCGCAATTGCCGATGATGAAAATGCTAATGCAAACACGGCGCAAAGCCAAACAGGCGATATCTCACAGGACCAAGAGAGCACACAGCAAGCACAAAGCACTGTAAGTGGCGAGCGGGAACGTATTGACGGATAAAATTTGATTAATTACAGGATATTTTTTACAAATTTTTTATTTTATTAGTATTTATGTTTAATTGTTTTGCAAAATGTCCGATATAAAAGTATAACGAAGTGTTTTTTAAATAAATTTTGATGATTTACAGAGGGAAATTATGAAAATATCAATTGAAAAAAGTGCTTTTAATAATACAAAATATGCCCAAAAAGATGACATGGCAAAACATGCTCAAAAGCACTCATCATCGGCTAAAGCACCCAATAAAGATGAATTTACGCACGATTTGGCTGAGCTTGACAATGAACTTAATATTTATAAAAGATACAAAAATAACTTGACGAATATGCCAAATGAGTATAAAAACAAGCTAAAAGAATTACTTAATATGCTTAAAAAATCGAAGGAGCAAAACATAAATTTAAGTAATGATGCCTCAATGCTGCGAGATATTTTTATAGATAAAATTGAGAATATATTTAAAGAAGAAATAATGCAAGGGCAAATGAGAGTAAATAACATGCTGTTGGAAAGTGCAAGGCAAACAGCCGAGCAAAATAAGTCAAGCATGGAATTTTTAGCTCGTCAAATGGAAATTTTGAAGTCTTGCCTTGAAATATCCGCTAAAATTGTAAAAGGCACAGCATCTGAGGCAGAAAAGCGTTTTTTAATGAAAACTGACCCCCAAATGTACTCCATGGCGATTGCAGGGGCAAAAATTGATAGGGACAATAACGAGAACTCGACAACGGTTAAAATAGACTTTGAAGACGAAACAGCCGATGATCAAAACGCTAATCACAGTAAAGCGATAGGCACAAACAACAGTAATGCCGATATTATAAAAAACATTATTAAATTTAATTAGCAAATTTGCAATATTAAAATTTATAATAGGTATAATGTTTGCATTTTATAACACTACTGCATTTTGCGAAGTAAAATATGGTTGAAATAGGCAATATTTATAAAGTCTGTGTTTTTGCAAAGCTCGCTTTCAATTTTAAACATTTTGTCTGTCCAGTTTGTGGTTTGCATTATGTTTGCACTGTGCAAGCTTGCAAGTGTGCGCACACCATAAATCTTTTCTGCCTTAAAAACAGGCGATGTTACAGCAAATAATTCTTCATTTGTGTAATATTTTATGTTGCCAAATGCGCTAGAATATGAATTGCCTCCGCTCATTAAATGATGAGCATCGTCCAAATCATAATCAACAACAACGGCCTGCACAATGCGGCCGTTTTTATTGTGCCTTATTATCGACATCAACCCGCCTTTTTTTAAAACTCTGGCAAGTTCATTTATAAAAACAGATATAGGCTCGTTTACAAACTCGAGCACTAAGTGGCATATTACAACGTCAAAACTCTCGTCGTTCATATTTTTTAAGGCGCTTAAATCTCCTGTAATTTGATTATAATTGTTTTGTCTTGAGGTATTTTCTATCATAACCTCGCTTCGCTCCAGTGCCCACACATCGTTATTTTGTGCCAAAAAATCGGAGGTAAAGGCAAAGCCACTGCCAAAATCCAACACCTTTTTATTTTGTATGTCGTTTAACTGACTAAACACTGTTTTGTAAAACAGTGTGCCAAGTGGCGATTTAGCATAATCGTAATATAATTTCATGTCATTATCCATAACGTGCTCCTTATAATTAAAAATTTAAAACCGTACAATGCGCAATAAACTTAAATTTTTGTTTAAATATATTATAGCATTTTTAAAATTGAAAACAATAATGTATAAAAATGATTTTTTTTGAACAATTTTGCACAAAATAGTTTTTTATGTAATAGAAATTATTATAAAATAGTACAATAAGTTATTATATGATAATACAATGTTGACATAATTTGAATTTTAAGTTATAATAAATTCAAATTAATTCAAAAAGGTTCACAAACTTGATGAAATTTAAATTACTTGTAAAGAGCAAAAGGAGAATAAATTATGTTTAACTTTGATGAAAAAAGATACGAAAAAGTGGTTAACGATGCAATAGCAATGAGGGGCGACATTGAAAAAATAGCAGATGAAATTTGCAAAGACGGATTTTCCAATATATTTTTTATAGGTTGTGGCGGCACGTATGCGCATGCAATACCTATGATGTACTGGCTGGAAACAAGCAGTAAAAAAATTAAAGCGTACAATGTAATAGCGGCCGAATTTATGCTTATGGGGCACACAGCATTTTCAAAAGATTCAGTATGCGTTTTCTCTTCGCGATCGGGCAACACAAAAGAGATTGTGGCAGCTGCTAAATTTTGCAAAGAGGCAGGCGCACGAACAGTAGTGTATGTAAGCAACGATAATACGCCGGTGTGTGATTATGCAACTTATAAAGTGCATAGCTTTGCCGAGGACGATTGCCTTTGTGAGGCAATTTACACTTATATGATTACATTTCTCTCTCGCATATTAAGCAATATGGGCGAGTTTGATGAATACGATACATTTATGCAACAATATACAAACCTTGCACCGTACCTAATTAAAGGCAAAGAAAAGTATGAACAGCGCTGCAGTGAAATGGCGGCAAAACATAAAGACACAGATTACCACATGGTTATAGGCTCGGGCATGCTTTGGGGCGAGGCTTACGACTACGCAATGTGCATTTTAGAAGAAATGCAGTGGATAAAAACAAAGAGCATACACGCTGCTGAGTATTTTCACGGAACATTAGAACTTGTTGAAGAGGATACAAGCTTAATAATGCTTTACGGCGAGGACGAAACACGTGTACTTATGGATAGGGTTATGAACTTTAGTAAAAACATAACAAAAGAAATCAACGTTTTTGATACATCTGAAATTGAATTGCCGTTTACTGATAAAAAAATGCGTAAAATAGTATCTCCGCTAGTTGTTTATGCAATTTTAGAACGTTTAAGTTGCCATTTGGAACACGAGCGCAACCACCCACTTACAACAAGAAGATATTACAGGCAAATGGAGTATTAATATTGATAAATATTAAAGCTATGGTATAATTACATTAGCGTAAAATATGTAAATAAAATTGGCACCTTGCTTAAAAATTGCAAGGTGCCAAAATCTCCATATATACGGAGATTAAAAATATTATTAGTACTTTGTACGGAATGGAGTTTAACATGATTAAAGTAATAGGTGTTGGAGATAATTTTGTAGACAAGTATATTGATGATAATATGCAATACCCCGGCGGAAACAGTGTGAATTTTGCGGTATATGCAAAAATGCTTGGGCATGAAAGTGCATACTGCGGCGTTGTAGCAAACGACGAACAGGCAAAGCTTATTTGCGATACGTTAAAAGAATTTGATGTAGATTACAGCAAGTGCGTGTATGTAAAAGACGGAGAAACAGGCACAGGAACAATAAGCCATATAAGCGGCGACAGGGTTATAAAAGGCGAAAATGAGGGCGGAAGTGTGAAAACTACACCGCTTAAACTTACACCCGAATTGCTTGAGTACATTAAAGGCTTTGACGTTGCGCACAGTGTTGCGTATGCTTATATGGACGAAGAGCTTTGCAAAATAAAACAAACAGGTGTGCCGCTTGTATACGATTTTTCCGACTCGTGGAACGAAGAGAGGCTTGAATTAATATGCAAAAGCGCACAAATAGTTTTTTTGTCGGGTGCAGGGCGCAGCAAAGATGAGATGGAACAAGTGCTAAAACAGGCGATAAATTGCGGAAGTGAAATTGCAATAGCAACACAGGGAAAAAACGGCGCAATAATTTTTGACGGCAAGAAAATGTACACAAAAAAACCATACGGACAAAACGATAAAATTGTAGACAGTATGGGTGCCGGCGATAGCTTTTTAACAGGATTTGCCACAACATATTACAACGGATTGAAAATGCTGGAAAATTTACAAAAAGATAGTGGAAACCATAAGTTAAACAGCGAAGATTACGCAGATTACTACGCAAACTTAATAGAATACAGTATGAGCGTTGCAAATGCTATTGCAATAAGGAGCTGTATGGTAAAAGGCGCATTTGGGCACGGCATAGCTTACAATAAATAGTAAAAGTTGCGCAAAACTGCAACAATGCAGCACGAAATGGGGACTTAGTTTGATAAAAGAAGAGCGATTAATGATGCTTAACGATTATGTAAAAGCAAAACATTTTACAAGCTTTGAAGAGTTAATAGAAAACTTTAAAGTTAGCAAAGCAACAGTTCGCCGAGATTTAATAGAGCTTGAAAAAAAAGGTGAAGTTGTTTTAACAAGGGGCGGAGTAAGCACCGCAAACAAAAGCCTTGAAGCCGAATCGGTATATCAAATAAAGCAACATGAAAACACACAGTATAAACAGCGAATTGGCCTTTTGGCAACAAAGTATATTAATAATAACGACACAGTTTACCTAAGTGCGGGAACAACATGTAAATATGTTGCAAAAAATTTGTCAAGTGCGCAAAATATAAACTTAATTACAAACGATATTGCCATAGCAAGTGAGCTAAACTGCAAAAAAAATATAGCGGTACATGTAACGGGTGGGCAGTTGCGAAAAGATTACTATACTTTAATTGGATACACTGCACAAAACTACTTAGACAATATTAAAGTAGACGTTGCCATTTTAAGTTGCGACTCAATAAGTGTTGCTAGCGGTTGTTTTGTTGCAAATGCCGATGAACTGGGTGTTTTAAAAAGTGCAATAAAATCGGCAAACAGGGTAATAATGCTTGCCGACCACACTAAATTTTTATCAAATTCGTTTGTGCAGTTTTGCTCGTTAAGCGAAATAGATATTTTAATATCCGATACAAACTTGCCAAGCCAATTTACTGCAGCATTTAAAAATAACGACCCAGAACTAGTGCTGGCATAAATTAAAAAGCTGTAAAAACACAAAGACAACCCGTTTGCCTAATAGGCAGACGGGTTTTGGTTTTGTGGTGCTTTTAAAATATAGTATATTAACAATTAAAAAACTACTTTTGGGTTTTTGCTGTTTAAAATTTATGTTGTTAATTAAAGTTGTAAACAATGTTTATTACGCTGAATTTTTGTGTTTTTTATCAGTACCATTATTGCATTACACAAATATGCTCTTTACACCTGGCGATATTGTTTATATAATTATAATTAAGTGCTGCACCTATTTATAAAAACAATAAAACGAACACATTATTATTTAATATTGCGATAAGGAAATGATAGGTTAATGAATATAAAAAACAAAAATAAACAGTCGAATAAAACATTGATATTGATTTTTATAGTTATAATAACTTTGTGTTTTGTATTGTGGTACATAAAAGTTGAGTACCGCATCAACACTACCGACAACAAAATCATTGCGTCAAATAGCGGTGTTTTTGATTTGACCACAATTAACTTTAACAGCGGTATTGCTTTTACAAAGGGAAGCGAGAAGTACATAGAGGGCAAGATTCTAACACCAAAAGAATTTGAAGAGGAAACCGAAGAAGTTAAAATTGGATCGCCAAAATCTTCACCTGTAAACACATCTAAAATAACGCTTATAATGCCCGACAATAGCCCATATACAATTATGGGCATAAGCTACGATTATGCCGAGCGCATATATATTAACGGAGAGCTTTATGGTGAAATAGGAACAATAGCAACAAGTGAAAACGAGGCAAAGCCCGGATATGAATATTTGAAATTTACCGTAACACCGCAAAACGGCATTATAGAAATTGTGCGCCAAAGCAACAATTTTGTGCACAGAGATAACGGTGTTGCGACGCATATATTAATAGGAAAGCCTAATTTGATGAATCAGATATATGCTAAAGAGTACGGAATAACAGGCGTTATAATTGGATTGTTTTTTACAATTGCAATTTCGCACATATTTTTGTTTTATATATTTAAAAAGCACAAAGCACATTTATATTTTGCAGTGCTTTGTATAACGTGGGGCATACGCATGGGTGTTACGGGCACAAAAGTTTTTAACGAGTGGTTTAGTTTTTTGCCGTGGGAGTTTATGTTTCGCCTCGAGTACATGACAGTACCTGTTACATGTGCAATGATATTGCTTGTATCGAATGAAATATATCCAAGCGCTTTGCCAAAAATGTTTTTGCACACTTTTGTAGGAGGGTTTTTACTATATGCTGTGTGCTGTTTATTCGTGCCTACAATTCCACTGTCTTACAGCATGATAGGCGTGCAAGCTGCATTAATTGTAGGAAGTATTGTACTTACAATTTGCGTAATAATAAAAACAATTAATTTAATTTACAAGCGTGAAATAACAATAAAGCATACTGTTTACCTAATAAGTTTATTGCCGTTTGTATTTGCGGCTGTACACGACGCTTTATACTATAATTCAATACTTATTTTTGGTGTAAGTGTGCTGCTTATTGATTTTGCCCTTATGGTTATTGTAGTTACACAAACGGCCGTTATTTATTTTGATACCGCACAAAGAATGGTTGCCACTTATAATTCCGAACAGCAAATTAAAATACAGGCCGAATCCCTAAGGCGTGCAAACCGTATGAAAGAGGAATTTTTACGCACGCTCTCTCATGAGATGCAAATACCATTAACAACTGTGTCGGGCTATGCTCAGCTTACAGGGCAAATTTTAAAAACAGATAAAGAGCTAAGCCGAGAGGATTTACATGAAAAAATGCGTATAATTGACGATGAAACAAGGAAACTTTCAAGGCAGGTGGCGTATCTGTTAGATGCTAATGCAATGGAAAACGGTACATTTAAATTGCACCTTACAAGTGTTGACATAAATGAATTGTTGCACAAAATAGAGAAATTGCACTATCCTATAATGAACAGTGGCGATATAAAACTTGTTTTAAAAGTGAAAGGCAATTTGCTAAAGGTTTTTGCCGACGAAGAGCGACTTTCGCAAATAGTACTCAATTTAATAGTTAATTCTATTAAGCATTCACACTGCACACAAATTGAAGTATCGGCTGAAAACATTGAAAAAAGCATAAACGATAATACAAGCGGAAAATTTGTGCAAATTACAGTTACCGATAACGGCAAGGGGCTTTCAAAAAAAATGAAAGAAGAATTATTTACGATATACAGCAAAAATCGCTCGGGCAAAGGCAATGGGCTTGGGCTATATATTGTTGAACAAACGGTAAAGGCGCATGGCGGTACAATATACGTTAAAAGCGAAGAAAAAGAGGGCACAAGCACTATATTTACTATACCGGCCTTGGAGGAAGTAAAAAATGAGCAATAAACAAGAGGATTACAAAAACGTTATAATGGTTGAAGACGATGTAAATTTACTGAAGTTGAACACCGAAATTTTAATACGAAACGGATACAATGTTTACGGTGCAAAAACTTTAGCCGAGGCAAAACAATATATAGATACTATAAATAATATTGATATAGCTGTTTTAGATGTAGTATTGCCCGACGGAGACGGACTTTTATTTGCGAGTGAAGTAAAGGCAGCGATAGGTTGCCCTGTACTTATGCTAACTAGTAAAAACGAACATGA
>CAYJLZ010000008.1:14619-23679 GCA_964371265.1 uncultured Bacteroides sp. | reverse complement strand
ATGCTGATATGTACATGAGAAAGCCGTTTTTAATACCCGAGCTTATTGCAAGAATTGAGGGGCTTTTGAAAAAACATAAAAAAGAAAACAAACTAAAAGAATATATAATTATTTTAGGTGGCGGAGAGCTACAACTAGATACAGTTACACGCAATGCGGTTTTGCATGAAAAAAATTTAAGCCTTAGCCCAAAAGATTTTACACTGCTGCTAATTTTAGCAAAAAACGAGGGGGAAATAATTTCGCAGGAGGTTTTATACCAGAGTGTATGGGGACAAAATTTAAGTGATGATACAATGGCACTGCGCTCGGGTATTGCACGGCTTAGAAAAAAGTTGCAGGGCAGCGCATTTGAAATAAATGCACATAGAAGAGAGGGTTATGTGTTTGAAAAGATATAAGCAGCTGTGAAGATTTAAAATTTTAAAAAAGTTTAGCCAAAAATGAAACGCATGTTTTAATAATGTAGGCCCTGATAGCTTTGCATTATTTGTACATAATATAAACTTATAAAAGCATAATTTGTTGAAAACGTAAAAATAGAAAAACGAATGTGGCATTTTTGCCACATTCGTTTTTTTGTGCGCTTTTTATGATATTATTTATGTGTAAAAATTTGCAATACTTTAAAAATATAATTAAAAGATATAGAAATATTGATATAAAGTGAAATTTAAGTTTGCAAGCGTTAAGAAATGATGACAAATGAAAGTAGCTACACTTAGTTTTAAAGAAAAAACAAAACAATGCAAAGCCTTTGCAAAAAGAGAGCTTAAAACCATAGCGTTTATGTGTTTTTACTTGTGGGAATAAATGACATACAACAGGTGCAGGTGTTGCGGCAGGAGTAACTGTTTATTATGGAACAAACGCAGGCGGTGCAGGAGGCGCATAATAAGGTTTTACACATACTTTTACATATAAAAAAAGCGGCTACCGAAAGGTGGCCGTTTTTTTTATTACTGATTTAATAAAAATGGAAGAATAAACATTGGGCGATAAAGTAAAAACCTATATTTAAAAGTAAAAACAAATTTGTTATATGTCAAAAACTTTGACTGCATCCAATAAAGTTTTTTCAAAAGCCAATTTTCCGTATTTATCTACCTCGGTTTTATCTTTCGGGCCGTGAGTTAAACAGCCTGCGCCACCAATACATCCACCAACGCATGCCATGCCTTCAATAAAATTTATATCACTTAAATTTTTAGATGATTTTAATATGGCTACTTTGCATGCATCGATGCCATCACATCGTTCAGCTTTAAGGTCAAAATCAATATTTTGCTCTTTAATAGCTTGCATAACAGCATCGGATAATCCTCCGCTTCTTGCAAAAATTCGTCCGAAATACGAGGCGTTATCGAGCACATCAATAGGTAATTCTTCTAAATTTAAGTCGCGACTGTCAAAAAGTGCCTGCAACTCTTCAAATGTTAAAACGCTGTCAATATATGGGCTAACGCTGTCAAGCTGAAACTCCATTTTTTTAGCGGTACATGGCCCTATAAATACAATTTTTGAGGTGGGGTCTGTATCTTTAATATATTTAGCTATTTTTGCCATCGGAGATAAATTATGCGATATATGTTTTGAAAAATCGGGAAAATTTTGCTTTATGTACATTACAAAAGCAGGGCAACACGAACTGGTTAAAAAACTTTTTTCACTAAGCTCTCGTGCTTCGTCTAACGCTACTGCATCGGCACCTAATGCGGCTTCAACTATTGTATGAAAACCAAGCTTTTTAATGCCGCTTACCACTTGCCCTAAATTAGCGTGTTGAAACTGACTGGAAATTGAAGGAGCTACAACTGCATACACTTTGTAGTTTTTATTGTTGTTGCTCTTCTTAATAATATTTATCGTATCTAATATAAAAGATTTATCTGCAATTGAGCCGAAAGGACATTGATAAACACATGCGCCACATGCTATGCATTTTTCGTTAATAATCTCGGCGCTGTTGTCTTCGGCCTTTTGTATAGCTTTTACTTTACATGCACTTTCGCAAGGTCTTTTTCGGCTGATTATAGCATAATACGGGCATACTTTTGCACATGCCCCACAGTCTACACATTTTTCTTCATCAATATGTGCCACATAATTTTCGTTAAATGAAATAGCTCCAAACCTACATACTTCATAACATCGATGAGACAAACATCCCCTACACGATGATGTTACGGTATACCCCGATACAGGACATTCATCGCAGGCTATATCAATAACCTCGATAACATTAGGATTAGCCTTATCTCCGCCCATTGCTATTTTAACTCTTTGCGCTAAAATCGCTTGTTCTTTGTATACGCAGCACCTCATGGTAGACTCTTTGCCCGTTATTATTTGTTTAGGTATGTCTGTAACATTTTCAAGCAACGTATCGTTCCACGAATGTCGTGCAACTTCTCGTAAAACTTTATACTTAATATATTGAACCTTAGTGTCGAATTTCTTCATTTTAAAATATTTTTTCCTTCCTAAAAATAGCTAACTTTTATCCTTTTTCCAATTTTTTTCAAGTGATCTGCAAGTTCATCTATTAACTGCATTTTTATATTAAAATTAATAGGTAAATCCGGATTTTGATGTGCGGGATTAACCGCCTTTCCAACATAAAAATTTATATCGGTAGCTTCTTCAAACAACAGCCTTGCTATCGAACTAGCACCATCTTTTTTAACGCTCCACTCTGTATAAAGCTTGTTTTCAGCTAAGTAGTCTTTTGTATAAGCAAGCACTTTATTTATAGTTATAATACCCTCTGTAACTAACTCTACACCGTCAATTTTTGCAGTTGGGGGTATATCGGAGCTGACAAAATTTAGAGATGGTATCAATTGCTTTCCTAAAAATTTTGCAGCTATGCTGGATGTTGTGCCACCACAAACTATATGTTTGCCCTCCTTAGAGAAAAATAAAGACATCATCCTGTCGGCATCATTTCTATTGGACGGAGGACCTATTATCAAGTTCATAGGCTCTCTTTTTCTCATTTTTAATGTGCAAACAGTTGTGTCGTCTCCCGGGCGGTTTGCGTATAACTTAGAGCATTCGCTTAACAAAATTGAATTTAATGTTTTGGCAGAAAAACCTACATGGATTAAAGGTTCCATATATTCAATAATATCTTTTCTGTCCCATCCAAAGTTAAGCGATTTTCCAACTCCCGCGTGAATACATCCGTCGCTCATTAAAAAAAATACGTCGTTTTCAAATAAATTTATTTTAGACATTAATATTTTTTTGCCGCTTATAATTGTTTCACTATAAGAAAATTCATAATTTTGGTCATCTCGAAACAAAATTACCCTTGGATTGTCATATTGAATAATTTCAGCTTCTTTATTGCCAGGTAAAATTCTAAAAATTGTGAAAGTAGAATAGGCAACGCCACGAATAGAACAAACAGGCAACGTGGCTGCAATTGTTTCAACGCAGTCGGTAATACTTAACCCCTCAGAAATCATAGTAGATATTATTTTAGCTGCAAGAGTGGCGAGAATATTAGCTTTTACACCACTGCCAAGTCCGTCGGCTAAAACTATAGTTGTAGAACCGTCAATACCTTCTACAACGCAAACTTGATCGCCACACAATTCCTCTTTAAATTTATTTAAACTACTGTACCCAATATCAGCACATAGATGAATCATCTTTAATCGACTCCTTTAGTTTAGTTAGGGCAACTTTGGTTTCGGCAGCTGTTTCGCCCAATAAAGAAGCAATTTCATGAACTACTCTCATCTGTTTTTCAATAACTTTATCGGTAGTTTCTATTGTTTTGCGACTTATGTCTTCCTTTTTAGCTCTTTCGTTTTCTTCTTGTGTTACATTTCTCATAATACATATAAACATTTTATACTGCCTATCAAAAATAATAGTTTGATGAATATGTTTATCGTATTCAGCCAAATAAACTTTTTTATCTCGAATAGATATTCCAGTGTTTCTTACCGCAATAAAATCGTCAGGGTGTAACACCTTAATTATTTGTTCGCCTAAAATATCATTTTGAGATTTTAAATTAAATAGCTTAACAGCGGCACTGTTTATTTTTTGCACTTCTAATCTATCATTTAAAGCAATAATTGCGTTTGGTGTATTGCTTACTATTAAATCAGAAAAAGTTTCTGCCTTTTCGCTTAAATAAGGCAAGCACATAGTAAGGTCGGCCTTTCCGTAATATACTGCCGCGGCTTTTTCTTTACACGAGTTGTAACCACATGATCCACAGTTAAGCTCATCTTCCTCAGTCTCTTTGCCTATCTGTCGAAGAATATCCGCTATGGTGCTTTTTGATGGCACTAAGCTCTCACGATTTATAGGAGAAAAAGTTTTAAGCATTTTCTCAGCAGATAATGCAGACACTTTAAAGTCCTTTTTACCGGCATATGAGCGAATGTTAATGTTATCTAAAATAGAGTTCTTTCTGCTTTTTTCCATTACAGGGCCGCCTATACAACTTCCAACGCATGCAGACATTTCGATAAAACACTTATCAATTTTTCCCTCAATAATTTCATCTAAAACTTTCATGCAATTTTCCACACCGTCAACAGCAAAATAAGAGTAGCTTTTGTCTTTATTTGTAATTGTTTTTAGTATTCCTCCGGTGGTAGGAAAAAACCTCGCTAAACTCTCATTTGTCTCATCTTTGTGCTCATTTGCATCTATTACAATGTTCTCATCATCAAACCACTGGCTTAATTCTTCAAAAGTTAAAACCTCATCTACTATTCCGCTATAATATCCGCCTTCGTCTTTTTTTGCAACACAAGGCCCTATAAATACAACTTTTGCACTAGGGTATCTATTCTTAATATCTATTGCGTGAGCTTGCATGGGAGATACAACATCGGCAAGATATGGCAACAGGCTTTGATAATATTTTTGAATTAGCAAGTTTACCGAGTGGCACGAAGATGTGATAAGTATGTTTTTCCTATCTTCGGTTATCATTTTTTCGTATGCATTTTTTACAATTGTAGCACCTATTGCTGTTTCTTCAGCATGATGAAATCCAAGCTCTTTTAAAGCCTTTTCTAATGTTTTTATTCCAGCACCGTTATAATTTGCAATAAAAGCCGGCGCAACGGAAGCTATAACCGGTTCATCGCAATAAATGTGAACCTTAGTTGCCTCTATACTGCTAACAATCTCTTTTGCATTTTGAGGGCAATTAACAAAGCATTGCCCACATAAAATACATTCGTTGCCAACAATATTTGCTTGACCACCTGAAAATCGAATAGATTTAACCGGACAGCAACGTATACACTTATAGCAATTTTTACAATTAGATTTTTTTAGTTTTAAATACTCTGCCATAAATATTTTTCTTCCTAACTTGTTATAGTTTTTTCAGTATTTCTTCTTCAAAAAATGTCTGCGCATATTCCGGCTTTACTGAATGTATTGTGCCATCAAGCGAAACACATACGCCCTCTTGACATTTAGACATGCAAAATGCACCGGATAAATCGATTTTTGTCTGCAATTCATGCAATTGAATTAAATCTTGTATTTTTTTAACTACTAATTTTGACCCTTTTAGATGACATGAACTGCCGATACACACTTTAATTTCCATAATTGTTCTCCTAATTTTTGATATTGTTAATATTTTAACATACTTTTGTCCTTCTGTAAAGATGAAAAAAGTGTCAATTTTGCATTAAAAATATCTGGGGAGAAAATGATTTATAAGCAATTTTGTAACAATTACATAAAAAAATTAAAAAATTAAAGAATTTTTAATGTTAATGCTATAATTTTTTGTAATAAAAAAGCTTTTAAAAAAAATAATTTAAAAAACAAAAAATAAATATATTTTTTTTAACACTATACTGTTAAAGTTTTTTGTTTACTTGTATTTTTGCTTAAGTAATTGGCAAAAAAGCATATTTATTAGGTGTGTGTAGCTTTACATAAAGTGAGTTTTGATTTATAATTTAATTAGTAAAAAAGAAAGAGCGATATCGGTGGCATTAAATTGAAGGAGAAACAATGGAAACACATGACTTTTATTTAGACACAAATTTGGGTGTCTCAAACACAGCGAAATTACACTTAGACTTAAAGGAATTGAACCTAAACAAGCTTTGTATGACATCGGTTATAAATGCCGATTTGTCTATTGCAGCCTATGGAGAAAGCGTATATTATGCAGGGTGTAAGGACGTATTGCAAAATGTACAGCAAGTGTTAAAAAATTTAAAGCTCGACAAAAGTATATTCGTTTATACATATAACTACAGCAACTTTGTTTTGGCTGCAAACAGCAATATCTCAAAAGAAGATTTTCTTGCTCTTATGAAAAAAATGTATCATCAGTTTGAGGCTGCGGCATCTTCTCAGGTGGAGGTAAGCGGCGTTTCTCGGTTTGCCGTAGTATTACAAGAAGACCGCCTTATAGAGCGTGCATTGCACGCACTTTTAAATGCACGAGATACGAAAGAAAATTTTATTGTATCTCCCGACGTTTTTGACGTTGCCGAAAACATAAGAAATGACGCCATTATTTTGGATTTAATAAACTTTGCAATGGAAAAAGGGCGTATTGTTCCGCATTATCAAGGTATACGCAACAATAAAACGGGCAAAATTGATAAATACGAAGCGCTAATGCGCATAAAAGATGCAGAGGGCAAAGTGTATTTACCGGGGCAATTTTTGGATGTTGCGAAAAAATACAACATTTACAACCGGCTGAGCCAAATGATGATTAAGCTTGTGCTTAGTGAATTTGCAACAAGAGAAGAAACCTTGTCTATCAATATCTCAGCATATGACATTTCGCGTGAATCGTTTAGGAAATGGTTTTATAAGCAACTTGAAAAATATGAAAATTCGAAACGTATTGTAATTGAGTTTGTAGAGACAGAAAACTACCAAGATGAAATGCTATTTGGCTTTATAGAAAAAGTGCGAAGTTACGGATGCCAAATATCTGTGGATGATTTTGGATCGGGATATGCCACGTATACAACAATTATATCGCTGTCTCCTAAATTTATTAAAATTGATGGTACTATAATAAAAGACATAGTTACGTCAGAAAAGAATGTAATCATATTGCGTTCTATTTGCTTTATGGCAGAACTTATAGGTGCACAAACAATTGCTGAATTTGTTGAAAATGAAGAAATACAAACAATTTTAGAACAGTTTAATGTAAATTATTCGCAAGGATATTTGTTCAGTAGGCCAATGCCAATTGAAGAAATTGCGTCAAACTAAATTGGTGATATAATATAATTTATGGAGGGCAGAATGAGCCAAAATGCTGAAGTTTTTTTTATTGATATGATAAAAAAACTTAGTTTACTGAACGAGACAAAACTTTCAAAATACAGTTTTCTTGAAGATATTTGCCGCTTTTTTGATATTTCGCATGCTTTTATATATGAGTCGGATCATCTAGGTGTTTTTCATAAAAAAGTTTACTACGAAGTTGCAAAAGCAAACCCCTTAGACGATAGTTTTGACATAAATAAATTGTTGGGACTTGAACTTTTAAGCGAGCTTTGTTCGGAAAAAGTTATAATTTGCTCGGGAGATGAGAAAGAAAACAAACTGAAAGATAAACTAGCAGAAATATTAAAATTTAATACGCTTATTTTTATACCGATATTAAATCAGCATTTTGAACTTGCGGGATTTGTTGGGGTAGGAGACCGCCGCAAAGCAGCACGACATGCAAATGCGAATATAAGCCAGTCATGTGCGCTTTTGTCACTTTTGGCAAACGAAATTAAGCTTGAAATGTTTCAAAAAGGCATTGCGTACACAGAGCAAACGTTAAGCAATGTGCTTAATCACCTAGGCATAGACATATATGTGAATGACTATTACACACACGATGTTTTATACGCAAACAAATCAATGGCAGAACCTTACGGCGGCGTTGAGAACATGATAGGTAAAAAATGTTGGGGTTCGATTTTTAATGATAAAACAGGGCCGTGTGAATTTTGCCCACAGCCAAAACTGCTTGACGAGAATGGCGAGCCAAACAAGACATATACATGGGATTATGAGAGGCCGTTTGATAAATCTTGGTTTAGGGTTTTAAGTTCATCTTTCACTTGGACAGACGGAAGAATAGCCCACCTTGTAGCAAGTGTAGACATTACAGAAAATAAGCGCAATCAGCTATTAATTGAACAGCTTGCCCAGTTTGACCATTTAACAGGGCTACCAAACAGAAGAAGTTTGCACGACGATATACAGCTTTTTATAAGTGACACCTCAAAGTTTGGCACGAGTTGGTATGTTCTTTTTTGTGATTTAGACGGATTTAAGAAAGTTAACGATACACTGGGACATCAAGCGGGAGATGTGCTTTTAGTAAATATAGCCAACGATTTAAAAGATATAAGCACAACTGATATAAAGGTATACCGCCAAGGCGGCGATGAATTCGTGGTTTTAGCAAAAGATAAAGGCGACGATAAAATTATTAGGAACTTAATAGACGACTTATTTATACTTTTTCGCAAGAAACATAACTTTGAGACAAGCGAAATGGGCTGTGGTTGTAGCATTGGTGTTGCACATTACCCATCTAGCGCAAATACTGCAAAAGAGATATTTCACCTGGCAGACACAGCGATGTACCGCGTGAAAAAAGAGGGAAGAGGCACGGTACGCTTTTGTAAAAATGGTAAATTTGTTAATATTGAAGAATATTTTAATGGTTAAAAGTTTAATATATAAAAAAGCTTGTATCGATTTATAACTTAGTACTTTTATAAAACAACATGCGCAAAAACACCCTTTGGCATACGCTAAAGGGTGTTTTTATTTTTAAAAAATTGAACTCACTTATAATTATTTATATAGTTTTTTATTAAAATTTGAGTTAATTAAATAATTACAATTTTAAATCATTTTCTTTAATATAACCTATTTTTCTGAAAAAATAACCCATAAGCAAACCGAGAACGGCAGGTAAAACAAAGCATATAAGTATTAGGCCTGTCCATTCAAAAGCGCCGGCTGTAATAATAACAGCCCCATTAGCCAGCGCTGCTTGTGACGGAGAAACCCAGC
>CAYJLZ010000008.1:13887-14609 GCA_964371265.1 uncultured Bacteroides sp. | reverse complement strand
CCGTTCATACGCAAATTAAAAAAGCTTGTTGCAAGGGGGCCTGTTATGGCCGAAATTAATATAGGCGGTAACCATAGCTTGGGTTTTTTCATTAGGTTTGGCATTTGCAACATGGATGTACCAATGCCCTGTGACAAAAGCCCGCCCCAGCGATTCTCTCGAAAGCTTAAAAAAGCAAAGCCAACCATATGTGCACAGCAACCAGCAAGTGCAGCACCACCGGCAAGGCCCACAAGCCCCAAAGAAGAGCATATTGCAGCAGAAGAAATTGGAAGTGTAAGCGTTATGCCCATAACAACAGAAATTAAAATTCCCATCCAAAACGGTTCTAATTCAGTTGCCCACATAATAATGTTGCCAATTGATGATGCGGCCCTACCTATGTGCGGTGCTATTGAAACAGACAATAATACGCCCGTTGTTAAAGTTACAAAAGGCGTAATAAGCAAATCTATTTTTGTCTGTTTAGATACAACTTTGCCTATTTCTGCAGTAATAATAGCAACAAACAAAACAGCAATAGGCCCACCTGCGCCGCCGGCAGTATTTGCCGCAAGCCCAACACCGGCTAAAGAAAACAAAACCATTGGAGGAGATTTTAGCGCATAACCTATGGCAATTGCCATAGCAGGACCGGACATTTGGGTTGCGTAATCGCCTATTGTTATAAGCAAGGCAATACCTGTTTGCTGGCCAAGAGTTTTAATAATTGTGCCTATTAA
>CAYJLZ010000008.1:6537-13877 GCA_964371265.1 uncultured Bacteroides sp. | reverse complement strand
TGTGCCATTGCACCAAGGGCGTCTATTCCATATCTTTTAAATGATATTTCAATATTCTTGCGTTTTAAAAAATTGTTCATTCTTCCACACACCTTTTACGTTTATATATTATTAAATATATCGCTTTACAAACATATAATTAATATAATAATACTAATTACAGTAAAATACAACATATAATTTTTTAATTGTAATATATTTTACAATAAATAAGGCTAGCTATGTTTTGCAAAGTAGCAATACCAAATTGGCGCCGCGGTTTGCTATTAACACAAAAAGAGCCCTGATTTTATGAGTGAATTCATAAAATTAGGGCTTTTGTTTTACTTATAAAATTATAGCAATTGTTTATAAACAACAAATACCAAATAAGATGCATTGGTTTTTAATAGCTTGTATCATCGTCAAAAATTTGTTTAGTTATAGCATAATTATAAAATCAGTCGTTTTCTATCAGCTTTTTAATTGCATCTACTGCTACTTCTATTGCAACTTGAGTGTCGTGTACAATTGGGTTTTCTAAGTTGCACAGCTCTCTCTCTTGGTTGCCAACTACCAAAAACACCGAGCCACACCTTACCTTTAAATGGCTAGCAACAATAAACAAGGCGGCCGATTCCATCTCCGATGCCTTACAGCCAAGGCGTTTCCACGCTTGCCATTTATTTAAAAGCTCGTAGCTAACGGGCATTTGCTCGGGTGAGTGCTGGCCGTAAAAGGCATCTTTGCACTGCACAACGCCCACGTGTTTGTTATATTTTAGCTCGTTTGCGGCATTTACAAGCGCACAAGTAACATCAAAATCTGAAACAGCCGGGTATTCTATTGGTGCATATTCTTTGCTAGTACCCTCCATGCGCACAGCGCCTGTTGCTATTACAACATCGCCGCCTTTAACGTCTAAGTCTATGCCGCCGCACGTGCCCACACGTATAAACGTGTCGGCACCGCATCGGCTAAGCTCCTCCATTGCAATGCTGGCCGAGGCGCCGCCTATTCCCGTAGATGTAACGCTTACCTTTGTGCCGTTTAAATAACCTGTGTATGTTACAAATTCTCTTTTGTCTGCAATTAGCTTGCTGTTTTCAAAATGTTTTGCTATTTTTGCACATCTCTTAGGGTCTCCCGGCAATATTACATATTTGCCTACGTCGCCGGGCCTTATATCTAAATGGTATTGTAGCCCTATTTCTCCCGAGTAGTTTTGCATATATCGTCTCTCCTAAACTTTAATTTATTGCTTGTTACAGCTTGGAATAAATACATCTGCACGACATTGTTTGCAACCTGTAAATTGTGCAATATGCTTTTCGCATTCACTGCGCAACTGCTGCACAATCTCTGGTGGGGGCACTTCGTTTTCACTTACTTTTGCATTGGCAATTACAGGCATTATATTGTGCGTATAAATTTTGTAATCTGCCGCTTTTTTTGCAATTTCAACTACCTCGTTGTTGTTTATTCCATTAACTAAAACAGTGTTAATTTTAACAGGTATGCCTTTTTGCACTGCAAGTTCAATTCCGTGCCACTGATTATGTAAAAGCTTTTCAAAATACTTATCATCGGTTTTACCCAAAATGTTTTGATACATTTTTTTTGCAGTTTGTAATGTGAGAGCATTTACAGTAACCGTTATTGCGTCCACAATTTTGCTCAATTGCTCTGCTTTTTCAGGAAGCAATAGTCCATTTGTAGACACGCAAATAAGTAAGTGTGGATATATCGCCCTAACTTGCTCAAAAAACTTAAATGTTTCATCAGACAGCAAAGGCTCACCAGGGCCGGCAACACCGACAACCAAAAGGTTTTCGTCTACAAAAATGGCTCGTTTTAGTTTTTCCATAGCCATGTTTGCCGTAATTACCTGTGCGGCAAGCCCCGGCCTACACCCATGAAAGCAAGTGTTTTTAGTGGGGTTGCAATACACACAGTGTATATTGCATGCCTTTGCAACAGGCAAATGTATGCGCCCGCGTGCGTTTTCTTTTTTTTGAAAGCATGGGTGTTGTAAAATAATACTATTATTATCAGTCATTTTATTATTAGTACCGCCTTTATTATGCAATTAGTTATTGGCAAATGTTGTGTAAAAACCCACAGGATTATTTACAGTTTCGCAGAGGCAATTTTAGGCGTGCATAACCACATAATGCCAATTCAATAACTAATGTTTTTTCTTAGCATGTGGGTCAAATGCATCTAACAATCCGTCGCCAAGCAAATTAAAGCAAAGCACAAGCACAACAAGGCATATGCCCGGTGCCATAACGTACCATGGTGCAATTTGAACATAACTTCTACCCGATGAAATAATTGTACCTAGCGATGGCATTGGAGGCCTTATTCCAAACCCAAAAAAGCTAAGACCCGATTCGTACATAATTGCGCCGGGTATACCAAGCGAAAAATTAACCAAAATAAGTGATAGCGAATTTGGCAATATGTGCTTTAAAATAATGCCTATATTGCTTATGCCCAAAGCCCTTGCCGCCTTAACATACTCTTTATTTTTTAACACAAGCGTTTGCCCACGCATTATGCGTGCAACATCGGGCCAGCCAACAAGCGCTATTGCAATGCAAACTGTAACAATTCCGGGGTCTAGCACAAATGTAATTGCCATGGCAACAAGCATTGCCGGAAATGCAAGTGTAATGTCTGTTATTCTCATCAACACTGTTTCAACTATTCCGCCAAAATATCCTGCTGTAACACCAATTATTAAACCCAGTAGCATAGAACCGCCCCTTGCCACAACGCCCACAAAAAGTGATACTCTAAGCCCATAAAGTACACGCACAAGCAAATCTCTTCCAAGTTCATCTGTACCAAACAAGTTTAAAACAGATGGCGAGTAAGGTGGTTTATATGTAACGCCGTCTACAACGCGCCTCGATTCAAGCGCCTCGTAGTCTAAACCAAACAGCGGCGTAATAATAGCAAGTGTGCAAATTAAAACTAAAATAACAAGTGCAATCATTGCAACTTTGTCTTTTTTAAAGCTCTGCACTCCCTCGGTAAAAAGAGAGTTTATTTGCATTTGCTCGGCAGCATTTTCAAGCCTTTTTACACGTTTTTTTCCTATCATGTTTAATCTCCCGTTTTCGTAAATCTTATGCGCTTGTCAATTATTGCATAAGTAATGTCAACAAGTAAATTAACTATACAAACGCTTATTGTTAAAACAATTATAGTAGCTTGAAGTGCCGGCATGTCTTTTGCAAAAAGTGCATCGTATCCGTATTTACCTATGCCCGGCCAAGAAAAAATAAATTCAACAACTAAAATACCTGCAAGTTTCGCGCTAAAGTCGGTTCCTATAAGCGAAATAATAGGTATCATTGCGTTTTTAAGTGCGTGTTTCCATATAACCAATTTTTCGGGCAATCCCTTTGCCCTTAGTGTTCGCATAAAATCTTGCGGCAACACTTCCAAAAATGCACTGCGTGAAACCCTTGCCATCCAACCTGCACCGGGTATGCCAAGTGCCAGCGTTGGCATTATTAAATGCAAGCTAAAGCCATCGTACCCCGAGGGAGGCAATATGCCTAGGAAAACACTAAAGCAAATTTGAAGAAGAAGCGCCAAAAAAAACGCCGGCAAAGACAAGCCTAAAACGCCGCATACCATTACAAGTCTGTCTGCTACACTTCCTCTTTTAAGTGCGGCAACCATGCCCAAACTAACGCCAACAACAACGCTAAAAATTTGGCTTGTAAATGCAAGCAGTAATGTTTTAGGAAAAACCTGTGCTATTTCCTCGGCCACACTGCCCCTAGAGCGAAAAGAAGTGCCGAGGTCTCCTTGAACAAGCTGGCTTAAAAACCTAAAATATTGTACAGGCAAAGGGTCGTTAAATCCCATTTCTTGCGCAATGCTGTCCACAGTTTCCTGTGGGGCGTATTGGCCTGCAATAAGCCTTGCCGGATCTCCCGGTAAAACCGTAAGCAGTAAAAATATGGCTAAAGTTACCCCAAATATTATAGGTATAAGCGACAATACCCTGCGAATTATATACGAAAACATACCTCACCTTTGTTTCCGGCAGAAACTCTGCCCATTTCACAAATTAAATATTTTCTACTTTGCAGTGGCAGAAATATTTGCAAATTTCTGCCACTGCGCTAAATTTTAAGGTGTACTTATCCAAACATCTTTAAAGCATTGTAAATCAAGTGGGCTAGGCAAATAATTTTCAACATACGGTTGTTTAATGTCGAAATATTGGTTGTGCGTTAAATAGATGTAAGGAAGCTGTGCATCAATTATTTCGTTAATGCTCTCATAAAGTGCTGTGCGCTCGGCCTCGTCAGATGCTGCACGTGCTTGCTCAATTAATGTGTCAACTTCAGGGTTTGAGTACCTTGCAACGTTGCCGCTTGCGCCTGCATTAGATGAGTGGTATAGCGGATAGTAGTAAGCATCTGAATCGGGGTACTCGGCAACACGGTAAGCCCATGCAAGGTCAAAATCGCCGTTTATAAGTGCTTCGTTGTATGCTGCGTCTTCAAGCGGCCTTAGCTCAACATCTATGCCAAGTGCTTTAAAGCTTTGCTGATAAATTTCGCATGTTGTAATAAAGTTTGGCCATGCCGGAATTAGAAATTCGAATGTACCGGGTACGCCGTCCTCATATCCTGCCTCTGCCAAAAGCTCTTTTGCCATTTCTAAATTGTATGCGCTTGTAGCCTCTGGCTTACTTGCAAGCATACCCGGAGGCAATATGCCGTCGGCAATAGCCATACGGCCCATATTGTAGTCGCTAATAGCTTGCATGTCCATTGCATAATAAATAGCTTGGCGAATTTTTTCATCGCCGTTGAAAGGCTCGTTTTCCATATTTACAACAACGAAGTCGGTATGAACAGTGTCGGCACGGCCAATTTCCTTGCTCATCTCTTCGTCGCTCAAATAGCCTTCCCAGTGCTGAGGTGGTATCCATGTTATGTCAAGTTGCTGTGCGTCAAACTCAATAATTCTTGTGTTTTCGTCGCCAATTACTTTGTAAGTAACGCTGTCTAGGTATGGGCCTTCTTCGCTCCAGTAGTGTTCGCTTGCAACAATTGTAATATCATTGTTTGCATTCCACTCGCCTAGTGCAAACGGGCCTGCCAAAACAACATTTTTGCCAAAGTCCTCGCCATATTCTTCAACAGCTTCTTTTGGTACAACTGCAAGGTTTGGCGATGCCATCATAGATACAAAAGGTGCCATTGGCTCGGCTAATGTAATTTGCAAAGTAGTTGCATCTACTGCAACAATACCTGTTATTTCATCAGCTGTGCCATCTTGAAATTCTTGTGTTCCAACAACATTCGAGAATATCCATGCTTTGGGTGAAAGTGTTTCGGGGTTAGCTATGCGCTCGAATGTGTATTTAAAGTCAGCTGCCTCTACTGTGCGGCCGTTGTGGAATTTTGCGTTGTCCCTTAAATTAAACGTCCATGTAAGGCCGTCTTCGCTAACGCTCCAGTCCTCGGCTATGCCTGGCTCTAAAGAAATACCCGCAGCATCGTACCTTATTAGTCCCTCGCCGATATTAGACATCATCAGCATTGCGTTGTAACTTGTGCCAATTGCAGGGTCTAGGTTTGTGGGGTCTCCTCCAAGGTAAGCTATAAGCTCACCGCCGTATTGCGGCTCGCCCTCGTTTACTTCTTGCTCGGCATCTGTTGGGTTTGTTGGCAACGATGCAGTTGCTGAATCGTCTACAACAGTGCCTGTTCCGCTTGAACAAGCTGCTAAAGTACCGCAAACAAGTACCATAGCCAACAAAATTGCTAAAATTTTTTTCATTTTCTTCCTCCATTATATTATAATTTTATTCCGGCAACCAAAGCTATTTTTGTATTTTGCTTTGGTTGCAGCAGGCCACTTCATGCCCGTCTTCTAAAACAAAACGGGTTTGGTCGTACGTTTCACACTCTTTAGTTTTATATGGGCAGCGAGTGTAAAATTTACAGCCACTTTCAGGAATTTTAAATTCAGCTGCATCTAAATTCAAAAATTTATTTGGGAGGCATTTTTTTTCTTAAGCTGCCCCCGGTTTAGATGGCAAAGGCATTGGGGTTAAAGGGTGCAAAGGATTATTAAAAAGCTCATCGCTAGTTGCAATTTCCATTATTTTGCCAAGGTACATAACGGCAATTCTATCGCACAAATATTTAACAACGTTAAGGCCATGGGCTATAAAAACAAGCGTTAGTCCATATTCTTTTTGCAGTTCGTTAAGCAGGTTTAAAATTTGTGCCTGTACAGAAACATCAAGTGCCGATACGGGCTCGTCGCACACTATTAGCTGCGGCGAAACAGCAAGCGCCCTTGCTATTCCTATGCGCTGACGCTGCCCACCCGAAAACTCGTGCGGATAGCTTGAAAAATGCTCTTTTTTTAAGCCCACTTTTTGCAATAAATCGGCAATATAATTTACTCTCTCTTGACCTTTTAGCTGGCTTTTACACCCCTCGCTCACTATGTTTCCCACAGTCATGCGTGGGTCAAGGCTCTCGTAAGGGTCTTGAAAAATCATCTGCAGATGTTTTCGCATGTCGGTGTACTCTTTGCCCTTTGTTGCAACCGGCTTGTTGTTGTAAAGCACTTGTCCGCCGCTTGGCGCCTCTAGGCCTATTAACATGCGCCCTAAGGTAGACTTACCGCTGCCCGATTCTCCCACAATGCCAAAAACTTCGCCCTTGTTTATGTTTAGGCTAACACCGTCAACCGCTTTAACGGCGCCTATTTGACGCATTAGCACGCCGCCCCTAATTTTATAATGTTTTTTTAAATCTTTAACGCTAAGTGCTGTTGTAAGCTCCATTTTAATTATCCCCCGGCATTACTTATATCTAAAAAGCAAGCTGTTTTTCTGTTGTCATCCACTGTTTTAAATTCGGGTTTTTCTTTTTCACATCTGCTTGTTTTTTTTGCACACCTTGCAGCAAAAACGCAGTAGTTTTTAATTTTTGCACTTGGCATTGGTATACTGCCGGGTATTACGTAAAGCGGCGTACTTTTATTTGCGGTGTAAGACGGCACCGAATTTAAAAGCCCCTGTGTATATGGATGATATGGATTTGCAAACAGCTGTTTTGTATCGCTTTGCTCCATTAAATTGCCTGCGTACATAACAATTATTCTGTTTGCGTACTCTTTAACTATTGCCAAATCGTGTGTAATAAGTAAAATTGAAATGCCGTTTTCTTCACACAGTTTTTTTAAAAGTTGCAATATTTGCTTTTGTATAGTTACGTCTAGTGCCGTTGTCGGCTCGTCGGCTATAATTAATTTAGGGTTTCTGGCAAGTGCAATTGCTATAACTACTCTTTGGCGCATGCCGC
>CAYJLZ010000008.1:0-6527 GCA_964371265.1 uncultured Bacteroides sp. | reverse complement strand
CGCCCGAAAGCTCGTGCGGGTAACTGTCGTATCTTCGCTCGGGGTCGGTTATTCCAACTTGTTTTAATAGCTCAATACTGCGCTGTTTTGCCGCAGTTTTAGTCATTCCCTCTTCAAGCATTAGCACCTCGGCTATTTGGTATCCCACACTGTAAAGCGGGTCAAGCGATGTCATCGGCTCTTGAAATATCATAGCAATTTCTTTGCCGCGTAATTTGTACATTTCTTTATCGCGTAATTTGTTAATTATATTATTTTTATAGTTTATTGTGCCACTCGTCACTCTACCGTTTTTTGCCAAAAGCCCCATAATTGCCAAACTGGTAACCGACTTTCCGCTGGCAGATTCTCCGACAAGTGCAACAATTTCGTTGCTTTGCACATCGAAGCTAATGTTGTTTACAACATTAACAAGCCCTTTTTTTGTTTCAAACGAAATCGACAAATTTTCTATTTTCAAAAGTTCACTCATATTTATGCCTCGTATTTCTTTTGAAGTTCTATAATATGTTCCATAAATAGGCGCTGATTAAAAGGATTGCTTTCGCACTTGTTATTTTGAACACTGCTGTTTAATATAAAAGAGCAAAGTTTTTCGTATTCGGCAATTGTGTCTTTTTCGCTCTCGTTATTAACAACAGGTATACCTTTTATTTCATATTTTGGCATTCTCTCGTTATATGCAATATCGGCTACTAATTTTAAATTTACAGCCAGCGAATAATCAAAAACAAGAGCTTTTTCGCCCTGAAATCCTGCGCAATTTAAAATTAAACCCGAGGGCTGCCTGTTTATTCCAAGCATACCGGTTAAAATGTTGTTTGCGGCAAAAAGTGCTGCATATTCTCCCGATGTTACAATATAAATTTCATCGGCAAACCCTTTTAATACGGGCGCGGCAAATCCACCGCACACAACATCGCCTAAAACATCATACAACATTATATCAACATTTTTTATCTTTTCACTCTTTTGCAAAAGTTCTAAAGCTAAAACTACACCTCTTCCGGCACAGCCAACGCCGGGCTTTGGGCCACCTGATTCACAGCACAAAACACCCTCGCTCGTTTCAAAAACAAAATCGTCTACAACGGCTTTTTTGGATAATATATTCTCGTACTCGTCAAGAAGAGAGGGGATTGCTTTTCCCGTTAAAAGGCGCACTGTGTCTTGCTTTGGGTCGCACCCTATTAGGGCAACTTTAAGCCCCTTTTTTGCCATAACAACGGCTAAATTTACAGCCGTTGTACTTTTGCCTATTCCACCTTTTCCGTAAAGGGCAATACGTTTCATAAAAATTTTCCGCACCCTTCTTTAATTCTTTTAAGTAGTTCAAGGCCTGCCTCGTAGCCAAAATATGTGGGATACTCTGTTATTGCGTCCCAACAGGGCGACGAGTAGGGTATGTACAAAATATTTTCTCTTTCTCTGGGGTTTAAGTTAGTAGAGCCAAGCGCAAGCACACAATTCTTTCTTTTGCACTCAAAATCAAGTTCGTAGCCGCCCATGTCAGCATACACTTTTTCGCAAAGTGCGGTGCTTTCCATAAGCTCAAAACCCGGCTCGTCAGTAGTTAAGTAAACTTTCATGCCAAGCTTTTTGTGCAGTAAATGGCAAAGCCAATATGCATAAAAGCCGTCTGCCTCAACCATAACGGCTTTGTTGTTTAGCATTGTTCTAATATCGCTTATTTCTTTTTCATAAAGAGCATCATACTTTTTCTTGTTTTCATATGCGCTTTCGGGTATTAATACGCCTGCTTTTTCACAACTTTTTTTAATAAAATCAAATGTTCCCTCAGCACCTATCGGAGCAAGTAGGCAGCTATTTAACCCATCACTGTTAAATAGGTGGCCTATTTTCAAAACATTAGCCTTTGCGTAATCAGCAAAGTCGTCTGCACTAAAATTTACCGATATCGACGGCGCTACTTCCATTTTACATTCATTTTTTATAATATCACACAACTGCTCGAACGCATTTGTAGCCCCAAAGCTTGACAGCGAAAGGCCGTCTAATGCAACTACGCCTTTTTGCGGTGTATGTTTTATATTTAGCGCTTTTACAAATTGGTTATAGCTCTCTATGTAGCCGTCCCTCTCTTCGCCAAAAAAAGCGCTACCATCTATAACAAAGGTTTTTGTATTTGTTTTTTCATCAAATTCTTTTGTTATGTCGTTATAATCTTCTCCGGCCATACTTGTAGCGCACGTTAAAACAACAAAAATATATTTTGGATTATAAACTTCGTGTGCTTTGTAAAGAGCTTGCTTTAATTTTTCTGTTGTGCCAATTGCTAGGTCGTACTGATAAATTGCAGTCGTTGGCAAAAGCGGCTCCTGGTTGCATAAAAGAGGTACAAGCCTGTATCCTCCGGCACAGCCCGTTGGCCCGTGAACCATAGGGAATGTGTTTTGCAATGCGCAGGCAAACGCTATTATACCCGACATTGCACAGCCGTGCATCGGGTCAATTCGGCTGTTTATTTGCTGTGATGTGTACATGTCGGTAGCTCCTTTGCATTAAATACGTTTTCGGTAAAGCTGTGACCTTGCATAGCCATAACAAGCTTATCGCCAAAATTTATGGTGCCTTTAAACCCTACGTGCGGCACTGTGTAAACCGTTATTGGAACAAACGGAATATTGTGCCGTTTACACGTGTGTTGTTCTTGATATCCGCCCGCCCAAACATCGAAATCGAACTCGTTTGCAAAATCTTCAAGCTCGTATAAACTGGGTGATACCACAAAGCGCTCTATGTTTAAATTATGTTTTTCAAAAACATAATTTAAATCTCTTTGAGAATTTGTGTGCGGCCAAAATAGTGCTGCTATTTTAATATCCATTTCATAGTCGGCAATAAGTTGAAGCAAACCGACAAGTCTGCCGGGTCCACCGCTTATAAATATTTTTTTCCCCTTTAACAGAGCCTTATTCTCTTCAAATTCTTTTGCATATTTTTCCCGTTGCTGTTCAATTTCTGTTTGTCTGTTTAAATTAAGAGCTTTGCACACACTGGTAAGCCAATCTGTTGTGCCGGAAAATCCGTACGGAGAGCGCTGTGCAACAAATGGAACGCCGTGTTTTGCCATTTCTTCTATGTACTCTCCGCTTACAGCAGGACATACAGCTGCATTGCCCTTTGCGCTCATCGAGGCCTTTACATCGGCAAGGCTGCTACCGCCCGAAATAACACTTTTTACAGGTATATCAAGCGTTTTAAGCAAGTTTATGCACTCGCCAATTTCGTGCGTGTGTTGGCGCGAAGGCCAGTGCCAGCCAATTAAATTTATGCCCTCTTTTTCTTCGCCGTTATCTTTAAAGTAAGGGCGAAGAAGTGCTGTCATTGCAGGCGAATAACCCGCCTGAGGGCTTTGCCCGGTAACACTCGATGCCTCTATATATGTTGTATCTATACCTATTTCGTCTTGCACTTGCTGTGCAATAGCCTGTAAATTTGCACCGCTAATAGTAAGCGCGTCGGTAGACATTAAAACAACAAGCTTTGGTTTAATGTTACTTGTAACATCTAAAAATCTATCTACCCAGTGTTTGGAAACGCTTAAATCACCCTGTAAAATTTGCTTTGGAGAGAACTCTAAAACAGGCGCAAGGCGCTTGCCCAGCTCAAAATCAGTTTCTCCTGCGGCAACAATTGCGAAACGTATATGGTAGCAACAGCCCTTAGCTCCAACCATTACAGGAATTACATCGTCCATTCCCGCATAAATTCTGTATGCCGACATCATAGGTCCCAGCACCTGATAATCGGCCCACAAGGGGTTTTCGGTTAATTGCCAGTCGCTCAACAATTTTTCGGGTTTTCCGTTGTACCATTTCATTATAATTGCTCCTATTAATTGTTTTTATATTTATCGATATAGCGATTTAATTTTACATATTGCTTATCATTTATGTAGTACTTTCTGGCCTTTCTGCTAATTAAACCATCATTTTCAAGCGCCAATAAATGCCTTGCCGTTGTGCGTGTAGAGCAACCCACTGCATCACTTATGTTTTGCCTTGTTATTTTTAATAAAACTGTGTTATTATCACACTTAATTCCTGTTTCATATCCGTCGATTAATGCATTAATTAGTCGAATATGCACGTTTGAAAATAGGTTAGCTCTTTCGCTGAACAATTGATAAAGCACACTTCCAAGCGCAATGCGCATTAATTTATACGAAATTTGAGCATCACTTTTTAACCACTGAATATATGTTTCTTTTCGAAATGAGGCAATTGTGCAATCTGTTTTTGCAATTAACGTAGCATAGTACTCAGCATCATCCATTATCGCTTCCAAATCGCCAAAAATTATATTTTTTTCGGTTTTTTCAAGCACATAGTGGCACCCGTTTTGCTGCACAGCATGCATTTGCAACCTTCCTAATAACAGAACATATACTAAGTTTGCAGGTGCTCCCTCGCTTATAATTACACTGTTCTTTTCTACATTGATTACATCAATTTGTGCATTTGAAGGAAAGTGTAAAAAAAAGTTCTTCCATCGCGTTTTATCCGCTATGAGAAATTTGTCAATTAAATCTGATATAATCACTTTATACTGAACCTTTCTACTAACATATCATACATTATACCATAAAATATTAAAAGGACAAATGTCCTTTTAACTTATGTACATAGTTAACAAAAATTTAACCATTGTGTTAATCATTTTGCTGTAATGCAATTAAATTTCTTGCAATAGCACTTATTTTAGTGCGCAAAAACACCCTCTAGCACAAGCTAAAGGGTGAATTATGCACAGCATAACGCCGGTGGATTGCTTATAAAGAATGTATGCCCATGGCAATTGGTTGCGATTTTATATGATTAACCCAATACACAATTAATTTGTTTTGTAGCATATATAGTGTTAATAATCAACTCTTTTGCCTTGCACAAGAAGTCGGTACGTATTTTGACCAAAGGGAGTGCAAGTAATCAGTGTGCACAGGTCTTCTCCGTCTTTTATTTTTAGTAGTTCTGTCTCGCTTGGAAGAACTGTTGCTATGTTATATATTTCGTAATGAATTTCTATATTTGCAGTAGTAATAACAAATTCATCGCCAATTTGTAATTTATCCAGTTTTGTAAACATTTTTGCGCTAGTCATGCCACTGTGCCCTGCTAAAGCACTATGAGTAGAAGCCCCGCCTATGGGTAAAGATGTGCTCTCGATATGCCCTATGCCAATTTGTAATACTTCTTGTGAAATTCCATGATAAATCGGCAATAAGAGTGAGATACTAGGTATTGAAATGTAGCCCATCATCCCATCTGATTCATTATTTAAGCTAGAATTATAAAGTGTTAATTCTTGCTGTGATAAAACAAAACCATAACCACCATTTTCCTTTACTATATCGTTATATTGCTCTGCGAATGATAAGGAATCTTCAATTGTATCAGGGTTTGATTGTGCTTTAATATCATAAGATTTTATTAATTGTTTATGCTGCATATTTACAACATGGTTAGATATTATAGGGTAAATTAGTAGCGCAACACCCATAATAAGCAGCAAAACAGGAAGAAGTATAATAATTTTACGGCTTAGCATTTTTAGCTCCTTTAAGTTTAAATGCAAGAATAAACAATCCTATAATAAGAAATAATATTCCGCTTATTATAAATGTAAAATTAGAGTTGCTTCCTGTTTGTGGCAAGGTATGGTTTGTGTAGTTAATTATATCAATAGCAGGTGCTACGGGCGTTGTGCTACCATTGACGAGAATGTTTGGATATCCCGGCAAAAGTTCGGCGGTAGTTTCGTTATATTCAGCCCTAATTGAAAAATAAGTGGGCACAGTGCTTTTTGCAAAGCCATCGGGCGATTTTGTTTCATGCAAGTAATATGTGGTATCACTGTTGAGCCCTAGTATATTTATCGACCCTGCTACAAGTGCAGTAGTTGTTGTACCGCTATATCCACTTGGTGCTATTGTATAATTAGTATCAGAATTTTTAATAAAGTCTATTGCATTTGTAGGGTTGCCGTGGGCATCTGTTGTAAGCTGGCTGTCAAGTGTCATTACAAATTCTGCCCCATCAAGGTGTTGTTCGGCACTGTCTGTTTTTGTTATATGTATTTGAAATGTAGAGCTTTTTGTTGTAATTGTAGGCGTTGTGCCTGTTGAAAATAAATCCTGTGGGTTGTTGCTGTAAGATAGAAAGGCATTGTTATCATTTGTTCCGTTTAGTTGAACAACAGCATCTTCGTTTAATACTGCTGTAAATTCGGCAATTAATGTATCACCTGTGGCAATTACGCCATCATCCAGCAGTGATAAAATATCAATATCAAGCGAGAAACCATTATTAGGTGAGGAAGCCACAGTTAAGGTATAATAATCTGTGGCAATAGTGTTAGTGCCTGTGGCTGTTTGTGCAGATAATATTAAGTCGTTATTAAATGTAAGCGAGCTGTCTAATGTGTCAGATATTATATAATTATAATCGGTGTAACCTGTTGTTGCAGGAACAGTTGTTTCGATTTTATATTCAACATCATCTCCG
>CAYJLZ010000007.1:40802-41065 GCA_964371265.1 uncultured Bacteroides sp. | reverse complement strand
CCTCGCGAAATGCCGCCATTACATCTAGGTGAAGAGGCTCTGCAAGTGCGCCGGGTTCTTTTGTTCTGTCTAGCACTGCAATTTTAGTTGCAGTTGCCGGTATTGCGCTAAGTAGTTTATCGGCCGAGAATGGGCGATATAGCCTTACTTTTACCATACCCACTTTTTCGCCTGCGGCTGTCATGTAGTCAATAACTTCTTCGGCAACGTCGCAGAAAGAACCCATGCATATAATTACGCGCTCTGCGTCAGGTGCGCCGTAG
>CAYJLZ010000007.1:31883-40792 GCA_964371265.1 uncultured Bacteroides sp. | reverse complement strand
TACTCAAACAATTGGTAGTTAGTGCCAAGTTTTGCATTAACTTTGCCCATGTATTTTTCAACAATGCCGGGAACTGCCTCGTAATATTTATTACATGCCTCTCTGTTTTGGAAGAAGATGTCGCCGTTTTGGTGGCTGCCCCTTGAATAAGGATTGTCGGGGTTAAGTGCATGGTCTCGGAATGCTTTAACAGCGTCCATATTGCACATTTCTTTTAAATCTTCATAGTCCCAAGCGTCTATTTTTTGAATTTCATGGCTTGTTCTAAATCCATCGAAGAAGTTTAAGAAAGGAACTTTGCTCTCGATTGCTGCAAGGTGAGCAACTGCGGCAAGGTCCATAACTTCTTGAGGGTTTGACTCTGCCATCATTGCAAAGCCTGTTTGACGACATGCGTATACGTCGGAGTGATCTCCGAAAATATTAAGCGCATGGCTAGCAACTGTACGTGCCGATACGTGGAATACGCCCGGCAAAAGCTCGCCTGCTATTTTGTACATGTTGGGTATCATTAAAAGCAAACCTTGCGATGCTGTAAATGTTGTTGTAAGTGCACCCGCACCCAGTGAGCCGTGAACAGTACCTGCGGCACCTGCCTCACTTTGCATTTCCACCACGTTTACTTGTGTTCCGAAAATGTTTTTTTGTTTCATTGCGCTCCATTGGTCAACGCTGTCGGCCATTGGGCTGGACGGTGTAATTGGATAAATACCTGCAACCTCGGTAAACGCATACGCCACGTGGGCCGCTGCGGTATTGCCGTCCATAGCTTTTTTACTTCTTGGCATTTTACTTCCTCCGATTAAATAATAAATTTATATGCGACACATTTTGCGCTTTTTTTACAAAAACTCTCGATGTATCGCTAAGGCAGAATAACTGCCCTTGTATTAAGGCTTGCACTGCGTGCAAACCTTTTTACGCACATATATATTGTAACAAATTTTAATACTTTTGTAAACATTTTAAGGCCCTACTTTTTATTAATTTTTTAATAATTTACGGTTAATAAATTGTATATTGCCGCTATAAAGTTACTTTGATTGGCATTTGTTGTTAAATAATTAACTAAGTTTTACAAAAAGCTAAGTTTTTATTTTGATAATTTGTTATTTTTATGAAATTTTGCACAAATAACAAAATTAGCGTAAAAAAACTCACCAGCTAAAACAATAGGTGAGTTTTTTAATTTAAATTATTTTTTATTAATCATCATCGGTGTTTTGTTCTCGCTTTTTTCAAAGCTGCATTTTTCGTAAAATTCAATTGCCTTGTTATGGGCAATAAGTGCTATTTTAAGTTTGCCTTTACTTAACTACGAAAAAAACATAAAGTAAAGTATAGCCAGTGCAAGTGCACCTATACCTATTGCCGCCGCAACTTTTAGCTTGCTTACCGGGTAATCGCCCTCAATTTCGCCTGTTTGGCCGTTTATAAGTACATTGTAAACCTTGTTTGCGTATGCAAATGCAGTTGCATATACCGGTAGTACTACGTGTTTAAACGTTTCTTGTTCAAATTGCGCCTCTAGCCTAACATCGCTCGCTCTGTCAAATCTCTTTCTAACGTCTTCGGTTGCAAGGTTTAAAAGGTAGTTTTTCATTTCTTCGTGCGCTATTTGCTGCGCTGTATCTATATTTATTGTGTAGCACTCGGCGTTAAATCCACTTAAAAACTCGGGCGAATACGGCACAAGTAAGTTTGTGTCAAACGTATCAAAACGGCTTACAAGCTTTTTGTCGAGCTTATCCGAGGCAGGCACTAAATTATCGTTAAAAAAGTGCGATATGTTGCCCTGTGTATGCTCCCATGTTGTGTACGTTTCGGTTTTCATCTTGCCGTCGCTGCCTTTTTTGCGCCTTGTATGGTCTGTTCCGCCCTGGGCTGTATAGTGCGCATAGCTTTGCGCGTCAAACGTCCAAAACGGCACGTATATACCTTGTAGTTTATCTTGCTTATATATATTTTTTAAGTTGTTTGGCGCCCAAAACAGTTTTTTTATCCACGTGCCAAACTTGTTGTTTGCCTCTTTTTTGCTAAATCCAAACGGAATTATACCGTCGGGCATAATGCTGTCCACTTGTTTTTGCGCAAGCACGTAGTCGCTGTCACAATACGGGCATTTTGTAGATGTGCTTGTGGCGTCAACCTCTACCAATGCGCCGCAACCACAGCACTCCATTGTGTGCGCACTTTGTGGCTTTACGGCAAGAGCCGCCGCAGTGCCTTGAGTGTATTGATGCTCTTGTATAACAGCGTTTTGCGGCAGTTGTATTTCCTTTGTACTGTCGCAGCTTGGGCATTTTAATCCCTGTGTGTCGGCGTTAAACAGCATAACGCTGCCGCAGTTGTTGCACGAATATTTTTCAGCCATATTGTTACACCTTCTTATGTTATTTATCATTATATCCTTATTTTTTATTGTACTTAAATTTTACTTTGTTTTATAGTGTATTGTCAAGATATATTGAACATTATTTTATTTGCTTTTAAGCGCTTTTTTATGTTATAATTAAATTTAATAGATGTTTTTTCAAAAGCAAATACGATATATATAATTAATATACATAAATTACATACGGAGGCTAATATTTTGGCGAGTGAATTTATACGAAATTTTTGCATTATTGCACATATAGACCACGGCAAAAGCACCCTGGCAGACAGAATTTTAGAGAGCACACAGGCTGTGGACGAGCGCCGCATGGAAGAGCAGTTGCTTGACAACATGGACTTAGAGCGTGAGAGAGGCATAACTATTAAGGCAAGGGCAGTTACATTGCAATACAAAGCCGACGACGGCAATACGTACACTTTTAACCTGATTGATACACCCGGCCACGTTGATTTTAACTACGAGGTTAGCCGCAGTTTGGCTGCGTGCGAGGGCGCAATTTTGGTTGTAGATGCAAGCCAAGGCGTAGAGGCGCAAACGCTTGCAAACACGTATTTGGCGCTTGAACACGACTTAGAGCTTGTGCCTATTTTAAATAAAATAGACTTGCCAAGCGCAGAGCCCGAGCGAGTTGCCGCAGAGGTAGAGGACGTTATAGGCATACCTTGCCTAGAGGCACCAAGGGTATCGGCAAAAACAGGCATTGGCATAAAGCAAGTACTTGAGGCTGTTGTAAAAGACATACCTCCACCAAAAGGCGATGAAAACGCACCACTTAAGGCGCTTATTTTTGATGCCGTTTACGACGCATACAAGGGCGTAATAGTATATGTGCGTGTTTTTGAGTTCAGTTTAAAAGTAGGAAAAACGATAAAGCTAATGCAAACGGGCGCCGAATTTACACCTGTTGAAGTAGGGCACATGGGCGCATTTGCCCTTGCCGAAAAACAAGAATTAAACGCAGGCGAGGTAGGCTACTTTACCGCCAGCATTAAAACGCTTGAGAACACACGCGTTGGTGACACGGTAACCGATAAAGATAACCCAACAAGCAGTGCAATGGAGGGGTATAGGCAAGTTGTACCGATGGTTTTTTGCGGCATATACCCGGCCGACGGCGCAAAGTACCCCGATTTAAAAGATGCGCTTGAAAAGCTACAGCTTAACGATGCGTCGCTAAGTTATGAGCCTGAAACGAGTATTGCCCTTGGTTTTGGCTTTAGGTGCGGTTTTTTGGGGCTTTTGCACCTTGAAATAATTATAGAGCGCCTAGAGCGAGAGTTTGACCTAGATTTAATAACAACAGCGCCCAGCGTTGAGTACCGCATTACGCTAACCGACGGCACTGTTGTGCTTATAGAGAACCCCACAAATTACCCCGATCCCGCACAAATTAGCACGGCGGAAGAACCTTATGTGGACGCACATATTTTTACCCCCACCGATTACACCGGTAGTTTAATGGAGCTTTGCCAGGCAAGGCGGGGAATAATGAAAGACATGAAGTACCTAGACGAAACAAGGGTAGATTTGCACTACGAATTGCCGCTTGGCGAAATTGTGTACGACTTTTTTGACGCAATAAAAAGCCGCAGCAGGGGATATGCCAGCTACGACTACGAGATGAAAGGCTTTAGACAAAGCAAGCTTATTAAGCTTGACATACTGCTTAACGGCGATATGGTAGATGCCCTTAGCATGATAGTACATGCCGACAGCGCCTACGCAAAAGGGCGCCGCCTAGCCGAAAAACTTAAAGAGCACATACCTCGCCAAATGTTTGAGGTGCCTATACAGGCTGCAATAGGCGGCAAGGTTATTGCAAGAGAAACTATAAAGGCAATGCGCAAAGACGTGCTTGCAAAGTGCTACGGCGGCGACATTACCCGCAAGAAAAAGCTGCTTGAAAAGCAAAAAGAGGGTAAGAAGAAAATGCGCCAGCTGGGCAGTGTACAAGTGCCTAGCGAGGCATTTACAGCTGTGCTTAAGCTTGATGAGTAGGGCAAGTTTGCCAAAAAATAAAATTATAACACTAACATCGTTATATATTTAATTGCAATTTATTAAGGCAACACCTTTTGTTATGTTTATAACATTGAGTGTTGCCTTTTTTGTGCGTTGCTTTATTTAGTTTTTCATTGCTTTGTTTTATTTTTATTTGGTATTTATATATATCTGTTATACTACATTATAAAGCACCAATGTTTTAATTTTTCACTTGCTTTTTCTTTTCAAAATTTGCATTATGCTAAGCAAAATTTCCCTCATATTTAGCACTAGTGTTAGCGTGCAAAGCAGTATGCTCCACAGTATCCACAGCGGTATGTTAGCTATCATTAAAACGGCTTGAAGTGTTAGTATTGCGCAGTTTACGCAAAGTTTTAGCGGTTTGTAGCCTATGCGTATTAGTTTTTGCGACGTTATTACCCTTAAAATAAACACCGCAAGGTAGCTTACAAGCGTTGCAATTACTGCGCCGCCTATGCCAAAAATTGGTATGCACACTATGTTTAGCACTACGTTTATTACTGCGCCTGCCGCCATTGTTGCAAGCGATAATCCACTGCGTTTTTTAACCATGTAAACACTGTTTATAAAGTTAGATAGCGACGAGAACACCGTTGCAATTGCCAAAAACGGTATATACTGCCATGCCGAAAAGTAATCTTGCCTAAACAATAGCATATATGGCTGCGAGAGCAGTATTATGCCGCCGGCACATAAAAACATTACTCCCTGATATGCGCTGAACACTTTTGTAAAAAATTCTTCGGCTTTTTGCTTTACTCCATCGGTAAATGCGCTTATTTGCCATGCCTCGGTAAAAACAGTGCTTACAATTGTAAGTATTGTGGGTAGGCGCATTGCACTTGCAAAAATTGCTGTTTGCGCCGTGCCATCGGGCAACATTGCCGCAATAAACATTTGGCTGCTTGCGCTTGTTACCCACCAAAAAATGCTAGCCGGCACAAGCGGCAACGAATACCTTAACATACGCTTTAAAAGCGGCAAACTTATTTTAAAGTTTATATATTTGTGTAGCTTTGCTGTGAAAAATAAAAATAATATGCTTAATCCATCGGACAATATAATTGCTATTAAATATCCCGTTGGGCCCATGTTTAAGTTGCGCAAAAATACAACGTAAAATATACATGTTATTACTGTTGTAAGTATGCCGTCTACCGCATACAGTTTAGTGTACTGTTTGGCACGAACAAACTGGCAATTTAATGTGCGCAGGCAGCTTGTTAAAACATATACGCACAGTAATATTATATAGTCTTTATACCATTCCACCATGGCAAGCAACGGCGAACCCGCCACAAGTAGCGCAAAACCCATAAACACCGACACTATACCATTTGTATATATTTGGCTTTTGTTCTCGTTTTTATCTAGGCCAAAGCGTATTACGGCATTTGATATACCAAGGCTTACAAGCGGTATGCTAAAATTGGCAAACTGGTTTAGCAAATCTTTAATTCCGTTAAGTTCTTGCGTTTCAAACCAGTAGCTAAATAGCGGTGTCATTATAAAAAACAACAGGCGAGATGAGAACTGGCTTACGGCAAAAAGTGCCGTATTGCTTACAAGCCTTTTGTATTTATTTTCCATTGGCGTATCTTCCTTTTCGTTTATTAATTGGGTTTCCTCCTCTACTTTTCAACGTGAAAATTAGCAAAAGCGCCAGGAGTTTTCTCGAAAGCCTAAGCTCAAAAAAGAACAATTCTTATTGACACCTTTTTTGCCTATGCTCTGTAATGGCATTTTGTTTGCTTTTTGTTTTTAGTCTGTTTTCCCTCGTTTTGTATTTTTGGTTTGGTTAGCTTTCGTTTACTTTTAAAAGTTTTTTTCGCTCTTTATAGTCGGGCATATATTTTTGTACTACTTCCCAAAAATCTTTGCCGTGGCCCATTACAAAAAAATGTGCGTACTCGTGTAATATTACATACTGTATTGCCTGTATCGGCTTTTGTGCCAGGCGTAAATTTAGCGTTATTTGGTTTGCTGCCGGTTTACATACTCCCCAACGTGTTTTCATATCTCTCACTTTTATTATTGGCGGGCCGTTTGTTTTTAAGCTTTGTTTTAATATTATATAGTATTCGCGGCTTATTTGTTCAAAAATTAAAAGCGCTTGTTGTTTTGTGTATTTGCACGGCATACTGTTTATTTTCGCCGCTTGTGTTACTTTTATTTGTGTCTGTTTTATCCATATTTCTTTTTGATTAATAAATTGTGTTATATGTTTAAGTGCACACCTTTTTGGCGCGCTTACTGCTATTGTGCCGTCTTTTTTTATACGTAAGTTTATGTTTTTTACATTCTTCTTTGTTAATGTGTACGATATACCGTTAGTTTCATGTATTTGTACGTCTGTCAAAAAAGTTGCCTCCAAAATTAAATACTTTATTTGCTATTTTATTTTGTTATTGCATTTATGCCTGTTTTGTAACATATTACATATTATACTATAATTTACAGTGCAATGTAAACTAAAAGTAATTTCAAACGTATCTATTTGTCAAAATTACTTGATTTTTGTTCATATTTAAAGTACAATCATGTTGTAAGCTTAATATTTAATATGTGTATTTTTGCACGAAGGACGGATAATATTATGGCAGAGTTCAAGTACGAGATTACCGAGCGAGTAGCTGTATTGTCGCAAAACCCAAACGGTTGGGAGCGCCAGCTTAATATGGTTAGCTGGAACGAGCGCGAACCAAAATACGACATTCGTGATTGGTCTCCCGACGGCAGTAAAATGGGCAAAGGCATAAGCCTTTCGCACGATGAAATTACCATTTTAAAAGATGTTTTAAACGAAATTATTACGTAAATACAGTTACTTTTATAAGATTGGTATATTTTTTAAAATTGTTGCCTTGCACAGGCTTGGCATGTTTTTTGTTGCGCCAACTGCGCTATTGGCTTTTGCCATACGTGCGCATTGTTTGGCGCTGTTTTTTTAATTTTATTTTAAGGAGTGTTTGTTATAAACTACAAAGAGCAATTTAAAGCAGCTTTTGATGCTGATATTAAAAGAGAGGGCAAAAGCGCTCTTTTAGATTGGCTTGAAACAACTGATTTTTACAGTGCGCCTGCGTCTACACGGTTTCATGGGGCGTGCGAGGGCGGCCTTGTTATGCACAGCGTTAATGTGTATAATGTGATGATGAGCCGCCATTTTGAAGATAGCGACAACCGCGAAAGTTTTGCGATTGTTAGCCTTTTGCACGATTTATGCAAGGCAAATTTTTACAAACAAACGTTTAGGAATGTTAAAAACGAGCAAACCGGCGCATGGGAAAAGGTGCCGAGTTATGCTGTTGCCGATCGCTTTCCGTTTGGGCACGGGGAGAAGAGTGTTTTTTTAATTGAAAGGTTTTTGCGTTTAAAACCCGCCGAGGCAATTGCAATTCGCTGGCACATGGGCGGTTTTGACGAGAGCGTAAAAGGTGGCAGTTTTGCCATTAGCACAGCGTACGACGAGTATCCAATTGCCGTAAAGTTGCACCTTGCCGATTTAGAGGCTACGTACTTGCTTGAAAAGGGAACCAGTAGTGTTAATAATAAGTAGCGGTTTTGGGTTGGGTTGTGCTTTGGGTTTATGCCCGGTTTTACGCTTTTTTGAAAAAAAGCTTTGCAAAAAACTTTTTCTTGTTAGATTATTACATGGGATACTAGACATTTGGTTGCAAAAATATTTGATTAGGATAAATGATATTTATAGTTTTTGTGGATTATTAAGTTTTTTAAAGCGTGTGCTGAGAACACCCGGCACAGCAATTTATATTAATTGAACATAAAAAAAGGTGGGCATACGCCCACCTTTTTTTGGCCTTTATTATTGTACAAAAGCTTACAAAGCTTATTGTAGAAGTTGTAGAACGCCTTGAGGAATTGCATTTGCTTGAGCAAGCATAGCCTGTGCAGATTGAATTAGGATATTGTTCTTTGTGTAATCCATCATTTCTTCTGCTACGTCTGTGTCACGGATTGTGCTCTCAGCATCTTGGATGTTCTCTTCCATTACGCCAAGGTTGTTGATTGTGTGATCTAGACGGTTTTGAATAGCACCAAGAGCTGCACGCTCTGTAGATACGTAGTTGATAGCTGCTTTTAGCATATCAATTGCGCCTGCTGCGCCGTTAACTGTTTCATCGTATGCATCACCGGCTGCTACAAGTGTACCGGCTGTGCTGATGTCTATCAAGCTTAGGTTACCTGTGCTTTCAGCGCCTGTGTCGCCCCATTGTAGGTTACCAAAGCTTTCGCCTGCTGTACCTATGTTACTTGTTGACATGCTTTTTAGTGTAACTTGCAATTGGTTAAAGCTATCTGCTGTTTCACCAATTTGGAATGTAAATGATTCGCCTGCATCTGTGTTAAACAATGTTTTGCCGTTAAAGTTAGCTGCTTGAGCAACACGATCGATCTCGTCGATTAGTTGGTCAACTTCTTATTGAAGAGCTACACGGTCAACAACAACTTCGTAAGTGCCGAT
>CAYJLZ010000007.1:27302-31873 GCA_964371265.1 uncultured Bacteroides sp. | reverse complement strand
CCAATTTGTAGTTGCATTGTTGCTGATGCAGCACCGGCAAAGTCGCCGTTGAACAATGTTTGACCATTGAAGTTAGCAGCTTGAGCAATTCTGTCGATTTCTTCAACAAGTTGCTCCACTTCGTTTTGTAGTGCTGCACGGTCATCATCAACATATGTGCCGTTGGCAGATTGTGTTGCAAGGTAAACCATACGGTTTAGCATGTCGTGTACTTCTGTTAGTGCACCCTCAGCTGTTTGAACTAAGCTAACACTGTCTTTAGCATTCTTTTGAGCTGCGTCTAAAGATGTGATTTGAGCACGCATTTTTTCAGATATAGCAAGACCTGCTGCATCGTCGCCTGCACGGTTAACTTTGTAACCTGAGCTCAATTTCTCTAAGTTTTTGCTTAGAGCTGATGTGTTGTTTGAGTAGTTGCGATAAGAGTTCATCGCGGGAATATTGTGTTGAATACGCATAATTAGTTCCTCCAATTATTTTGTGTTTATTTTTTAGGCAAGATCCATCTTACCTTTTATTTTAGCCACACACACTTTGCGTAAGGCCTTAACGCATAATGGTTGCGACTTTTTAGCAAGTTAAAGGGTTTTGCCCCTTTTTTTGCCTTACATTTACTATTTCGGCACATATTTGTAAAAAGTTAAGGGGTAAATAAAAATTTTTTAATGGTGAACCAGTTTGTGGTTTTAGTTCTCTCTACTTTTGGTTCGTTTTCCTCGTTAATTTTTTTGTTTTGGGTTGTTTTTTATTTTTTTGTATTGAAAAATATGCCAGACTTACCCCATTAATGATGGAAAAGCCTTAATCCGTTAAATGCCATTGCAATGTTATATTTATTACATACTTCTATAACGTTTTCGTCCCTTATGCTTCCGCCCGGCTGTATTATACACGTTACGCCGCTTTTGTGTGCTCTTTCAATATTATCGCCAAATGGGAAAAACGCATCGCTACCAAGTGCAACGCCTGTTACGCCTTTTAAAAATTGCGCTTTTTCTTGCGCTGTTAGCGGCTGTGGCTGCACTTTAAACGTTTGTTTCCACACGTTATCGCCCGCTACGTCTTGCCAGTCCTCGCTAATATAAACGTCTATTGCGTTGTCTTTGTTTGCACGTGGTAAATTTTCAATAAATTGTAAGTTTAAAACTTTTGGATGCTGGCGCAAATGCCAAATGTCGGCTTTACTGCCTGCAAGGCGTGTGCAGTGTATGCGGCTTTGCTGGCCTGCGCCTACACCTATTGCCTGCCCGTCTTTTACAAAACAAACGCTGTTGCTTTGTGTGTATTTTAATGTTATAAGTGCCACGGTTAAATCGGTTATTTGTTGTTTTGTAAGCTCATTGTTTTTTGTTACTATGTTTGCAAATGTTTCGTTTGTAACTTTAAAGTCGTTGCGCCCTTGTTCAAAACTTATTCCGTATATATCTTTGCGCTCTTTTGGGGCCGGTGTATAGTTTTTGTCTATTTTAACTATATTGTATGCGCCTTTTCGTTTTGCTTTTAGTATTTCAAGCGCTTTTTCGCTATAACTCGGCGCAATAACACCGTCGCTCACTTCGGGCTGTATTAGCTGCGCTGTTTTTTCGTCGCACTCATCGCTAAGGGCTATCCAGTCGCCAAAACTGCTCATTCTGTCGGCGCCCCTTGCCCTTGCATACGCACATGCCTGCGGCGATGAATTTATATCTTCAACATGGTGTGTAAAATATATATTTTGCAACGTATCGCTAAGGGGTGCGCCAAGTGCTGCGCCTGCCGGGCTTACGTGCTTAAAGCTTGCTGCAGCTGCTATGCCTGTTGCCTGTTTAAGCTCTTTAACAAGTTGCCATGCGTTTAATGCGTCCATAAAATTTATATAGCCGGGTTTGCCGTTTAGCACAGTTATTGGCAATGTGCTTGTGCTTGCTGTGTTTGCCATGTAAATTTTTGCCGGCTTTTGGTTTGGATTTACACCGTATTTTAACTCAAGTTCGTTCATATTTCTATCCTTTTCAAGTTTTTTCATGCCACTATTTTTTATACCATAATTTTAAATATTTGTTTTAATTTATGTTTTATACCGGTTTAAATTATTATTTATTGTGCCTATTATAGCGCCTATTTTATTTATTCAACATTGGGTAATAAATAAAAGATAATTTACTGTAAGTATTTATTTCACTTCTTTGTACTTATTAATAATTTTATCTTCGTATTGTTTTGTTTTTAAATTTATATAGCGCACAAAAAGGCTTATTTTGTTATTTTCGTTAAGGCTGCCCCAAACAGTTTTTGCGTACTCGTTTATATTGTTGTGCATTGTTACCGGCACAGGCTCGCCCACAAAGCTTGGTATTGGCTGGCCGTCGCACTTATATGTGTGTATAAAATGCCCTGCACCTGCAATTGGCTGCGGATACTCGTAAAATATGCGCTGCAAACTGTCTTCGCTTAGCAATGTGCGTTTTAGTATTGACATTTTATATGTTAACTGGCCATTTTTTACCCTTACTAACGCCGATATTCTCGGTGTATAGTTGGGCTCGTCTGGCTCGAACGTGCGCTTGCGCAAACATTTTGCAAAACTTTTGCCCTGTTTCATACCGTTGTAAATTGTATCGGTTTGATCTCCGTTAGTAACAATGTGCGTGTTTTTAAACAACCTAACAGGAGTGTATATAATAAGCGATGCATCGGTTACTTTAGATGAATCTGCCGGCTTTGTAATTAGCTTGTCGCCTTGTTTTTCAAAAATTCTGTTGCGGCTATTTTCACTTCTTCCCATAATAAAGTACGTTATAACGGCATTTTCTCCGTTTGGCGTAAGTCCTACGGCAATTCCTCTGCCGGGGTACTCGTTTACAGCTAACTCTGCCGAAAAATTTAATGTGTCCATTTAAATCTCCTTTTTAATATGCACAATGTTACAATTTAGCATTTTTATATTAGCCTTAGCTAATATAAATTGGCATGTGGGCATTCCGTTGCCCACGCCTTAAAATAAACCTAAATAATCCATGCAAAATTTGAGGATTATTTATATAAACCGTATGCGATTTTATATTTTATTTCATTTTTCAGTGCTATTTTTCTTCTTATCACACATTTCAGTTGTTATCATATTTAATGCTTTGGGCAAAATTTTCCACTCTGCTTGTTTCATTACACGCTGTTGCAGGCTTTGCTCGGTATCGTTTTTATACACTTTAACAGCCTTTTGCAATATTATTTCGCCGTCATCGGGTATTTCGTTTACATAATGCACAGTTGCTCCTGTTATTTTTACGCCTTTTTCAAGTGCCGCTCTGTGCACTTTAAGGCCGTAATACCCCTTGCCACAAAAGCTTGGTATTAAACTTGGGTGCACGTTTATTATGCGTTTGTCGTATTTTTTTACTATTTCTTCGCCCAATATGCTCATAAATCCTGCCAAAACAATTAACTGAATATTAAAATATTTTAATGCTTTAAGCAATTGTTTGTCAAAATCTTTTGGGTTTGTGTAATTACTGCGGTTTACTGTAAGCATGTTTATTTTAAACGGTGCGTTTTTTGCCCTTTGCAGCGCATATGCATTTGGGTTTGTGCACAACAGTAGGCTTATTTCGGCGTTTGGCAAGTTTCCCTTTGCCTTTTCGTCAATAATTGCCTGTAAATTTGTGCCGCCTCCGCTTACAAGTATTGCTGTTTTTACCATATATTTACACCTTTTTCTGTGCCTGTTGTTTCTTTAACTTCTCCTAGCGGATATGCGCCTTGCATACCGCTTTGTTTTAATATGTCGAGTGCTTTTTCGGCGTGCGCCCTTTTTACTATTACAACCATGCCAACACCCATATTAAATGTGTTGTACATGTCTCTCTCGGGTATATTACCCTGATTTTGTATAAGTTTAAATATCGGGTGTACTTTTACGTTGCTTTTATTTATATTTGCCGAAAAATAGTTTGGCAGTGCTCTTGGTATGTTTTCGTAAAAGCCGCCGCCTGTAATGTGGCTTACCGCTCTAATTTCAATGTTATTTTCAGGCTTTAAAAGTTCTAAAATATTGTTTACGTAAATTTTTGTTGGTTTAAGCAGCTCCTCACCAAGCGTAATACCGCCAAGCTCGTCGTACGTTTTGTTTAACACTTCTTTGCTTTCTATGTTAAAAACCTTGCGCACTAGCGAAAACCCGTTGGAGTGCACACCGCTGGAGGGCAACGCTATCATAATGTCGCCGTCTTTCATTTTGTTTTTGTCTAGTATTTTGCTTTTTTCAACTACTCCTACGGTAAAACCTGCAAGGTCGTACGCGTTTTCGGGGGAGAAACCGGGCAGTTCGGCTGTGGCGCCGCCAACAAGTGCCGCACCACAAAGGCTACAACCGTCGGCTATGCCTTTTACTATTTGCTCTATTTTTTCAGGATAGTTTTTTCCGCACGCTATATAATCTAAAAAAACAAGCGGTTTTGCGCCACAAGCAAGCACGTCGTTTACGCACATTGCCACGCAATCTACGCCTACTGTGTCGTGCTTATCAAGTAAAAAGGCAAGCTTAAGTTTTGTTCCCACGCCGTCTGTTCCGCACACAAGCACGGGCTTTGTTATTC
>CAYJLZ010000007.1:4883-27292 GCA_964371265.1 uncultured Bacteroides sp. | reverse complement strand
TATTCCTGTCATATCCAGTTCAAACAGGCCGCCAAAACCGCCTATATCTCCTATTACTCCGCTTGTCATTGTGCGCGCTATGTGGCTGCGCATTAGCTCTACCGCTTTGTATCCGGCTGTTATATCTACGCCGCTGTCTTTATAACTTTGTGAAAAACTTTTATCCATTTTATCCTCCGTTTTATATGTACCGCTTGCATAAATACATGTTTTTTGTTTAATACGCCTTTGCAATATGTGGTATATATTTTAATACGCTTAATCGCTTTTTATTTTTTGCTCAAATTTATTTTTTTCAGTATTTTTTGGTATGGGCGTATTGTATTTGCCTGTAAAACATGCACTGCATATGCCATAATTCATATTTGGCGCCAAACTTGCAAGGTCGCTCTCGTTTAAATATCCCAGCGTATCTACGTTAATTTTTTTCGCTATTTCTTCAATTGTATTGTTGTGAGCAATTAAGTTTTCCCTCGAGTCGATATCGGTGCCAAAATAGCACGGGTGCCTAAACGGCGGGCTTGAAAGGCGCATATGCACCTGTGTTGCGCCGGCCTCTCTTAGCAATTTTACTATTTTTAAGCTAGTTGTACCCCTAACAATCGAGTCGTCTATCATAACAACACGTTTGCCGTTTACAACACTTTTTATGGCGTTTAATTTAATGCGAACGTCGTTTTCGCGCTGTTTTTGGTTTGGCGCAATAAATGTTCGGCCAATGTACCTGTTTTTTAAAAAGCCTATACCATACGGTATACCGCTCTCTTGCGAGTACCCCAGCGCCGCATCAAGGCCCGAATCGGGCACACCTATTACAATGTCGGCGTTAACCGGGTGGCTTTTTGCCAAATATTTACCGGCTAAAATTCGGCTTTCGTGTACACTTTGTCCGTTAATTACGCTGTCGGGCCTTGCAAAATAAATGTACTCAAACACGCAAAAACTTGTTTTTTGCCCACAGTGAGTTTTTATGCTTTTAACTCCGTCGTCGCTTACAACTACTATTTCTCCGGGCTCTATATCTCGCACAAATTTTGCACCTATTGCGTCAAGTGCACAGCTTTCGCTTGCAAAAACAACGCTATCGCCATAGCTACCCATACACAGCGGGCGGTAGCCGCTAGGGTCACGCGCTGCTATCATTTTGCGTGGCGACATTACAATTAGGCAATATGCACCTTTTAATTTATACATGGCTTGTTCAACAGCTTGTTCTATTGTTGCGGTAGTTAGGCGCTGTTTAATAATTGTGTATGCAATTGCCTCCGTGTCAGACGTTGCGTGAAAAATACCTCCGCTAAGCTCGATTTCTTCACGCAGTTCAGCAGCATTTGTAACGCTTCCGTTGTGTGCAAGTGCCATGCTACCTTTTATATGCTGTATAACAAGCGGCTGTGCGTTATTGCGCGAAATGCTGCCCGTAGTAGAGTATCTGCAGTGGCCAACACTCATTTGTCCCTTAGGCATTTTTTCAAGCACATCTTTAGTAAAAACCTCGTTAACAAGGCCTATATCTCGATGCTTTGTAATAACGCCCATGTCGTTAATTGCCATACCACAGCTCTCTTGGCCCCTGTGTTGTAAGGCATATAAGCCGTAATATGTTGACGCTACAACATCTCCCACACTACCACTTTTGTCGTAAACACCAAAAACGCCACATTCTTCTTTTGGTTTATCGCTTATTTCACTGCATTTTGCGTGATTTATCATAATTTTTCCCCTTATAGGTGCTTTATATTGTTAAAGTGTAATGCTTAAGTTTTAGCTTTTACGTAATTGCTGTTTACTCGCCTAAAAGTCTTTTAAGTACTTCGGCGTATGCCTCTTCAGCTCCGCCTAAATCTCTCCTAAACAAGTCTTTATCTAGGTGCGCATGTGTTTTACTATCCCAAAAACGACATGTGTCGGGGCTAATTTCATCGGCTAAAACTATAGTTCCATCGGCAAGTCTACCAAACTCAAGTTTAAAATCTATAAGTTCTATTCCGGCATCTTTTAAAAATTCTGCCATGTATGTATTAATTTTAAGCGCATAGTCCGATATAGTTTCAAGCTCTTGCTTTGTTGCGGCCTCTATGGCAGCTATATGGTATTCGTTTATCATTGGGTCGCCCAAATCATCGTCTTTATAGCAATACTCAAGTACTGTGCTTTTTAAAACTGTACCCTCGGCCATTCCAAGCCTTTTTGCAAGGCTACCTGCGGCAACGTTGCGCACAATTACTTCAAGAGGCACTATTTCTACTTTTTTCACAAGTGTTTCTCTTTCGCTAATTTCTTTAACAAGGTGAGTTGGTATGCCTTTTTCGGCAAGCATTTGCATCATGCGGTTTGTTACACGGTTGTTTACAACACCCTTGCCCCTTATTGTGCCTTTTTTTGCGCCGTTTCCTGCCGTTGCATCGTCTTTATAATCTACAAGTACAACTTCGCTATCGCTTGTTGCGTATACTTTTTTTGCTTTTCCCTCGTATAAAAGTTCCATTTTTTCCATTGTTTATCTCCTTAGTTTATGTTTAATTTATTTTATTTGCATTTTAAGCGCAGCGTTGTACATAGTAACTCAATTTTTCCGCTACAATTGCGCAATTTCTTGTTGCAGTGCCTTGTCTTTTTTTGCAATAAGCTCTGCCATTTCTTTTCTTGCTTGTATAAGCAAATTTGCAATTCTCTCGTCGCTTACGGCAAGTATTTGCGCTGCCAATACTGCTGCATTTTTTGCGCCGTTTATTGCCACTGTTGCAACAGGTATGCCCGGTGGCATTTGTACTGTGCTAAGCAATGCGTCCAGTCCGTCTTGTGCGCCACCCTTACATGGTATGCCTATTACCGGCAACACTGTGTTAGCCGCCACCGCACCGGCTAGGTGCGCCGCCATGCCTGCAGCTGCTATTATTACGCCAAAGCCGTTTTGCAATGCACCTTGTGTAAATGTTGCCGCTGCCTCGGGCGTTCTGTGAGCGCTCATTACATGCACCTCGAAAGGTATTTGCCACGCTTTTAATTGTGCTGCAGCTGATTTTACTATTGGCCAGTCACTGTCAGATCCCATTAATATTGCTACTTTTTTTTGCATATTATCACTTCCTTTATGCTTTTTAAAAATTAAAATGCCACACTTTACGTTTATGTTAAGTGTGGCATTACCATGCAACTATTTTGTTTTTGAGCAACGTAAAACTACACTTTTAGTGTGTATATTGTTAAAAATAACTCTGTATACCGCGAGTTTTTTTATTTTTGTGCAGTTCATTACTCAGCCTCTTTTCGTTTATAATAAATACTTACATTAATATTATAATACAAAATGTTGCTGTATTCAATGAATTTTTTGCTATATTTTTATTTTGTTTGTTTTTACTGTTTTATGCAATGTTTTTTTAAATTATTTGTTAATTTACTCTTTGTTGTTTTATGTTTTAACAATTTATATTGCAATATCAAAATCGCTAAATCTCCAGCCGTTTTCGGTATTTTGCAGCACTATGGAGTATGTTTCGGTGTAGTAAACAGGTTCTAATTCATCTTGCATTGCATTTTCGTTGTATGTTGCAACAAGCTCAATTACAATTTCACTGTCGCTTGCACTTTTTAAAATAAATTCGCTGCTTTCGTACATTATATTGCTACCTCGTGCGCCTGCTGTTGTGTACAGTTTGCCATCGTCACCCTTTAAATACTGGTTTGATGCAAGCAGCTCGCTTTGTATAAATTCACTTGTAAACATGCTTTCAAGCGCTGTTATAAAATCGTCGTAGGTGTCGTATCCATTGTCTAAATACATTGTCATATCATCGTTTATTGTAATGGTAGTGTTGCTACTTTCGCCAAAGCCCGCAATTACCGTAAAGTGAAAATACATTTGATATGCGCTGTTGTACAAATTTTGCATGTCTTGGCTAAAAAAGTTTGGTGTTGCGGTAGGAGTTATAGGTACATCTTGGTTTTTTGGCAGGTTTGCCATTGCAGTTGCGCCATCTGTTGTTTCGGTTGGCAAGTTATCGTGAGGCATTGCACCAACAGGTTCTTGTGTTGTCATGTCGTCCATAATTCCGTCATCACCCTCTTGTGCAGGTATCGGTGCTACGGGTTCGCCTGTTGTCATGTCGTCCATAATGCCATCGTCGTTTGCTGTTTCGGGCTTGTTTACTGTACAAGACGTTATAGCAAACATAAGCACAAATAAAAGTATAATTATTGTTATAAGTTGTTTTTTCATGTTTATCTCCTAATTTTATTTTGTAATTTGCAAATTAATAGCTTTGCTTGCAATTTTTACTTGCTTAGTTAATATACGTTTTAACAAACATTATTATTGCATACAAATTTTATTTTTTATTTGTTGGAACATTGCGGCGGTTGTGCGGTAAGGTACAAGCCGAAAGCCATAAAACAAAAAGGCTACCGCAAATACATGCACCGGTTAACTTGCTAAAAAGTTAAGTAAAACCCTTAACTTTTTAGTGTTGTGTGCATTTTTACGGTAGCTCTTATTATTTTTTATGTTGCATACAAAAATTGCAATATATCAAATATTACGTTTATACGTCTATTTTACCATAAAGTGGTAAGTTTTCGCCATCGTTAACTGTTTGTGTGCGTTTTTGCGCAACAGGTTTTGCAGGCGAGTTTGTATTTTGTTTATCGGCAAAATTTCTTGCCGGGGTATTGTTTGGCTTTGGTGCGCCATACTTTGGTGCGCCATGCTTTGGTGCGCGCTTTTGCCCACGGTTGTTTTTTGCATACCTGTCGTTTTGCTTAACGCTCATGTTTTCAGGTAAAATACATACTCTTCTGGAAACGCCCTCGCCTATGCTTTCGCTTTTTACGCCGTTTATTTTACCTATTGCCGAATGTAAAATTCTGCGCTCGTATGGGTTCATAGGCTCTAGCGTATGGCTTTTACCGGTTTTGGCAACCTTTGATGCTATGCGTTTTGCCAATATTTCAAGGTTATTTTCTCTTTTTTTGCGGTAGTTGTTAACGTCAAGGCCAAGTTTAATATAGTCATCATCTACTTTATTTGCTACAAGGTTTGTTAAATAGCTAAGTGCCTCCATTGTTTCGCCCCTGTGGCCTATAAGTGTACCTGTTTGCTCGCCGTCTATTTTTAAAATAATGGTTTCCATATGCTTTAATGCGCTTATGCTTATATTTGTAACACCCAAAAGTTCGCTTACTTGTTTTATATATGCAACTGCTTGTTCAAGTTTTGCATTGCCTTGTATTTCCATTGGCACAAGTTCATCGTTTACCGTTTCATCTTTTTCAATTGTCTTGGGTTTCTTTGGTTGTTCAATTTTGCCTTTTGGTTTTTGCTCGGGTTTGCTTTGCTGTGTTTTATTATTTTCTTCGCTAATTTGCGGTTTTTCTTTTATTTGTTTTTGCTCGCTGTCAACCATCACTTTTACCTTTGCAGGCACGCTTCTAAAAAGCTTTTTTCTCGGTAGTTCAAGCACTTCAACAGTTACGTCTTCTTCACTAAGGCCAAGTTGCGCCAGTGCGCTTTCAATTGCCTCGTTAACGGTTTTACCCGTTACTATAAGTTCAGGCATAATAAGCTCCATTTCTGTTTAATATTAAATAACAGTTTTTATTCTTCTCCGTACTTTTCTAAGTCCATCGCTCTTGCACGCTCCATACGCAGCTTGTCTTGTTCTGATTGTGTTAAAGATTTTACAACACTTTCGCCTTTATCGTTTTTAACAACAAACTCTTTCTTTTTCTTTTTCTCTTTGCGTTTTTGTGCAAGTTCTTCTTCAACTTGTGCTTTTATTTTTTTAGGATCGTACAGTTTTCTTAAAAAGTACGATTGAATAAACATTAATATATTGCTAAGCGCATAGTAAAGCGAAAACGCAACAGGAACCGTAAAACAAAACCATCCAAACGTTGCGCCAAGTATCCATGGCATATATTTCATGCTTCCGGGCATTTCTTGGCCTGTTAATTTTGGTGTAATTATTTGTATGGCCACCATGCTAACAACTGTAATTATAGGTAAAATTAACGTTACAGGGTTGTTTAATGCGGGTGATGCAGTTAAATCTAAACCTAAAAACAAAAAGTCCAAATTTGCCATTTCGTTAACTGCACTGTTAAAAAACTGCTCAAACTCTGCCGGGCTTTCGTTTATTCTGGCAAGCAAGCTACTTTCCATTATATTTGCGGTAACGCCCTCGTTAAGTTTAAAAACACCCTCGGCGTTAAATGTGCCAAAGCCTGCGTGTGCCGCCGCTTTGTTTATAGCGTCTGTGCTTTGGCTAAAAATATTTTGTAAAGGGTAATACAATACATCAATAAGCCCAAAAAGCACAAGCATGTTTACAAGCATCGGCAAACATCCTGCCGTCATCGATATTCCGTGGTCTTTTTGAAAAGCCATAAGCTCTTCATTCATTTTATTTCTGTCGTCTTTATACTTTTCTTGTATTTCTTTCATTGGGGCGCTGTATGCCGAGTTATAAGCCATGCTTTTTTGCTGTTTTATACTTAAAGGCAACATTACAAGTTTGCTTATTACTGTAAAAATTACAAGTGCCCAACCGTACACAGGTACATACCTAACTATCCATTCCATAATAAATCCCAGCACTGGTGCCAGAAAATCAAAAAAGAGCATTTGTTTCTCCATTCTGCCAATAAGGCATATTAGTTATTTATAATTTTTTATTTTTCGCTTTTCCACATGCCTTTTTTTGGCACGTAGTCTATACCGCCTTTTCCAAGCGGGTTGCATCGCAATATACGCCACGCCGTTAATATTAAACCTTTTACCGGGCCGTGTACTTTAAGCGCTGATATTGCGTAAGTAGAACACGTTGGATAAAATATACAATTATTACCAAGCAACGGCGATATAAATTTTTTATAGCATTTTATTAAAAAAATAAAAAATTTTGTTACCATTTTCTTTTCTTTTCTTTTATTACACTGTTTTCTTTATGTTTGCGCTTTTTAATATTTCATCAATTGTTTTTTCTATTTGTGTGCTTTTTAACTTTGGTGTTACGCCCCTTGCAACAAGTACAATGTCTACATTATTTTCGCGCATAATTTGCGGTGTAAGTACATTGCTCAGTGCATGTTTCATTACTCTTCGTGCCCTGTTGCGCACAGTTGCTTTGCCTATTTTTTTTGTTGCTGTAAACCCTATGCGCACACCTAGCTTGTTGTTTTTGTTTATGTATACAACTATATGTTTGTGTACATAGCTTTGCCCACGCTTATAGCTTCGGGCAAATTCGCCGTTGCGCTTTAGTGTATTATAGCGCATAATTTCCCCTTTTAATTTTAGTGTATAGTAAAAAGAGTTGTGTTTAAAGCTTTGCAACACTTAATAATACACGTAATAATAAATACACATGTACTATTTTTGGCATTTTGCAGCCTTTGTTGCCATTGCTCTTCCACAACCCGTTTTATACTATTACTTTTACTTTGCCACTGTTAAGCCGACAGTTTTGCCCTGCCCTTGCTGCGGCGAGATGCCAATACTTTGCGGCCGTTTGCTGTTTTACTGCGCGATAAAAACCCGTGTTTTTTTGCCCTATGTATTTTTTTTGGTTGAAATGTTCTTTTCATTCTTCTATCCTCCCGTTATATAACGTAAACACTAAATATAGTGGTTTGTGGCTTTAAATTTACTAATTGTGCTGTACCTAAACAGCATAGCCTAGCAAATAAAAATTATACCCTAACTTTGTATAATTTGTCAATACCTTTTGGGCTTTGTTTTTGTTTTTTTTATTATTTCACTATATGCTTTACAGTTGTAAATATTTGTTTTTAATTACATTATATATATTATAATATGCTTGCGAAAACAGACGTTTTGTGATATAATTAAGTGTGCATATTACAAGTACATAAAGGTGTACTTATGATAAAAAAATTGTGTTTTTTGTAATTTCCGTATAAAAGCGGCAATTGCTTTTATTTTTTGTTTAGGGGTTGTTTTTGTTAATGAATTCTCTTGAAGATATTTTTGTGGCTGTTAAATCATATTGCAGCGAAAATATGCAGTCGGCGGCGTACACACTTTTTATTGAAAGTTTAGCTCCTGTATCGTTTGAAGAAAACCTTGTTGTATTACAAACGACATCGGAGTTTTTGCAAAGACAAATTGAGCAAAGGTTTGAAACATTGTTAAAAGAGAGTTTTAACAGTATTATGGGCATAGACGTTGAAATTAAAATAATTTCTCCTGTTGAAAGTGAAACAACTGAGGAAACTAATATTTCTGCCGGCAGTTACAGCTATACTTTTAACAATTATATTGTTGGAAGTACAAATAAGTTTGCACACGCTGCGGCACAAGCAGTTGCGGCAAATCCATCGGGGGCATATAACCCGCTTTTTGTTTGGGGCGATTCGGGCCTTGGCAAAACACACTTACTTAGTGCTATTAACAGCGAAATAAAAAAGAACTTTCCCTCGTTTAATATTGTTTATGTTGACGGTGAAACGTTTACAAACGAAATTATAAATGCCATTAAAGATAAACGCACACTTGAGTTTCAAAATAAATATCGTGCTGCCGATGTTTTACTTGTTGATGACATACAGTTTATAGGCGGTAAAGAGAGCACCCAAGAAGAGTTTTTTCATACATTTAATACACTTTACAATGCAGGAAAGCAAATTGTACTTACAAGTGACAGAGCCCCTAAAGAGATTAAAAGCCTTGAAAACCGCTTGAGAACACGCTTTGAAATGGGCCTTATAGCCGATATAGGCGCACCTAATTTTGAAATGCGCGTTGCAATAGTTAAGCGTAAAGCCGATTTATTAAACTTACCAATGTCTGATGATGTGGCCGAATATATTGCTAATAGGTTAAAAAGCAACATTCGCCAATTGGAGGGCGCAATAAAAAAAATGAACGCCTTTTACCTTTTAGAGGGTATGAATTTAAGTGTTGGAATGGCTCAAAATGCTATTAAAGATATTTTAAGTGAGCAGCTGCCAATACCTGTTACGGTAGAAAAAATAATTTCTGAGGTTTCGCGCACTTACAATGTTACAGGGCAGGAGATAAAAAGCACTAACAGGCGTAGTAACATAAGTAACGCTCGCAAAATTTGTATGTATATTGTTAGAGAAGTAACAGGCCTTAGTATGGAAGATATAGGCGGAGAGTTTGGCGGAAGAGATCATTCAACCGTTGTATATTGTATAAATAGCGTGCAAACACTTATGAAAAATGATCAGCATTCAAAAGAGACAATAGAGGATATTATTAAAAATATTAAATCTACATAGTTTTCAACAAAGTTTTAGTTTTTAATTTAAGGTTTTAAACATTAATGTTAAATTTTACATAATTTTAAACTTTTAAACTATTTATTAACTTATTTTTACATTTTTCTAATTTTAAATTTTTTACATGTTTACTTGTTTTATTGTAGTTTTTAACATATTAACAGTTACTACTTCTACTACTATTTTTTATTTATATATAATAGGTTAATTTTGTAATTATAATTAAAAGTTGTTTTTTATTAAGGAGAATTAAATGAATATATCGTGTGATAAAAGTATATTAAATAATGCAGTTACCGGTGTGTGTAAAGCTGTTACAAGTAAAAGTGCTTTACCTGTACTGGAGGGTATACTTTTAAAAGCCGAAGGTTTTAATTTAACGCTTACCGGGTACGATTTTGAACTTGCAATAGTTACCACAATACCGGTAAACGTAAAAAAACCGGGCGAAATAGTTATACCGGCTAAGCTTTTTGCCGATATGGTACGTAAATTTATTTGCGATGAAATTGATATTATAGTTGACGAAAATAATAATGTTGTTGTTAAGGGTGGAATTACACAATATACACTTGTTGGAATTGATGCAACCGAATACCCTGCACTACCTAATCCCGAGGTTGAAAATACTGCTGTTATTCCAAGCGAAATGCTTTGCGAGGTAATTAATACATCTATTTACGCAGTTGCAACCGATGATAAACGCCCAGCACATACAGGCGAGCTTTTTTGCTTTAGCGAAAACGCTTTGCGCGTTGTTGCTTTAGACGGCTTTAGGCTTGCTATTTTAGATAGACAAATTGAATGTAGTAAGGATATTAATATTATAATTCCTCAAAAAACGCTTTTAGAGCTTGTTAAACTTATTAGTGAAGATGAAACAGATATTAAAATTAGCGCTAATAGACGATTTATTATGTTTAGTAATAATAAATACACAGTTATAAGCAGGCTTATTGAGGGTGATTTTTTAGATTATAACAATGTTATACCAAAAGAGTTTTCAACAAAAGTAATAGTAAATACTAAAAGTTTTATTGATGTTATTGAACGTGCCAGCCTAATAATTACCGAGAGGCTTAAAAACCCGCTACGCATTAATTTTACCGATGATAATAATATTATTGTTAATTGTAAAACGGCAACTGTTAGTGTAGTAGATGAGCTGAATGCTGAAATTATAGGTGATGCTGTTGAGGTAGGCTTTAATAACAGATATTTACTTGATGCACTTAAAAACTCGGGTTGTGAAAACGTTGTTTTTGAAATTAACGGAGCTTTAAGTCCTGTTGCTATTAAACCCGAAGAGGGCGATAAGTTTTTCTTTTTAGTTCTTCCTGTGCGATTTAAAAACAACTAGTTTAATTATTATATATTTATTAGCATATTTAGGCGGTTGTGCCGCAAGGCACGAGCCTAAAGCCATAAAATAATAAATTAATATTGTATTTTGTACAATATTTGAAAGCATGGTGTAACCCTTGAAAGAAATTAAAATTACAACGCCTTTTATAAAATTGGATGCACTTTTAAAGTTTTCCGGTGTTTGCGATACCGGCGGCGATGCTAAGTTTTTAATAAAAGATGAAAAAGTTTTAGTAAACGGTGAAATTTGTACAATGAGAGGTAAAAAAATAAAAATCGGTGATGAAGTTAGTTGTGATGATATTACTTTAAAGGTGATTTAACTTTGATAGTTGATAAAATACAAGTACAAAATTTCAGAAATATAATTGATGAGCAGCTTTTATTATCTGACAAACTAACAGTTATTTGTGGAGATAATGGGCAGGGCAAAACAAACTTTTTAGAGAGCATATGGATGCTTACAGGCGCTAAAAGTTTTAGAAATGTTAAAGATTTAAACCTTATTAACCACGGTGAAGAATACGCTGTTATTAGTGGCGACACTTTACAAAATAAAACAGATAAAAAGAATATTAAAATTACAGTTACTAAAGGCGAAAACAACAAGGCAATTAGAAAAGCTTTTATAAACGGTGTTGATTATGCAAGGGCAAGCAGTATTGCAGGAGAATTTACATGTATTGTTTTTGAGCCTAACCACCTAAAGCTAATTAAGGCAGGGCCTGAGGTAAGGCGCAATTTTGTAGATATTGCACTTTGTCAGCTTTACCCAAACTATTTATCGGTACTGCGCAAATACACAAGGTTAACTGCACAAAAAAACGCACTGTTAAAACAGTATAACGGCACAGTAGATAATGAAAATTTATTGCTTACTTATAACGAATATTTAGCAGAATACGGACAAGTTATTAGTGATAAGAGATACGATTATATTAAAAACTTATATCCTGTAATAAGGCAAGTTTATAGCGATATATCTACTAGTAGTGAGGTTATAGACATTGATTTTTTACAGTGTTATAAAAAAGGCAAACAAAATTATAGGCAAGTATTAAATGAATGTATACAAAGTGATATTAACGCAAAATATTGTACAAAAGGCCCACACCGAGAGGATATTTTAATTAAAATAAACGACAAAGATGCAAAAAACTTTGCAAGCCAAGGCCAGCAGCGTAGTGCAGTGCTTGCACTTAAAATGGCCGAGGCAAACGAAGTTTATAATATTACCGATAACTACCCGGTTTTGTTATTAGATGATGTACTTAGCGAGCTTGATGATATAAGGCAAAATTATATTTTGAATAGTATTGAAAAAATGCAAGCTGTAATTACTTCGTGTAATGATATGCCGTTTAAAAAAACTAGCGGTAAAATTTGTAAAATAAAAAATGGTAAGTTAATTAACTATTAAGTTAGGTATAATTTTTAAAAGAGGTATTATGTATTTACATTTAGGACAAAACACAGTAATTAGAACAAACGAAGTTGTGGGTATTTTTGATATTGATACTTGTACAATAAGTAAAAATACAAAACAGTTTTTGGCTAGTTCTGAAAAAAAAAATAGTGTAGTAAATGTATCAACAGAACTTCCTAAAAGTTTTATTGTAGCTAATAGTATTAAAAAAATTAATAATATTGTTTATATTAGTCAGTTATCTGCATCTACACTTAAAAAGAGAAGTATTAAATAAAATATTTGATAACTGAATAAAACCATTTTAAATAGTCGCAGTTAAAAAGGTTAAAAATTTATTTATAGGTTGCGGCAGAACGGAGATTTTAATGGCAGAAATTAAAAATGAATATGGTGCAGAGCAAATTCAGGTACTAGAGGGATTAGAGGCAGTTAGAAAAAGGCCCGGTATGTACATTGGTAGCACAGGCCCACGTGGTTTGCACCACTTAGTATACGAGATTGTTGACAACGCCATAGATGAGGCGCTTGCCGGTTTTTGTGACCATATATCGGTTAAAATAATGGAAAATAATGTTATACAAGTTAAAGATAACGGTAGGGGTATACCTGTTGATATACAGCCGAAACTTGGTATACCTGCTGTTACAGTTGTATTTACTATATTACATGCAGGCGGCAAGTTTGGTGGAGAAAACAGTGGGTACAAAGTAGCCGGTGGTTTACACGGTGTTGGCGCATCTGTTGTTAATGCTCTTAGCGAGTGGCTTGAAGTTATTGTTGTTAAAAATGGTAATAAATATTATCAAAGTTTTAAAAGAGGAGAACAAGATACTCCTTTGCAAGATTTTGGTAAAACAGACGAGCCAAACGGAACTATTGTTACCTTTAAGCCCGACCCTGAAATGTTTACCGAAACTACTGTTTATGAATATGACATACTGCAAAAAAGGCTTAGAGAAGAGGCTTTTTTAAACGGTGGTGTAAGAATTACTCTTACAGACGAGCGCAGTGAATTTGTAAACGAAGATGGCACACCTAAAAGCGAGAGCATGTGTTACGAGGGCGGCATTAAAAGCTTTGTAGAATATATACACGAGAAAAATCAGCTTGAAGTTTTACATGATGACGTTATTTATTTGAAAGGCAAACAGGAAGATGCTGTTGCCGAAGTTGCTCTTCAGTATAATACAAGTTTTAACGAGCGTTTACTTAGTTTTGCTAATAATGTAAATACGCCCGATGGCGGAACACACGAGGAAGGATTTAAAACTGCTTTAACAAGAGTTTTTAACGATTTTGGAAGAAATAAAGGTTATTTAAAAGAAAAAGACGAGAACTTATCGGGTGCTGATGTTAGGGAAGGGTTAACTGCTGTTATTAGTGTTAAACTTACCGAGGCACAGTTTGAGGGACAAACAAAAGCTAAACTTGGAAATACTGAAATTCGCACTCTTTTAAGCGGTATTGTATACGAGAAGTTGCGTGAATTTTTGGAAGAAAATCCATCGGTGGCACGCAGTATTTTTGATAAGGCTACACAGGCTGCACGGGCTAGAGAGGCTGCACGTAAAGCAAGGGAGCTTGTAAGGCGCAAGTCTGCACTAGAGAGCAATAGAATGCCGGGTAAACTTGCCGATTGCCGTGAGAGAGATCCATCAAAAACAGAGATTTATATTGTTGAGGGTGATTCGGCGGGTGGTAGTGCTAAAATGGGGCGTGACAGTGCCATACAGGCAATTTTGCCGCTGTGGGGTAAAATGCTTAACGTTGAAAAGGCTCGTATAGATAAAATTTACGGCAACGATAAATTAACGCCCGTTGTTCTTGCGCTTGGGTGCGGAATTGGCGAGGAATTTGACGTGTCGAAACTTAGGTATCACAAGGTGTTTATTATGGCCGATGCCGACGTTGACGGAAGCCATATTTGTACGCTGTTATTAACGTTCTTTTTTAGGTATATGCGTCCGCTTATTGATGGTGGGTATGTTTATATTGCTCAGCCACCACTTTTTAAACTTAGTAAAAGTGGTAAGGTTAAGTATGCGTATAGCGAGGCAGAAATGTCTAAACTTAGTGAAGAAATGGGACAGGGTACGAAAATTAATAGGTATAAAGGTCTTGGTGAAATGAACCCCGACCAGTTATGGGAAACTACTATGAACCCCGATAACAGGGTAATTGTTCAAATTAACGTTGAAGATGCACTGAAAGCTGACGAAACATTTACTATTTTAATGGGTGATAAAGTTGAGCCGAGAAAAGATTTTATAGAGAAAAACGCTCTTCATGCTCGCCTTGACGTTTAACTCTTACTTTTCTTTTAGAAAAAAGAAAAGTAAGCAAAAGAAAACCTCATGATAAAAATTATAAGCTTAGCAAAAAAAAGAAAAGTAAGCAAAAGAAAACCTCATATTAAAAATATTAATATATAAAAAATTTAATTTTCTATAAGATAAATTTAGATCAAACCTTTTTAAAGGGTTGCGGGGTTTGGGGCAGAGCCCCAAAGGTTATAGCCTAAATTAAAAGTATAATTTAAATAAAAAATAAAACCGAAAAGGTAACAAAAAATGTCTGAAATAAATGAAAACATGCAAAAGGGTACACAACTGATAGTTAGAGATTTAAAAGATCAAATGGAGCAATCTTTTATAGATTATTCTATGTCGGTTATAATGCAGCGTGCATTGCCTGATGTGCGTGACGGATTGAAACCTGTACATAGGCGCATACTTTATACAATGCACGAGAGGGGAAACGACCCTTCGCACGCATACCGTAAAAGTGCCGATACCGTTGGCGCTGTGCTTGGCAGTTATCACCCACACGGAGATGGCTCTGTTTACGATGCCATGGTGCGTTTGGCGCAAGATTTCTCGCTTAGGTATCCGCTTGTAGATGGGCAGGGTAACTTTGGCTCGATAGATGGCGACCCTGCTGCTGCTTACAGGTATACCGAGGCAAGAATGAGCAAAGTTAGCGTTGATTTAATGACTGATATTGAAAAAAATACAGTTGATTTTAAACCTAACTTCGATGAAAGTAAACAAGAACCCTCGGTGTTGCCAAGTAGGTTGCCTAATTTATTGTTAAATGGCTCTACGGGTATTGCCGTTGGTATGGCAACTAATATACCACCGCATAATATATGCGAAGTTATCGATGCAACGATACATTTAATTCATAATCCGGAAGCCGATTTGGCCGAGATTATGGAGTTTATTAAAGGGCCCGATTTTCCGACAGGCGGTATAATTATGGGCCGCAGCGGTATTAGGGCTGCATATGCAACAGGTAGGGGTAAAATTGTACTGCGCGGTGTTGCACAAATTGAAGAAAAAACAAACGGTAGGCAACATATTATTATTAGCGAAATACCGTATATGGTTAATAAAACTAGGCTGCTTGAGGCAATTGCCGAGCTTGTTAAAGAAAAACGAATAGATGGTATTAGCGATTTTAACGATGAATCGAATAGAAATGGTATGCGTATTGTTATAGAATTAAAGCGTGAGGCCAACGCACAAGTAGTGCTTAATCAGCTTTACCGCTTTACCCAGCTGCAAGATACTATTGGCGTTATTATGCTTGCACTTGATAACGGTGTGCCTAAAGTTTTACCGCTTACTGCTATTATTAGTAAGTACATAGAGTTTCAAAACCTTGTTATTCGCCGCAGAACGATGTTTGACCTTAAAAAAGCACAGGAGCGCGCACATATTTTAGATGGACTTCGCCGTGCGGTTGACGTGGTGGACGAAATTATTGCGACAATTCGTGCATGTAAAGGCGGCAGGGCCGAGGCAAAACTTGCAATTATGGATAAGTTCGATTTCGACGATATACAGGCAACCGCAATATGTGCCTTTCAACTTGGACAACTTGCAGGCCTTGAAATATTAAAAATAGACAACGAACTTGGAGATTTAAAACAAAAAATTGACAATTGGAACGATATTTTAAGTGACGATAAAAAAGTATTGCAAATTGTTGAAGATGAACTGACGATATTGCGTAAAAAATACGGAGATGAGAGGCGCACACAAATAGAGCATGTTTCGGGCGAGGTTGACATAGAGGATTTGATACCTGTTGAAGAGTGCGTGTTTACTCTTACTCATGCCGGGTACATTAAGCGCCAAACAAGCGATACATACACAGCGCAAAAGCGTGGCGGTAGGGGAATTACTGCGCTAACACGCAAAGAAGAAGATTTTGTAGAAGAACTTTTTGTTGCCTCTACGCACGATTATATTTTGTTTGTTACCGATGCAGGGCGAATTTACAGGCTTAAAGGCTACCAAATTTACGAGGGAAGTCGTACATCTAGAGGTGTTAACATTGTAAACTTGTTGCCGCTTGCAAATGGCGAAAAAGTAAAAAGCATGCTTCGTGTAAAAGATAGCGATGAAGAAGATAGATTTATTACATTTATAACAAAATACGGTATTATTAAGCGTACGTCTTTAAGCAAATACGATAATATTAGAAAGAACGGAATTAACGCTATTACGTTAAATGATGGCGATGCAATTGCATATTCGGGCGTTACAACAGGCAAAAATGAAATTATGATAGCAACGAAAAATGGTGTTGCCATACGTTTTGACGAGAGAGATGCAAGGGCTGTTGGGCGAATGAGTATTGGTGTTAGGGCAATTAGGCTTACAAATAACGACGAAGTAGTTGGCGCAGGCGTTTTGCGTGATGGCGCTACTGTATTAACAATTACCGAGCAAGGTAAGGGTAGGCGCACAAAAATTGACGGATACCGCAAACAAAAACGCGGAGGTAAAGGCATACGCAACTATGGTGTTAATGGCACTGTTGGCGCAATTAAAATTGTAGATGAAGAAGATGATATTATTTTAATTAGCCTTGCGGGCATTATTATACGTATGCACGTATCGGATATTGGTGTGCAAAGCAGGTACGGCAGTGGTGTACGAGTTATGCGCCTTGGAGCTGACGATAAAGTTGTTACAGTGGCAAGAACAGAACATTCGGACGATGAGGAAACTGCAAAACCTGAAGTTGATGAAAGCGATATTACAGAAGATTTAACCCCTGCACAAATTGCCGAACTTGAGGCAAAGGAATCTGCTGCAGAAGTTAATAATACTGATGATGTAGACGATGATATTGACGATGTTGACAGCGGCGATGAGTAATTAATATACAGTAAAAGTTTATTTTACTATTAAAATTTGTTGGCATATTGTGGCAGATGTAACGCACAGGGTACAAGCACCTAACAGTGCAGGCCGAAAGCCAAAGAATAAAATATTTATATTAGCAATACAAATATAAATTATTACGGAGTTTAAAAATGCAAAAAAATTGGAATGTTGACAAGGCAAAACTTGAAAAGCAGCAAACAGAACTTAAAAATAATTATAGTTTATCTTATATTGGCCATGGCACTAAGGCAACAGGTTTTTTTGCCAGAGAATTTAAGCGCAAACCCGGACTGTTTATTAGGTGCTCGGCCTGCGGCTACTACATGCCACTTGATGTAAAGGGCGAAGAACAATGTTTGTGCGGTAGCCTTATGCGAGATGATAAAAACGTGAACTGCGAGTTTGGCCAAAGCGAAGTTGAAGTTTTTAAAGGGGTAAAAAAGTAAATGGACAGTACTATTGCCGCCATTGCAACACCGCCGGGAGTTGGCGGTATTGCTGTTGTGCGCATTTCGGGTAGCGAAGCTTACAGCGTTGCAAACAAAGTTTTTATGCCGGCAAATAAAAATAACTGCATAAAAAAAGCAAAAGGGTACTCGGCAATTTATGGTAAGTTTTTATACAAAGGTATTGTGTACGATGATGTTATTGCCCTTTGTTTTAGAGCGCCTAAAAGTTACACCGGAGAAGATGTTGTGGAGATATCTTGCCATGGAGGTAGTGCCGTAAGCGAGCGTTTGCTTAGGGCGTGCCTAGAAAGCGGCGCACATGTTGCGCAAAATGGTGAATTTACAAAGCGTGCATTTTTAAATGGGCGCATTACCCTAACCCAGGCCGAGGCTGTTATTGACATGATAAATGCCGAAACAACTGCAGGTGTGCGAGCCGCCGCACAGCTTATAGATGGCGCACTTTACAAAAAAATTAGCAGTATAAAAAGCGAGCTTTTAACTTTATCGGGGCATATAAGCGCTTTTGCCGATTATCCCGAGGAGGACATTCCTCAGCTAAGCAACACCCAAATTGTGAAAGTGCTAGTTGATGCAAACACAGAAATAACAAAGCTTATTGAAAACTACGACAGCGGTAAGTTTATGCGCAGGGGCATTACGGCTTCAATTATAGGTAGCCCAAATGTTGGTAAAAGCACACTGTTAAATTTGTTAAGCGGCTTTGAACGTGCCATTGTTACGCCAATTGCCGGTACTACGCGTGATATTGTTGAGCAAGAAGTAATTTTAGACGATATTAAGTTAATTTTAAGTGATACTGCAGGTATTAGGCAAACCGATGACGACATTGAAAAAGAGGGCATAAAACGAACGCATAAGCAAATAAACAGCGCCTCTGTTCTACTGGCAGTGTTCGATTTATCGAGAAAAATAAATAAGCACGACATTGAGCTTGCAAACCTTTGTAAAAATAAACAGGCTATTGCCATACTTAATAAAAGTGACTTGCAACAAAAATTTGATGTTACACCGATAGAAAATTGTTTTAGTAGAATTATAAGTATAAGTGCAAACAGCACCGACAGTTTGCAAACAATAAAAAAAGCAGTTGTTGAATTGTTAAAAGTTAACATGCATGATACCGATTCGCTATTACTGGCGAACGAGCGGCAACTAAAAGCGGCAAATATGGCAAAAGCTGCAATTGATGAGGCGTTGTTTGCTACAAATAGCGGGTTAACTACTGACGCTGTCGGCGTTTGTTTAAGCGATGCACTTAGTGCGCTTTACTCGTTAACGGGAGAAAACGCAACTGACGAAATTATAAACGAGGTATTTTCAAAATTTTGCGTAGGTAAGTAAAATTTGTTTTTAAACACAATTTAACTAATTATAGTTAAGTGTGGTTATGTATTTAATTAACAAAAACATTAGTAAAATTAACGGAGATTATATGAGAACAAAAAATACAACAAAAAGAACATTATTTAGATATATTTTGGCAACAGTTGTGTGCCTTTTAGTTGTGGTTGATTTGGCAATATTGCTTTCGATATTAACCGAAAACAATTTTATAATGCCACTTTTACCAAGCGCCACCGCCGAGGCTGATGCGTACCCTGATTTTGAACCCGCTAATAAAGATGCTGTTTTTACAACAGGCATATATTATATGCAGCACTCAAAAGAGGAGTACCCAAGCGCTAATCTTGTGCCCAACGTTACTTTTAACGACGATGGTACGTTTAATTATGTTGAAAACTCGAATGAGTATATGGGACACAACACAGGAGTTTACAATATATCGAGCGATGGAAAAACTATTACTTGTTATGTGCAAGAGGCTGTTGTTTACATACCCGATGAAGTTGTATTTAAATTAGATGATGACGGTGTGCTTGTAGTTATGAATGAAACACTTACAGCTGCTCCTAATACGAAATTTTATAAGGATCTTGTTTAATAAACTTTTTTTACTTAATAAACTTTTAACATTGTGTTTTATAAAATTTTTGTATGGCTAAAAGTTTAGCCGTGCAAAATATGCATATTAAATAGCCGTATTGTATAAATATGTTTTGTTTGTTGGTTTTAATGTTAAGCATTGCCAAGATGAAAGGTTGTATACCACTTGAATAAATTGGGAAAATTTGATGTAATTGTTATAGGCGCCGGCCATGCAGGGATTGAGGCTGCACATGCAGCTGCAAAACTTGGTGTTAGCACGGCGCTTTTTACTCTTAGTTTAGATGCACTGGGTAACATGCCGTGTAATCCTTCGGTGGGGGGAACGGCTAAAGGCCACCTAGTGCGAGAAATTGATGCACTTGGTGGGGTTATGGGCATTGCCGCCGATGCCACCAGCATACAAAGCCGCATGCTTAACCTAGGCAAAGGCCCTGCTGTGCACAGTTTGCGTGTTCAGTCAGATAGACAAAAATACCACGACTTTTTAAAGCAATATTTAGAGAAAGTGCCAAATTTATGCTTAAAACAGGCAGAAATTACCCAAATATTGGTAGAAAACAATGCCGTATGCGGCGTTTATACTAACTTAAACGGGGTGTACCACGCTAAAAAAATTATTATCGCCTGTGGAACCTACCTTAACGGGCGTATTTTTGTGGGTGATGCAAGTTATTTTGGCGGACCCGACGGACAACACGCTGCTTGCCAATTAAGCGACGGTTTGAAAAATTTAGGCCTACCGCTACGCAGGTTTAAAACTGGTACACCAGCTAGGGTAAATAGGCGCAGCATTAATTTTGATGCACTTGAGTGTCAGCACGGCGATGAGGTAACACAGCCGTTTTCGTTTTTAACAAAAAATTTGCCGCAAAATAAAACTGTATGCCATATTGCATACACTAACAAAAAAACCCACAATGTTATAAAAGAAAACTTACACCGAAGTCCACTTTTTTCGGGGGATATTGAGGGCGTTGGCCCAAGGTATTGCCCCAGCATTGAGGATAAGGTTGTGCGTTTTGCCGATAAAGAGAGGCACCAGCTTTTTATAGAGCCCTGCGGACTTGATACTGATGAGATGTACTTGCAAGGCATGAGCAGCAGTTTACCAGAAGATGTGCAAATTAAAATGTACCGCACTATCGAGGGACTTGAGAATGTTGAAATTATGCGCCCGGCATATGCAATAGAGTACGATTGTATTGACCCAACGTGCCTTAAACCAACGCTCGAAACAAAAGTTGTTGATGGGCTTTATGGTGCAGGGCAGTTTAATGGTACTTCCGGATACGAAGAGGCTGCTGCACAGGGGCTGGTTGCCGGTGTTAATGCAGCCTTAAGTGTGCTTAATAAACCTGCGCTTGTTTTACTTCGCAGCAACAGCTATATAGGCACACTTATTGATGACCTTGTTACTAAAGGAGTTATGGACCCATATAGAATGATGACTAGCCGTAGCGAGTACAGGCTGTTTTTACGACAGGACAATGCAGATGATCGCCTTTGTGAAATTGGCCGAAGCGTTAACCTAGTAAATACCGAAAGGTATAACGAGTACTGCAAGCGCAGAGATATAAAAAGTAGCGCTATATCGATGTTAAATAGCATATTTATTAAACCCGATATTGCAAACGAAATTTTTGTACTAAAAGGCGAACCGAAGTGTGCAACCGGGTTAAAAGCATCGGATATATTAAAAAGGCCTGCCATTAGCTTTGAAGATGTAAGGCAAATGATTGAAAAGCAGCACAAAGATAGCGAAATTAATACAAAGCATTTTGAATTAATAAACGATATAACGCCTTTTATTTCATACTGTATTGAGGTTGAAGTAAAATATGAGGGATACATTAACAGGCAACTTGCTACAATTAAAAATATGCAAAAAGCAGAAAATATTGAAATACCACAAAGTATAAATTATAACAGCCAAAATAGCCTAAGGCTGGAGGCAAGGGAAAAGCTAAACAAAATTATGCCCAAAACGCTAGCGCAAGCCTCGAGAATACCTGGAGTTACACCCGCAGATATTGCTTGCCTTAGCATTATAATTGAAAAAATGAAAAGGCAAAAACCTTTGGAGGGCGCTGATGATTGATAAAACAAGGTTAATTGAAAAGGCGCATTTGTACGGAATTGACGTAAGCAAAATTATAGACAAGCTGGATTTATATGCAGCGATACTTGTAGAGTATAATAAAAAAGTTAACCTCACTGCAATTATTGGTGCGCAAGATATTGAAAATAAGCACTTTTTAGATAGTTTATTGTTTGCTAATTTGGATGTTGTATCGGGAAGTTTAGTAGATATTGGCAGCGGTGCGGGTTTTCCCGGGGTTGTTACAAAGTTGTATAAACCCGAGTTGAATATTACTTTAATGGAACCGCGAACAAAAAGAATAGATTTTTTAAAATTTGTATGTGATGAGCTTGGAATAAAAAGTGGAATAAGCATTGTAAAAGAACGCGCCGAAGAAGCAGCGCGAAAACAATATCGAGAGCAGTTTGATGTTGCCGTGGCAAGGGCTGTTGCACCTATGAATATTTTGTGCGAGTATGCACTACCATTATTGAAAACCGGCGGATGTTTTATTGCTATGAAAGGTGCAATTAATAACGACGAATTAAAAGATGGCCAAAACGCTGCCACCAAACTGGGAGGTAAAATAATGGATGAAAGCCAAAATTTTTACTTTGAGTTGCCCGATAACGATAAACGAAACTTAATTTTGTGTAAAAAAATATCGC
>CAYJLZ010000007.1:0-4873 GCA_964371265.1 uncultured Bacteroides sp. | reverse complement strand
CCACGCAATGGTGGTAAAATAACAAAAAGCCCACTTAAATGACATTAAAATTAAGCATAAATGTAATTTCGTGTCGATGGAAAATACTGGAAAATATTGTATTTTTGTGCTATACTTGCAATAGCTTAGGCGAATAGTGTTATACATAACTGCGTACAATATATTGTTTTTTTGTGGCTACCGTATTGCTGCTTACACGGTAAGTGCAAATTGTGCCAACACAAAACACTGCATTTTATGTATATTTTGCCGTTAAGCTAATACAAAAAAGCAGGTGTGGCAATGAATAAATTTAAAACATTATTTAAAAAGAAGCAAGCTATTAAGGAACAAGCCAAGGTTATTTTGCTACCTGTTGATAAAATACAGCCTTCGCCGTTTCAGGCACGCACAGTTTTTGATGAGAGAGAAATAAAAAAATTAGCTGTAAGTATTTTGCAAAACGGCTTGCTACAACCTATAAGCGTTAGGCAAATAACATCGGACACCTGGCAGCTTATTGCAGGTGAGCGAAGACTACGGGCGTGTAAACTTGCCGGCATGAGCGAAATTCCTGCGCTAGTATACAACTTTGAAGACGAGCAAACAGCAACTTTAAGCTTGCTTGAAAACTTACAAAGAGAACAGTTAAATCCGTTTGAACAAGCAAAGGCTATTAGAGACTTATTAAATATGTGGAATTGCACTCAAGAAGATGCAGCTCAAAAACTTGGAATGGCTCAACCTACCTTAGCAAATAAGTTGCGCTTACTTGTATTAACCGAATCTCAACAAAAAATGTGCATAGAAAATAGCCTAACCGAGCGCCATGCAAGAGCAGTACTTAGGATACCTACAATAGATGCGCGCACCAAAGCAATAGAGTTAGTTATTAAAAAGCAACTAAACGTGCAGCAAACCGAAGAGTATATTGGCGAAATAATTATGCTTAACACTAAACCAAAAAGGCGAGTTATGGTAAGAGATGTTAGGATTTTTGTAAATACAATAAACAGGGCAATACAAATGATGACTGCAAGCGGCATACCTGCTCATGCACAGCGCAGCGAACAAAAAGATTATATTGAATACCTTGTTAGAATACCCACACACAGCGAAACCTTACCTCTTAGCAAAATGCCTAAATGCAATAAAAAAATTGTAGATGTCAACGAAGAGGCACTAAAAAGCACAGGACAGAATTTAATAGACGAAATAGAAAAACAAGTTGCATGCATTAACACAGCAAAATAATTTTAATTATAGTTACTTGTAAAAATTATAGTGCTATTAAATAAGTATACTACAAAGCTTAAAGCATAAAATGTTCCACGTGGAACATTTTATGCTTTGTTTTTTAGTACAAATATTGCATACACAATATTAGCACACTAAAAATAATGTTCCACGTGGAACATTATTAGCCTAGCGAGACTAGTGTTTTTAATAAAGGCTAATAGTATAAAGCGTGTTATGTTTTAATAAAGCAAGTAAATTTAATGCAAACGCTTTAATTTTGCAATAAATTATGGTATACTTTTAAATATTATGTTATTATTTAAAAAGCAGTAAAAATATTTGTTGGCGTGTAAATACTAACAATATTGTTTGCAATAATTATTTTATTTGAAATGGTGATTTTATGGGTAAAGTTATAGCAATAGCAAACCAAAAAGGTGGAGTTGGAAAAACAACTACCGCAGTAAATTTATCGGCGGGTGTTGCGGCGCAGGGTAAAAAAGTGCTTGTGGTAGATTTAGACCCACAGGGCAACACAACAAGCAACCTTGGTGTTATGAAAAGCAAAGTAAAGTACAGCACGTACGAAATGCTTTTGGGCGAAGTGCCGGCACACCAGGCAGTTGTGCCCACAAAATTTAGGGTAGACCTTATGCCGAGCAACATACAGCTTTCGGGCGCAGGAGTAGAGCTGGTTAACCTAGAGCGAAGAGAAGCGCGGCTGAGAGAAAGCCTTACGCCTGTTATTAAGTATTACGACTTTATATTTATCGACTGCCCGCCATCGCTGGATTTGCTGACGCTTAACGGACTTTGTGCATGCGATAGTGTGCTTGTGCCTATACAGTGTGAGTTTTTTGCCCTTGAGGGATTGAGTGAACTTGTCAATACTATAAGAAATGTAAAAAACATGTTTAATCCTCATATAGATATTGAGGGCGTGCTGTTAACGATGTTTGACGGAAGATTAAACCTAACCATGCAAGTTGTAAGCGAGGTTAAAAAATATTTTGGCAATAAGGTTTATAAAACAACTATACCGCGCAATGTAAGGCTTTCAGAGGCGCCAAGTTATGGTATGCCTATCAACTATTACGATCCATCATCGAAAGGCACCGAGGCCTACGCATACCTAGCCGCAGAGTTGATATTTAACAACAAAGCATAAAAAAGCGAATAAACTGCGCAGAGCGCCATCGCCAAAATGCAGCAAACAAAACATTTACAAAGAAAATAGCCTTTATAAATATAGGTGAGAGGACTAAAAAATATGGCAAAAAAAAGTGGACTTGGAAGAGGATTAAATTCGTTGTTTCAAGATACGGGAAGTATGGCAAGCGCACAAACAGGTGCAAAAGTAAATGAGCTTGCAATAACAGACATTGAGCCGGATAAAGACCAGCCGAGAAAAGATTTTGATGAGCAAATACTGGGCGAGCTGGCAAAAAGCATACAAGAACATGGAATTTTGCAGCCAATAGCAGTGCGCCCAACATTACAAGGTGGATACAAAATTATAGCAGGCGAGAGGCGCTGGCGTGCAGCAAGGAAAGCCGGCCTTACACATGTGCCGGTTGTAATTAAAGAAATAGATGACGATACTGCAATGGAACTTGCGCTTATTGAGAATTTGCAGCGCGAGGATTTAAACCCTGTTGAGGAGGCACTTGGGTATAAGCAGCTGATGGACAGATGTAACTATACCCAAGAAACTGCGGCAAAGAAACTTGCCAAAAGCAGAAGTGCCGTTGCAAACAGCCTGCGCATTTTAAACTTGCCTAATAAAACATTAGAGTATATTAAAAACGGCGATTTAAGTTTTGGACATGCAAAAGTTATATTGTCGCTTGAAGATAAGGCAATACAGCAACAAGCGGCAGATGAAATAGTGCAAAAAGAACTTAACGTTAAAATGGCCGGTGCTCTTTGCAAGCAGCTTGCCACTAAACCGAAAACAAAAAAAAGCCCGCAAACATTTGATATGCCAACGCTGCCAAAAGAAGTAGAACTGAGTTTGCGCGAAATTTTGGGCACAGGTGTTAAGGTAACGTATAAAAATGGAAACGGGCAATTGGCAATAGAGTTTTATAGCGATGAGCAATTGAAAGCTTTTGCAAATTTGCTTGGCAATTATAAGGCTTAGCAATAAAACACAAACAAACGAGAGGTGCAATAATAATGATTGATATAAAATTGATTAGAGAAAACCCGCAACTTGTAAAAGATAACATGATGAAAAAATTTCAAGAAAGTAAAATTGCGCTTGTTGATGACGTAGCGCAATTTGATGTTGAATATAGACAGGTAATTGCAAAGGCAGACACTTTGCGTGCGCAAAGAAACAAGTTGAGCAAAAACATAGGCGCACTTATGGCACAAGGAAAAAAAGACGAGGCCGAAGAGGTAAAGCAACAGGTGCAAGCACAGGCAGATATGTTAAAGCAACTTGAAGAAAAGCAAACAGAGCTTGGCGAAAAAATTGATAAAATAATGATGATGATACCAAATATAATTGATGACAGCGTACCAATAGGTAAGGACGACAGCGAAAACGTAGAAGTGCAAAAATATGGCGAGCCGGCTGTTCCGAGCTTTGAAATACCGTACCATACCGAGATAATGGAGAGCTTTAACGGCATTGACCTAGACGGCGCAAGACGAGTTGCCGGCAACGGGTTTTACTACTTGCTTGGAGACATTGCAAGGTTGCACAGCGCTGTTATTAGCTATGCCCGAGATTTTATGATTGACAGAGGTTTTGTTTATTGTATTCCGCCTTATATGATAAGAAGCGGTGTTGTAACAGGTGTAATGAGCTTTGCAGAGATGGAATCGATGATGTATAAAATAGAGGGCGAGGACTTGTACCTTATTGGCACGAGTGAACACTCTATGATTGGTAGATATATTGACACTATTTTGCAAGAGAGTGAATTGCCGCAGACAATGACAAGTTATTCGCCGTGTTTTAGAAAAGAAAAAGGGGCGCACGGAATAGAGGAAAGAGGCGTTTACAGAATACATCAATTTGAAAAACAAGAAATGGTAGTAGTTTGTAAACCCGAGGAAAGCCCAAAATGGTTTGATACATTGTGGAAAAACACCGTTGATATGTTTAGGAGCCTAGATATACCGGTGAGAACACTGGAGTGTTGCAGCGGCGATTTGGCCGATTTAAAAGTGAAAAGTGTGGACGTTGAGGCATGGAGTCCGCGCCAGCAAAAATATTTCGAGGTGGGAAGTTGCTCTAACCTGGGCGAAGCACAGGCGAGAAGACTAAAAATGAGGGTGAGTGGCGAAGGCGGTAAAAAATATATTCCGCACACATTAAACAACACTGTGGTTGCTCCGCCACGAATGCTAATTGCATTTTTGGAAAACAACTTAAATAGCGATATGAGCGTAAATATACCAAAGGCGCTGCAACCGTATATGGGCGGTAAAGAAAAAATAAATACCTTAAGTGAGAAATAAAACACAAATAGTAACTTGTTGCTTAAAGGAAAAAGAATAAATTTGTATAAGTGTACAAAAGATATGGCAATAATTTTGCAAATATGCTTGACAAAAAGCGATTTATGTAGTAGAATAGTTTGGCAACGTTGTTAACGCTTTGTTTGGTTGCAGGTATTTGCGCCTATAGCTCAGGTGGATA
>CAYJLZ010000006.1:33383-43183 GCA_964371265.1 uncultured Bacteroides sp. | reverse complement strand
TGGCACGTATAGCCGGAGTTGACTTGCCCAAAGAAAAGCGAGTTGAAGTTGGCCTAACCTATATATTCGGTATTGGTAACAGTGCAGCAAAACAAATTTTAGCTGCTACAAAAATTAGTCCCGATACAAGGGTTAAAGATTTGACATTCGACGAAGAGGCTCTTATTCGTGATTACATCGATAAGAATTTTACAGTTGAGGGCGATTTGCGCCGCAACGTTGCACTAGACATTAAACGACTAGTGGAAATTCAATGTTACAGAGGCGTGCGTCATCGCAAGGGCTTGCCCGTTCGCGGTCAGCGCAGTAAAACAAACGCCCGCACAAGAAAAGGCCCAAAACGCACAGTTGCAAACAAAAAGAAATAAGCCGTAATAGGAGGATTAATACATGGCAAAAGCTACTGTTAAAAAAGGCGCATCACGTACAAAACGCCGTGAGCGCAAAAATATCGAGCGTGGCTGCGCACATATTCAAAGTACGTTTAACAACACAATTGTTACAATAACCGATGTTAACGGCAACGCCATTTCTTGGGCAAGTGCCGGAGGACTGGGCTTTAGAGGTAGCCGCAAAAGCACACCATATGCCGCACAAATTGCAGCAGAAACTGCAGCAAAAAGCGCTATGGACCACGGCATGAAGTCTGTTGAAGTTTTTGTAAAGGGTCCCGGTTCAGGCCGTGAGGCTGCTATAAGAGCATTACAGGCAACAGGCCTTGAAGTTAACATGATTAAAGATGTTACACCAATTCCACATAACGGATGCCGCCCACCAAAGCGTCGCCGCATTTAATTTAATTTTAAGGAGGCCTATTAATATATGGCAAGAGATATGCAACCCATTGCTAAAAGGTGCAAAGCACTCGGATTATCTCCGGCAGTTATGGGCTACGCCAAAAAACAAACAAATCGCAATACAAGCACTCAGATGCGCAAGAAAAAATCTGAATATGCATTGCAACTTACCGAAAAGCAAAAGGTTAAATTTGTTTACGGCGTAAGTGAAAAACAATTCCGTCGCTACTACGAGCATGCATCACGTATGCAGGGCAAAACAGGCGAGTTATTACTTGTTATGCTTGAAACTCGTTTAGACAATACAGTATACCGCTTAGGGCTAGCAGCCACAAGGCGTGAGGCAAGGCAACTTGTAACACACGGCCACTTTACGGTAAATGGTCACCGCTTAGACATACCGTCATACCTTGTAAAAGCTGGAGACGTTATAAGTGTGTGTGAAAAGAGCAAAGCAAGCGTAAAATTTAAAAAGCTTACGGGCGACGATGCGGTAATCGTTAATGTGCCCGGCTGGCTAAGTAGTGAAAAGAATTCATTGCAAGGTACAGTAAGCACACTTCCACAGCGCAGTGACATCGACTTTGATGTTGAAGAACATCTAATAGTTGAGTTGTACTCCAAATAATTTATCCCTTGCACGCATGCGAACATAAGTGGGCAAAATGCCTAATGAAGGAGGGTAATTAATATGATGGAGATTGAAAAGCCGAAAATTGAAACAGCTGTTTTGTCAGCAGACGGACGCTATGGTAAATTTGTGGTAGAACCGCTAGAGCGTGGTTTTGGTACAACGCTTGGCAATAGCTTGCGCAGAGTTTTGCTATCGAGCTTGCCGGGTGTGGCCGTAACAGGCATTAAAATAGACGGTGTCGTGCACGAGTTTTCAGCCATAGAGGGTGTTAAAGAAGACGTTACCGAGATTGTTTTAAATGTTAAAGGCATAACAGCAAAACTGCACACAAACGAAAGTAAAGTTGTGCGTATAGAGGCACTTGGCGAGGGCGAAGTTACAGCCGGAGCAATTATGCAAGATGCCGATATAGAAATTTTAAACCCTAACTGGCACATTGCCAATATTGCAAAAGATGGCAAGCTGGTTATGGAGCTTACATTCGATAAAGGGCGTGGATACGTTTCTGCCGATAAGAACAAACAAATTGCACAACAGCAAACTGTTGGTGCCCTGCCGGTAGACAGTATTTACACACCTGTACTTAAGGTTAACTACACTGTTGAAAACACACGTGTAGGCCAAATTACCGACTATGACAAGCTTAGCATAGAAGTTTGGACAGACGGCACAATAGATGCAAAAGAGGCGGTAAGCCTTGCAGCAAGAATTATGTCGGAACATTTGAACTTGTTTGTTACATTGTCGCAAGAAACAATGAACGCCGAAATTATGGTTGAAAAAGACGATAAGGGCAAAGAAAAAGCACTTGAAATGACTATTGAAGAGCTTGATTTGTCGGTAAGGTCGTTTAACTGCCTAAAACGTGCGGGAATAAACACAGTAGAAGACCTTATAAGTAAGAGTGAAGACGAAATGATGAAAGTACGCAACCTCGGAAGAAAAAGCCTTGAAGAGGTAATTGCAAAACTGCAATCGTTGGGCTTTAACCTTATTAACGACGACGAGTAAACGAAAAGGAGTGAAAGCAATGCCCGGTACAAGAAAGCTTGGCAGAGCAAGTGACCACCGCAAAGCTATGATGCGAGCTATGGTTACATTTTTGCTTGACAACGGTAAAATTGAAACAACCGTTACACGTGCGAAAGAAGTGCGTAGTATGGCTGAAAAGATGATTACACTTGGCAAGCGTGAAGATTTACATGCAAAGCGCCAAATTTTTGCATACATTACCAAAGAAGATGTTGCAAAAAAGGTTATAGACGAAGTTGGCCCCAAATATGCCGACCGTGATGGCGGATATACACGTATAATAAAAACCGGTGTACGCCGTGGTGACGCAGCGCCTATGGCTATAATTGAGCTTGTTTAAGCAAAAAATTATATTTTCATAAAATAACCTATAACTAGATTATTTTATGAAAAGTATTATATCTGCTAATTGCAAAGGCACAAAACCCATTGGGTTTTGTGCCTTTTATTAATGCATATTTTAATGTAACAATGCGTTTTAACCAAATAATGCAATGCAATTTTGCACAATATTTACATAAATGTTGAATATAGTAATAATTTGTGTTATTATAATTATTAATATAAATTTAGCTTTAAAACAGTTATAGTAAAGAATGGAGATTAATATGCCTTATATTTTTAAAGAGGAATCTCGCACATTTGGAGAGTATTTGTTAGTACCCGGTTATTCTTCGGTAGATTGCGTACCAAGTGCTGTTAGCCTAAAAACACCACTTGTAAAATATAAAAAAGGGCTAGAAAAATGCCCCATAACAATGAATATTCCTATGGTAAGTGCAATAATGCAAAGCGTTAGCAACGATACTATGGCAATTGCACTTGCAAAAGAGGGTGGTATTGCGTTTGTATACGGTTCTCAAACAATACAGCAAGAGGCCGAAATGATTAGGCGTGTTAAAAAGTATAAAAAAGGCTTTATTACAAGCGATAGCAACATTAGGGCTGATGCAACACTAAACGATGTTCTTGAATTAAAGCAAAGAACAGGCCATTCGACTATGGCTGTTACACACGACGGCACACCAAACGGTAAACTTCTTGGCATAGTTGCAAGCAGAGATTACCGTGTGTCGAGAATGACAGGCGATGAAAAGGTGCAAGATTTTATGACTCCTCTTCAAAAGCTTGTTACTGCACCGGCTAGTACAACGCTTAAAGAAGCAAACGATATTATTTGGGATAACAAAATAAATTCGTTGCCGCTTGTAGACGATGAGGGACGCCTTGTATACATGGTTTTTAGAAAAGACTACGACAGCCATAAAGAGAATGTTTGTGAGCTGCTTGATGCAAATAAGAGCTATGTAGTTGGAGCAGGTATTAATACACGAGATTATGAACAAAGAGTGCCTGCGCTTATTGAAGCTGGAGCAGATGTATTATGCATTGATTCTTCGGAAGGATTTAGCCAGTGGCAAGCAGATACAATAAAATGGGTAAGAGAAAAATATGGTGGCAGCGTAAAAATAGGTGCGGGAAATATAGTAGATAAAGAAGGCTTTTTGTTTTTGGCAAATGCAGGTGCCGACTTTATTAAAATAGGCATAGGCGGCGGAAGTATTTGCATTACAAGGGAAACAAAGGGTATAGGCAGAGGACAGGCGACGGCAGTAATAGAAGTTGCAAAGGCGCGAGATGAATACTTTGAGAAAACTGGTATATACGTTCCAATTTGCTCGGACGGCGGTATAGTACACGACTACCACTTAACACTGGCACTTGCAATGGGTGCAGATTTTGTTATGCTTGGAAGATATTTTTCAAGATTTGATGAGAGCCCGACAGCAAAACTGAGAATTAACGGTACGTATGTTAAAGAGTATTGGGGCGAGGGAAGCAACAGGGCGAGAAACTGGCAAAGGTACGACGTTGGCGGAAGTGGAAAACTTACATTTGAAGAGGGCGTTGACAGCTATGTACCGTATGCCGGCGCACTTAAAGACGGTGTAAACGTAACGCTTGCAAAAGTAAAAAACACTATGTGCAATTGTGGTGCTTTAAGTATAGAAGAATTGCAAACAAAGGCAAAGCTAACTGTTGTATCATCTACAAGCATAGTAGAGGGCGGAAGCCACGATGTAATTTTAAAAACAGGTGCAAGTATAGCCTCAGAGTAAAATAATTTTTACACAATATTAATTGAAACAAAAATCGCTTAACTAAGGCTAGCTTGCCTGTGTTAAGCGATTTTTATTTGAAACTTTTTAATAAAATATTTAACTATAAAAATTTTTTATCGAAAGTATATAATTAATAAAATAACCATTTGAAATTATACTATACCTATTGCATATTGAACAACTATTGATACAATAACAACTAAGGCGGATATTATAAACCCGTGCAGCATTGGCCTAAAGCCTGCCTTTTGCATACTTTTAATATCTGTTTTAAGGCCAATTGCGCCAAGTGCCATAACCATTAAAAACTTGCTAGACTCCTTTAAAAATAGCGATGCTTGTAAAGGTATTAGTGAAGCGCTGTTTAAAACCGCAAGTGCTAAAAAACCTAAAATAAACCATGGAATAACACTTAACATATTAATCTTTACTTTTTCTCCGGTTGCAAAGGCTGTTTTTTCAGCTTCTTTTTTCTTAACGTAAGAGCCAATAACTGCAAAAATTAAAACAGTAGGTATAATTGTAAGTGTTCTTGTAAGTTTTACTGTTGTTGCAAAATCACCTGCGGCCTCGCTGTATGCATAACCTGCTGCCACAACACTAGAAGTGTCGTTAACGGCAGTGCCGGCCCACAGCCCATATGCCATATCTGAAAGGCCGAGCATTTGCCCCATTATAGGGAAAAGCAAAATCATTATCATATCAAAAATAAATGTTGCAGATATGCCAAAGGCAATATCGGTGTCGTCAGCGTCTATAACAGGGGCAATAGCAGCTATTGCACTACCGCCACAAATTCCTGTGCCGGCAGATATTAAGTTGGACATCTTCCAGTTTAAACCAAGCATACGGCCTGAAAAATACCCTACACCAAAACATGTAAACAGCGTAAAAACCATTACTATTAATGAAAATCTACCAACATTTAAAATAGTTTCTATACTTAAAGATGCCCCAAGTAATATAATTGCAAACTTTAAAACTTTTTTAGATGTAAAATTAAAACCCGAAGAAAACACGCTTTTACTACCTATAAAATAATTAATTGCCATACCAATAAATAGCGCTATAACACTGGCGCTAATTAAGTGTATAGGCATTAAACCCTCTAAAAATTTTGCAATTGCAGCAACTAATAATGCAAGCATCACACCCGGTATAATTTTTTTCATATCATTTACCTCGTTTATTATTATATATTTTACTGTACGTATTGATTTTACCACATTTCAATGATAAAATAAAATAATAAATGCTTATATAACAATTAAAAAAATTAATAGAGGTGTAAAATGATAGATTATAAAATTAAAACATTTTTAGCACTTTGTAAAAACATGAATTATACACAAACTGCAAACGAGCTAAATATGACACAGCCCGCAGTAACAAACCATATTAAACAACTAGAAAAAACTTACAGTTGCAATTTGTTTGAATACAAAAACCGAGTTTTAACAAAAACAAAACAAGCCGAAATATTGCAAAATTATGCAATATCGGCCCAGTACAATAACAAAAAACTGCAAGATGCGTTAAATGCAAAAAAAGCACCTATATTAAACATAGGTGCAACAAAAACCATAGGGGAGTATTGTATAAATAATCAAATTTTAAAACTGTTAAAAAATGAAGATATAGAGCTGAATTTTGTTGTGGAAAACACAAAAGATTTGCTGCTAAAGCTGAAAAATTACGAACTCGATTTTATATTTGTAGAAGGAGTTTATAATAAAACAGAATTTGAATCAGAGGTTTACAAAGCGGGAAATTTAGTAGGCATTTGTAGCGTAAATCACAAATTTGCAAACAAAACAGTAGATATAAGTGAGATAATGCAGCAAACTGTAATATTGAGGGAACAAGGCTCGGGTACAAGAGAGGTTTTTGAAAGGGTTATACAAAACCATAATTACTCAATAAACGACTTTGAAAAAAAGCATACTACAAATTCTTTTAAAACTATTGTAAAACTTGTAAAAAATAACACAGGCATATCTTTTGTTTACGAAGATGTATTTAATAAATGCGACAATGTGCAAAAATTTAACATAAAAGGGGTTATAGCTGAGCACAGTTTAGAATGTGTATATTTAAAAAATACACAAAAGTCGTTATACTTAAAATATTTTATAAAAAGCTAACTATATATAAAAAATATTTATTTATTATTTTTTAACTCGTCAAAAGCAATTCTTCGCTGTGTTGAATTTTCAAAAAGCTGTTCAAGCCCTTGTGCATCATTGTTTTCAAGCTTTGTTTTTAAATCACACAAATTTTGTGTAAACTCATCTATTTGAGCTAAAAGTAAATCCTTGTTACACAAAAAAAGTTCTCTCCACATAGGTGCATTAATTTTTGCAATTCGTGTTAAATCTTTAAAACTGTCACCGGTATATTTAGCTATGCTGTCACTTTTAGATGTGTTCATAAGGCTAACAGCTATGGCATGTGTTAACTGACTTAAAAATGCTATCATATTATCATGTTCCTCACAAGTTAAGCACGATACACAGTTAAAACCAAGAATATTTCCAAGATCAAACGCAAAGTCAATTGCACTTTGTGTATTATTTTTTGTTGGTACTACGATGAAATTTGCTTTTTTAAAAATGTTAAAGTCAGCATTTTGCACGCCGCTAACCTCTTTGCCAGCCATTGGGTGGCAAGCTATAAACTCTACACTACTAGGTAAAAATGATTGTATTTTATAAACAATTGCACTTTTTACACCGCAAATATCAGTTATAATTGCTCCATTTTTAAATTTATTTTTGTGCTTTAGTGCCCAAGCCACACAGTCCGATGGGTACAAACATAAAACTACCACGTCGCAATTTTTTAACATATCATCGTAATTATTAGTAAAACCTTGTGCAATAATATTGTTTTTTAAACCATACTCAATACTTTCACTATTAACATCTATGGCCGACACATGATAACCTTGAGATGTAAGTGCCATTGCATAACTGCCGCCAATTAGGCCAAGGCCCACAATGCAAAATTTGTATTTATTTGTGAACACAATTATCACTCCAGCCCTTAAAAATTTAAAATAGATTTATTACAAATATTAATAATGCAGTTTTAACAATAAAATATTTAATCATCAGTAAGCGTTATATTGCAACCCAGTTGCTTTAAATGGTCAAAAAATTCGGGGTAACTTTTATTAACTGCTTGTGCACCTTCTATACTGCAATAAAAATCATCTTCGTTTTTACAATAGGAGGCAAAAACAACGCAGGCAACACAAAGCGCCATTACAATGCGGTGGTCGTTGTGAGAGAAAAGCTGAGTGCTACACCTTAATTTAGCGCCACCTTTAATGAAAATATTATTTTCGTCGCTGTTAATATCAGCGCCTATTTTTTTTAGCTCTTTCTCCATTGCTTCAATTCTATCGCTCTCTTTAATGCGAAGCCTTCCGGCGTTTTTTATAACAGTGTTGCCCTTGCAAAACACAGAAAGTACAGTTAATATCGGTCCTAAATCAGGGCAATCAGCAAGGTCAATTTCGTCAGTAAAAATATCTGATAAAGAGTTGAAAAATATCATAGAACCGTCTTTTTCTCTATTGTCTGTTACGCCGGCGCCCATGGCTTTTAGAATACTGAATATTACACTGTCGCCCTGTAATGTGTTATGGCGAAGCCCCAAAACCCGAACTGTATTTTTACTGTTTACAAGAGCCCCCAATACTGCCCAAAATGCACACTGAGAACAATCGCCTTCAACAGTATAATTGTGCGCACAGTATATTTGATTACCTTTAATACTAATTGTATAATCATCAATCCACTTGACTTGCACTCCGAAATCTTGCATAGCTTGAATAGTTAAGTTAACATAGCTGCGACTTTCAAAAGGCTTTGTAATTTTAATTGTACTGTTAGTTTTAATTAATGGAAGCGCAAACAGAAGGCCGGAAATAAACTGGCTACTAACACTTCCGTCAATAATATACTCACCGCTGCCAATAGCGCCGTTAATAAAAATGCCGTTTTTTGTATGATTAAACGTTAAGCCCTGCTCTTCAAACATCTTTTGGTAAACATTTTGAGGTCTCTGTGCAAGCCTCCCCTTACAAATAAAATTTACAGGTTTATTTGTAAGGCTAAATAGTGGAATAAGAAAACGCAATGTGCTGCCACTTTCGTTGCAATTTATGCTGGATTCTAATAAATTCATAGAATTATTACCATGAGTATATATTCCTTCGACATTTGCAGTGCCGGCACTCTCATCGTAATTTATTTTAGCACCTAAACAACGCATAGCACCGATGGTGGCAAACATATCATCCGAAGCAATTATGCCGCTAATACAGCTTTTTCCGCACGAAAGTGAGGCGCATATTAAAGCCCTGTGCGCCAAACTTTTGCTGGGAGGTATTGTAATCTGCCCACCGTTGTATCCTTTTTTTATATTTACACGCATATGATATTTCACCTTAAATTAAACAATTAGTATATATCTCTATCAATTATATTTGCAATGCGCCTACACTTATCTACAAGTGTGGCAAATTTATCGGGCCTCAATGTTTGAGATCCGTCGCTCCAGGCCTTTTCAGGTGAAGGGTGAACTTCAATTATTAAGCCATCAGCACCTGCAGCAACAGCAGCAAGTGACATGCTTTCAACATACCTGTAATTGCCTGTTGCATGGCTTGGGTCTATAATAATCGGCAAATGCGTTTTTTCTTAAATAATAGGAATTACCGATAAATCGAGAGTATTTCTTGTGTATTTCTCAAAAGTTCTAATTCCTCTCTCGCACAGTATAACATTTTCGTTGCCGTTTGCCATAATATACTCGGCGCTCATAATCCATTCTTCAATTGTGTTGGCAAGCCCGCGCTTTAGTAAAATAGGCTTCGATACTTTTCCAAGAGCTTTTAAAAGTTGAAAGTTTTGCATATTGCGTGCACCAACCTGAATAAGATCAACATGCTGTTCAAATTCTTCAATTTTATCTTCGCTCATAAGCTCACTTACAATGGGCATGCCAGTAATATCGCGTGCCTTTACCATTGCCAAAACACCATCAGTACCCATTCCTTGAAATGCATAGGGGCTTGTTCGAGGCTTGTAAGCGCCGCCACGTAGCATACAACCACCGGCACTTTTTACTGCATTAGCAATTTCAACAGTCGGTTGCTCGCCTTCAATACTGCATGGCCCACCAATAATAACAATTTTTTCGTTG